>CAYTXF010000069.1:0-17765 GCA_964440745.1 uncultured Bacteroides sp.
TTATTACAAAGAATATCTTGCATCCATCAAGGATAAAACAGTGTCATGACGGTTGTAGGCGATGCGTCATAATAGGCTTTCCTGGGAATCCCAGCGGGATTCCCAGGATAATGTGCATTAAGACCCATCCCCCAAAAAAATTATTGAAAGGTAGGGGGTGATTTCAACATTTTGATGTAACTTTGCAATAATGATAATTGCAAATTTGAAAATGATTGATCATGAGAAAAATTAAGATCTTTGCTTTGATGGCGGCCAGTGCGATAGGGCTGGGCGCTTTTGCTCAAACTCACTGCGATGAGGGAGCTAAGAATTGCTGTTGTGCGCAAGCCCCCGAGCTTCCCTCGACGACGCAGGTACTTCAAATAATAGATAAGGTGAACGGCCAATGGCAGGCTACCCATCCTGAGCCAGGATGGGCATTCTGGGATAATGCCGCTTACCATACCGGCAATATGGAGGCATATCGTCTCACCGGGCGCCAAGATTACCTGGATTATTCAAAGGCTTGGGCCGAACATAATCAATGGAAGGGCGCAAAGAGCGATGATAAGTCAGAGTGGAAGTACAGCTACGGCGAAACCGACGACTATCCTCTCTTCGGCGATTGGCAGATTTGTTTCCAGACTTACGCTGACCTCTACAACATCGAGCCTGACGAGCAGAAGATAGCCCGCGCTCGCGAAGTCATGGAATATGAGATGTCGACCCCTAACAACGACTATTGGTGGTGGGCCGACGGCCTCTATATGGTGATGCCCGTCATGACTAAGATGTATAATATTACCAAGAATCAGCAGTACCTCGACAAACTCTACGAATATTGGTCATACGCCAATTCCATAATGTATGATGAAGAAGCTGGCCTGTATTTCCGCGATGCCAAATATGTGTATCCCAAGCATACCAGCACCAATGGCGGCAAAGACTTCTGGGCACGAGGTGACGGTTGGGTGATCGCCGCTCTTGCAAAAGTCATCACCGATCTGCCAGCAGATGATCCGCATCGCCAGGAATACATCGACCGATATTTGACCATGGCCAAGGCAGTGGCGGCCTGCCAGCAGCCCGAAGGATACTGGACCCGCTCCATGCTCGATCCCGATCATGCTCCCGGTCCCGAGACCTCCGGCACCGCCTTCTTTACCTACGCCCTGCTCTGGGGCCTCAACAATGGCTTGCTCGAGCCAGCAGAGTACGAACCCGTAGTGCGTCGCTCGTGGAACTATCTCACCAACACTGCCCTGCAACCTGATGGCACAGTGGGCTATGTGCAGCCCATTGGCGAAAAAGCCATTCCGGGCCAGGTGGTCGATGCCAACTCCACCTCCAATTTCGGCGTGGGAGCTTTCCTCCTTGCCTGTTGCGAGATGGCCCGCTACATGCAAGGGAAGTAAGGCCAAAAATTAAAAATTCCACCCCAGCATGACCGATTTCACCTGGATATGACCATTATCCATGCATAAATCGGCATTCTGGGGTGGAAAAAAGTACACAGGGGTTGTAAAAAAATACTCAGGGGCGATTTTGGGTTGAAGTGAATAATTCACCAATTGAAATGAACGAATGTTAAAGGGTATAGGGTGAAAATGATGTTAAATTTGCAACAGAAATTAACAAACAAAATTATTCACCTTAAACCCAACGTGCATGAAAAAGCAAGTTCTTTTCAACGCAGCTGCTGCCGCAATGCTGGTGACCATGGCCACCGCCTGCAGCAACGATTATTCCGGTCCTGATTACGAAGGCTCGCGCCTGAAGGTGACAGGACAAATATCCCCCCTGTCGTCACGCGTATCTAATACCACATGGGACGACGGCGACGCAATAGGCATACACAGCGCTGACCTCAGCACAAATGTCAATGTTAAGTACAATGCTTCGGTCGATGGCACCTTCACCCCCGCTTCCACCAAGATCTACATCTTGGGCAGCGAAGAGGTTGAATTCTTTGCCTATTATCCTTATAATGCAGGTGTGACCTCGTCGAACCCAGTGATCAGTTTTGATGCCGCAGCAGGCGACAATGTCGACTTCATGTGGGCCTCAGCCAAGGCAAGTCGCGACAATGCCCAGGTGAATTTCCTCTTCACCCACAAGATGACCAAGCTCAACTTCATGATCACTGACACCACCATCCCCGATGGCACCACAGTGACTGTCACTCTGGCCGATGTTCCCACCAAGGGCGAATTTGATACCACCGACGGCAGCGTCAAGGGCACAGGCACAGGCACCATCACAGTCGAAGGCCAGCTCGGTGCGAACCTCTCATTCATCCTGGTGCCCTCAGAGAACACCAATACCAACAGCTACAACCTTACTATCAATGTTGATGGCAAGACCTTCCTTGGCTCATTTACACCTGGCATGCAGCCCTCGACCCAGAATCAGTACAACATCAATCTTAGCGATACCGACGAGCGCAACTATGTGACTGTAAGTTCAGGCACCATTACCGACTGGACACAGGGCGACGAAGGCACTATCATCGTAGAAGAAGTGGAGGCTCCCCACGAAACAGCAATTGGCGACTACCTGATGCTCGATGGTTCGATCCTGGCTCAAAACAAGCTCTCAGCAGAGAACAAAGCTCAGGTGGCTGGCGTGATCTACTACCTTGGCAACCCCACAGCCGTAGCTCTCGGCTACACCAGCGACGAAACTCTCGACATCCTTGCCAACGAGGCTCCCTCAGCCGTCAACGGCTTGGCTATCGCCATCGACAATGTAAGCACCACACCCGCTCGCCTGTTCACTGCTCGCCAGGCTTATTCAACCCTTTATGATGACAACAATTACCTTGCTGAAAACTATCTGAAGGACAACCTCAATCTTACCTCGAGAGGCACCAAGATGTTGGGTTACAACAACACCCGCCTGATTGAGCGTTATCTCGAAGAGGCAGCTGATGGCGAAACCGCAATCGGCAGCGAAGACCTCGTCAACAAGCTTACCACATACCGCGATGCTCACACCGTAGCCAATGCTTCGCTCTGGTACGTGCCCTCATTTGCCGAGTTCACAGCAGTTCTGGACAACTACGATAAGATTGCTGCAGCCATCGTGGCAGCTGGCGGCGAGCTCACACAGTTTACCGAATATGATGCCGATGGCGACGACAAGATAGATTCAGAGAATTTCTACTGGACCGTCGACCTTCGCGGCAACTCATATGCATGGGTAAATCCTCTGTGCGAAGTGCCCGATGAAACATTTGCTCTCTTTGTAGGCCATAACTCAAATGGCACCAAGGGCTTCCTGAGACTCTCTATAGCTTTTTAATACGCAATAGCTTTTTAATTAAATGATTCCTACGGGGATTTGAGTCCCCCTCTCAAATCCCCATTCTTAAAACTTGCATCTAAAAAAATAAAATAACTATTCCCTTGATTATCATGAAAAAGTCATATTTAGCAATGGCAGCTTTGGCAGTTCTGATGAGCGCCTGCTCGGCCGACAACGACGATATCCAAATCTCCGACAGCAATCTGCGTGTCTACGGTTCGATTGACCAAGTGCGTTCGCGCGTAAGCGACGACGGCACAGCTTGGAGCAGTGGCGACCAGATCGGTATTACCGGTGGCAACTATACCAATATGTGCTACACAACCACCAATGGCGACGGCAATTTCTCTGGCTCAACCATCAAGGCTACCGAGTCAGCCACTTCCTACACCGCTTACTATCCCTTTGCTGGCACAGAAGGCACAGCCGCAGGAGAGATCGAATTTGACGTAACCGACGCCACTCAGAATGTAGACTTTATGTGGGCCCAGGCAAGCGCCTCGAAGAGCAATCTAAACATGAAGTTTAACTTTGAGCACAAGATGAGCCGCGTAGCCCTGACTTTCACATATGATGAGTCAACTCCTACCACCCTTACCTACTCCCTTTCTGGCATGCCCGTAAGTGGTAAATTCAATACTGAGACAGGTGCAGTGACAACAGATGCAGCCGGTAGCGAAATGATTTCTGGCACAGCTACAATTGATACACCAGTAGCTTTCATCCTGCCTTCTGCTAACACTTCCACTCAAATCACAATCGGTATTACAATGGATGGCGGCAACTCATACGTAGGCACAATTACTCCTGATCTTGCTCCTGGCACCCAGTACAACTACACTGTGGCTCTTAAGGACAAGGCCGCTACGGTACAGAGTTCTTCGGTCACTGGCTGGACCAATCAAAGCAATACTGATGTTGATGCTAACGAAGGCGATGCTCCCGCAGTCCCCAACACTCTCGAAGTAGGCGACTTCCTGCTCAAGGATGGCACAGTAGTTGACAAGAACGATGACCTCACCGGTCTCGACGTAGCAGGCGTAGTATTCTACGTAGGCAGTGTAATGGACGATAATGCTACCTTAGAGATTGATTATCCAGATTGCACCAATGGCTTGGCAATTGCCCTGAATAATATAAACTCTGAGGCTATGGTAATGAATACCGCAAAGAATACTTTTACCTATGATATAGTCTATTCAAATGTACCTACAATACTTGATGGCTATGAAAACACCATTATGATTCAAGAAGCCCAAGATGCTTACGACACTGCTTATGCAGCCGATTCTGAGCAAACCGCTGTTTCAGACCCTGGTACTGCTACTCTTCTTGCGGCGGTAAAAGATTATAGGGATAACAACCCTGTAACTAATGCTTCTGTTTGGTATATTCCCTCATATGGTGAAATGGATCAAATCACTACCAATTACGAGACAGTAAAAACATCTGTAGAAAAGGCAACTGGTTCATTAGATCAATATACTCATGATGTAAAGACAGATGGAGAATTCTATTACACCAGCAGCATGAGAAATGCCACTTATGCATGGGGTTCCACACTTTCTACTTGGGACACTCCTAAAGATGCCACTTATACACGTCGTTCTAATAAGGGTTGGTTCCGTCTTGCCATCGCTTTCTAAAAATTAGGACTCATGAGATGTAGATTAATATGTATGCTGAGTGTGGTTGCGAGCTTTGTGCTCGCAACAGCACAAAGCTTCCAATTCGACTTTCCAAGCCAGCCCTACACTGCAGAGCAAGGATTCGGATACGATCTGAACACCTCGTGGGACGGCAAGGCCAACGATCCATTCTTCTTCTCTGTTGATGTGCCCGACGGCAACTATCGCGTAACCGTAACACTGGGCAGTCAGGACTCAGCCGGCAACACTACCGTTCGCGCCGAATCGCGCCGCCTGTTTGTAGAGAACCTGGAGACTAAGAAGGGGGAACTTGTAACCAAGACCTTCACTGTCAATAAGCGCAGCCCTAAGATCAACGATAAAGACCGCGTCAAACTCAAAGAGCGCGAGAAGAAGAAGCTCAACTGGGACGACAAACTGACCCTCGAATTCAATGGCGACGCACCCCGCGTGACCCATGTAGAGATCCAGCGCATCGACAATGTGCCCACCATCTTCCTCTGCGGCAACAGCACAGTGGTTGACAACGACAACGAGCCCTGGGCAAGTTGGGGACAGATGCTCCCTCGATTCTTCGATGAAAACGTAGCCATTGCCAACCATGCCGAAAGCGGCCTCAGCGCCAATACCTTCGTGGGCGGCAAGCGCCTCGACAAAATAGTAAGCCAACTCAAGCGCGGCGACTATGTATTCGTAGAATTCGGTCACAATGACCAGAAGCAGAAAGGTCCCGGCAAGGGCGCTTACTATGAGTTTTCGTTCTACATCAAGCAGTTTATCGATCAGGCTCGGGCCAAGGGCGCAACACCAGTGCTGGTGACTCCGACTCGCCGCCGTCAGTTTGACAACAATGGTCAAGTGAAGGACACCCACGAAGATTTCCCGGCAGCCATTCGCGACATCGCAGCCCGCGAGAATGTGGCAGTGATCGAATTGCAAGAGATGACCAAGACCCTGATCGAAGCCATGGGCGAGGAAGAAAGCAAGCACCTGTTTGTGCACTATCCCGCAGGCACATGGCCCGGCCAGAGCACAGAATTCAAAGACAACACCCACTTCAATCCCTTTGGCGCCTATGAGGTTGCAAAATGCGTGATTGAGGGCATGAAGCAGGCCAATCTGCCGGTGGTAAAGCACCTGCGCGACGATTATATGGCTTATGATCCTGCCAATCCCGACAAGTTTGCCGACTTCCACTGGGCCAACTCGCCCTTCACCGAAATTGAAAAACCGGACGGAAACTAATTAGGGAGTGACAAGTGACAAGTTACAAGTGACAAGTTACGAGTTACAAGTTATAAGTGACAAGTGACAAGTGACAAGTGACAAGTTACAAATGACAAGTTACCAATTACTGGTATTAAATTTCCAAAACCCAAAACCCAAAACCCAAAACCCAAATCCCAAATCCCAAGAAATATGAAAAAGATAATGATACTGGCAGCTGTGGCTGCAATGGCAATGGGCGTGAATGCGCAAGTGCTCAAAAATAATTTTATGAATGGCTATAGCGTAGGCGACAAGCTGGAAAAAGCCCAATATGCCGACAAGGGCGAATCAATCAAGCAGGACACCTGGTGCAACTGGGTAGGCAACAAGCCCGACGAAACTCCTTGTGCTTCAATAGGCGAGGCCCTCAGTTACGATGGCTATCCCGAAGGCGGTCTCTCGATCCAGCTGGGCGGCCATCCCACTGGCACCAAGGGCGCTCACATGAGCATCTATTCGATGACCGATGGCAAGGAATACGCCCGCAACGTGTTCTACCTGCCCTTCCTCTGCAACTTCTCCAAGATTGGCAGCAATGGCTTGGCTGACATCATCGGCTTATGCCCCAGTTACATATCAGGCGCCAACCGCGTGAATGTATATGTGATGCGCAATGGCAGCACCGGCATGAAATTCGGCGTGGGCATCCTTAAGGAGAAGGCTGAGGGCGCTGAAGTGTTCGACCTTAACAAGACTCACCTCTGTGTGCTCAAGGTTGACTATCCCAATCAGAAAGTATCCCTTTACGTTGATCCCGACCTCTCAGCAGGCGAACCCGAAGTGGCTACTGCAGAGATGGAGGCTCCCGAAGGCAGCGAACTCAAGCATGCAATCCGCGGCATCACCCTGCGCAACCGCGCTGGCTTCAAAGGCAATGTGGGCAACTTCCGCTGGTGCAAGGGCTGGGAATCAATCGTGGCTGAAGCAGAATAAAAAGCAATAAACAAGGCTTCCAATTTTTGTCATAATTCGGCGCCTATGAGATAAGTGGTTAACCTCATAGGCGCCTAACTTTTAAATATGAGTATGAGAAAATTTTTATTCTTAGCATGCGCCTGTATGGCATTGACTGGATCGGCCAACAACCCACGCGCCCTATGGGCCAGCATCAACACGGTGCCGAGTTCCTTCTCCGCATCGATGCGCAATGGCCAAAAGCCCTGGGGCGAAATGCCTAACTGGAACAAGATACTCTTAAGTTGGCGCATGCTCCCCGGCGACCGGGCAGACCAGGCTTTTGACATCTACCGCAATGGCGAGTACATAGCCACTGTGGCCGGTCGCACTAATTTTCGCGACACCGATGCCGACCTCAGAATGGATAATGAATACGAAATCACCTTGGCTGGCAGCCGAGAGATTATAGGCCAGTATATCCTGTGTGAAGATCAGACCTATTCCACGCATTATGTGCGCGGTGAGGCCGTGGAAAATTCTGGCGTGCCCTACACGACCATTCCCCTTAGAGAAACACTTACCGTAAATCCCAACTATGTCTACAAGGCCAACGACATATCTGTGGGCGACCTTGACGGCGACGGCCTGATGGAAATCGTGGTTAAGCGCTTGGCTTACGCACGCGAGGATTACGAGGCGCCCGAAGGCGTGGATCGCGGTTTGAAGCACACTACTATGTACGAGGCCTACCGGCTCGATGGCGCTTTTATGTGGCGAGTGATGACAGGACCCAACATAGAGATAGGCAATGGCGCCTCATTCGCTATAGCAGATTTTGATGGCGATGGCATAGCTGAGGTAGTAGTGCGCACCTCGGATGGCGCAGTATTCGGCGATGGCCAGGAGATGGGCGACAGCGATGCCGACGGGGTCATTGACTATCGCATCGATGGCCAAGCCCACATGAGCAGCGGGCCCGAATACATTTCTGTACTTTCGGGAACCACTGGCGCAGAACTTGCACGTGCCGATTACATACCGCGAGGCGAGAGCGAAGACTGGGGCGACAATTATTTCAAGCGCGCTTCGAGTTATCGCGTGGGCGTGGCTTATCTTGATGGGCAGCATCCCTCGATCCTTATGTGCCGAGGCATTTATGCCCGCAGCGCCATATGGGCTTGGGACTGGAACGGCACCAGCCTGGAATGCTTGTGGCAGTTTGACACTGGCAGCGATTTTTCAGATCCCTTCTGGGGCCAATATATGGCGCAAGGCTATCATTCGTTGTCGGTAGGCGATGTCGATGCCGACGGCAATGACGAGATTGTGTATGGCTCCATGACAGTCGACCATGATGGATCGCCTCTCAACACCTGCGGCCTTGGCCACGGCGACGCCCTGCATTTGGGAAAATTCGTGCCTTGGGAAGAAGGGCTTCAGATATGGGGCTGCTATGAGACTGGCACCGTGGGGGCAGCCCTGCGCAATGCAAGCGACGGCACTGTGCGTTGGCAGTATGACAGCACCGACGATGTGGGCCGCGCCATGGTAGGTGACATTGATCCCGACAGTCCTGGATGCGAGATGTGGTGGTACGGCAGCAATGTGCACTCGGCCGTGGGCGAAGACCTGGGATATAAGCCAAGTTCGTGCAACATGGCCATTTGGTTCACCGGTCATCGCAATCGCCAATTGCTCAATGGCACTACTATCGACTATCTATGCGGAGCTGAAAGCGGTCGCGCATTGTCATGCTATTATTTTGGAGCAAAGGACATCAATGACTCCAAGCAGAATCCATGCTGGTACGGGGACCTTGTGGGCGATTGGCGCGAAGAGGTCATCTACACCGATGATAGTTTTGAAGAGTGCCTGTATGTGTTTTCCACCTTCTATGAGTGCGATTTCGCTCTGCCCTGGCTGTTTACCGACCATGTGTATGCCATGAGCGCGTTGAATCAGAACATCGGCTATAACCAGCCCACGCACACCGGATATTATCTCGGAAGCGATGGCGATATCGCTGAAATCCAAACAGAAGCAGGTCTCGCTTCAATGCCCGATGTAATTTTTGACGAAGAAAACATGGATAATAAAAAAGATTTTCGTATCTTTGACCTCCAAGGCCGACAGGTGACCGAGCCACTCTCGCCAGGCCTCTATATCCAGAATGGCAAGAAGTTCTACATCAAATAAGAATATACCATATGAGAATAAAATCAAGCATATTATTAGCGCTGTCATTGAGCATTATGGCAGTGGCTTGGGCTGGCCCTCGCCTTGAGGAGAATCTTAATTTCGGATGGAAGTTTGCTCCCGGCGACCCTTACGGCGCTGAGTCGGTAGAGTTCGACGATAGCCAATGGAGCACTGTGAATCTACCTCATGATTATCAGATCTCTCAGCCATGGGTGGCTCCCGGAGCCGATGAGACAGCCGATATGGACAATCCGGTGGCCAATGTGAAGTCGCGGCTGAGTTCGCGCGGATTCAAGGAAATGGGCTCGGGGTGGTATCGCCGGCCCCTGCAGGCACATCCGGAATGGAAAGGCAAGCGCGTGCTGCTCGATTTTGGCGGAATCATGCTTACAGGCGATGTCTATCTCAATGGAGAGCGCATAGGAGGCACTGATTACGGCTATCTTGGATTTGACATCGACATTTCAGACAAGCTCAATTACGATGGCGAAAATGTGATAGCAGTAAGGGCTGATACGGGCCAGCCAGAAAATTCCCGTTGGTACACAGGCGGTGGCCTGTATCGCGATGTAAAGATCATAGTGACTGACCCCTACATGCATTTCACTCGTCATCCCTTGTATATCACCACTCCGGTTGCAGAGAAAGATAAGGCTACAGTGAGAATCCAGGCTGAAATAGCAGCTTTGAAGACAAAAGATTCTATCCTGCGAATCAGCACACGCATTACTGATGCCGACGGACAAGAAGTATATAAAGTGGCGAAGGACCTGCCATTCAATCGCAAACAGCGCACCAATGAGTATCTCGTGGATAGCATTTCGATTGAAAAACCGAGGCTCTGGAGTTGCGATACCCCGCATCTCTACACTGTGGAAATGCAATTGCTATCGCCGTCGGGTCAGGTGCTTGACGCCACAGAAGAGACTTTTGGCATCCGCAAAATAGAATATTCCCCGGAATTCGGATTCAAACTCAATGGAGAGAAATTGTTGCTTAAGGGCATTGCCAATCACCATACCCTCGGAGCCTTAGGCGCAGCAGCCTATCCAAGAGCCATGGAAAAGCGCATACAACTCCTTAAGGAATTTGGTTTCAATCATATTCGCACATCCCACAACCCCTACAGTGAGGAATTTATTGACCTATGCGACCGCAATGGCATCCTTGTGGTGGATGAATTGTACGACAAATGGCTTACCCAGTATGCTGGCGGTCGTCGCGATTGGATGGAGCTGTGGCCTAACGATGTGCCAGAATGGGTAAAGCGCGACCGCAACCATCCCTCGGTAGTGATGTGGAGCCTTGGCAATGAATTGCAACTCCTTTGGGAACTGCCATTCGCCGATTGGGGCGTGACACCCTACAAGTTGCAGAAAACGCTGCTCAATCGTTATGATGAGACTCGTCCGGTCACTGTGGCTATGCACCCGCGCGGTCGCAGTTTGACTACTGATTCCATCCCGGCGCCCTTGGCCTTGGAGACCGACATAGCGGCCTATAATTACCGCTATATGTATTTCCCAGGCGACAGCCGCCGCTATCCTTGGATGATATTCTACCAAAGCGAGGCAAACACCTCGGCCATGGGTCCCAATTTCTATGAAATGGATCTTGACAAGGTCGTGGGTCTGGCTTATTGGGGCATGATCGATTATTTGGGAGAATCGCATGGCTGGCCTGCCAAGGGATGGACCCAGGGCGTTTTTGACATTTCGCTGGAACCTAAGCCGGCCGCTTGGTTTTTGCGCAGCATCTTCCGTGAAGATGAGCCCATTGTGCATATTGGCATCATTGACAGCGAGGACAACACAGTGTGGAACGATGTAAAGGTTGGCACAAAGGGTATGTCGGACCATTGGAATCGTCAGCCCGGAAGCACGCTTTCGATGTACACCTATACCAATGCCGACGAAGTAGAACTCCTGCTAAATGGCAAGTCGCTTGGCCGCAAGCCTAATGAGAAAGACAATCCTAAGAGAAGGAATCGAATCTCATGGGATAATGTCGCCTATGAGCCAGGAACTCTTGAGGCCGTGGCCTATAATAAGGGAGCGAAGGAGCCGGTGGCACGTCATCGCATCGAGACGGCTGGGGATATGGTTCGCCTTAACGCCGAGGCTGACAATGAAAATTGGAAAGCCGATGGCATGGATTTGCAGCATATCCGCATAGAGGCCGTGGATAAGGAGGGTCGTCGAGTGCCAGGAGCGAGCGACAAGCTGACTTTCGCTGTGGAAGGTGCGGCTGAGATCGTGGGAGTGATCAATGGCGATATGATGAGCGATGAGTTAATGACAGGCAATACTCGCAGCCTATATCAGGGCCGCGCCGTGGTAATCCTGCGTTCACAACAAATCCCGGGCCAAGTGAATCTCACAATAGCCCAGGATGATGGCAAAGAATATAAGTTAAATTTATTAATTTCTCCGTGTCTCCGTGGTGAATTTCCTTAATTGATCATAAGGATTGGATGGTGGCGAAGGCTTGTTTGCAATTGGCGGTGATTGCGGCCCAATCCTTGTTGGCGATTTGGTCCTTGGGGAAGAGCTTGGAGCCCATGCCCACGCAATAGACACCGGCCTTGAACCATGAGGTGAGGTTCTCTGCAGTAGGCTCGACACCGCCGGTAACCATCAGCTTGCTCCAAGGCATGGGAGCCAGGAGCCCCTTGACGAACTTGGGACCCAGCACATCGCCGGGGAACACCTTGCAAAGCTCGCAGCCAGCCTCTTGGGCGTAGCCAACCTCGGTGATGCTGCCGCAGCCCGGGGTGTAGGGCACTTGGCGGCGGTTGCACACCTTGGCCACATCGGGGTTGAAGAGGGGGCCAACCACGAAGCAAGCGCCCATCTGCATATAGAGAGCGGCTGTGGGAGCATCCACAACTGATCCAACACCAAGCGCCAGCTCAGGACATTCCTGAGCGGCGTATTTCATGAGGTCGCAGAAGATCTCATGGGCGAAATCGCCACGGTTGGTGAACTCGAAGGCGCGCACGCCTCCGTCGTAGCAAGCCTTAAGCACGGCTTTTGCCACTTCGATATCTTTGTGATAGAACACAGGCACCATCGGAGCTGCTCCGATCTTTGCCATTACTTGTTGTTTGTCGAAACGTGCCATTATCTCTGTACTCGTCCGTTAGCGTTGCCTCCAGCCAGGGCTTCCACCTCGGCCTCGGTAACAAGGTTGAAATCTCCATTGATAGTATGCTTCAGGGCTGATGCTGCCACAGCGAATTCCAGAGCCTCGCCTTGGGTAGGCTTGGTGAGAAGGCCGTGGATAAGACCGCCGGAGAAAGAGTCGCCACCGCCTACGCGGTCAACAATCGGGTTGATGTCGTAGCGCTTGCTCTGATAGAATTCCTTGCCATCGTAGATCATGGCCTTCCAGCCATTGTGAGTGGCCGAGAATGACTCGCGCAGGGTCGATACCACATACTTGAAACCGAACTCCTTCATCATGGCAGCGAAGATGCCCTTGTAGCCTTCGGCATCGGTGTTGCCGCCTTCGACATCGGCATCGGGCTTGAAGCCAAGGCAAAGCTCGGCATCCTCCTCATTGCCAATGCATACATCCACATACTTCATGAGCGGACGCATGATCGACTGGGCCTTCTCCTTGGTCCAGAGTTTCTTGCGGAAATTGAGGTCGACGCTGACTGTGACGCCATGGCGCTTGGCGGCTTCGCAGGCAAGGCGAGTGATTTCGGCAGCCTTGTCAGAGATAGCGGGAGTAATGCCGCTCCAGTGGAACCAATCGGCATCCTTCATGATTTCGTCGAAGTCAAAATCTTCGGGGTTTGCCTCAGCGATGGCTGATCCGGCGCGGTCGTAGATCACCTTTGAGGGGCGCATCGAAGCGCCAGTCTCGCAGTAGTAGATGCCTACGCGATCACCGCCGCGGGCGATGTGCTTGGTGTCCACTCCATAGCGGCGCAATGCGTTCACGGCAGCCTGGCCGATTTCATGAGTGGGAAGTTTTGACACGAACACAGCGTCGTGACCATAATTGGCGCAGCTGACGGCCACATTGGCCTCGCCGCCACCCCATATTACATCGAAATTGTCAACTTGTACAAAGCGTTTGTTGCCAGTAGGCGAGAGGCGAAGCATTATTTCGCCTAAAGTAATTATTTTACTCATATTGGTGGGTTGGTGATTTGGTGGATTGGTGGATTGGTGATTTGGTGGGTTGGTGATTTGGTGGATACTGTGGGAGATTAGATGGAGGCCATGAGCTTGACGGCATCGACATATTTGGCGATGCCCTCGGCTACCATCTTGGCATCTTGCATGGCATGCACCACAGTGGCCGGACGGTTGGTGACGTCGCCGCCAGCGAAGACACCCTTGCGGGTGGTCATGCCGTAAGGCATCTCGCGAGTGAGCACATAGCCCTTGTCGTCGACCTGAATGCCCTCAGTGGTTGACACGATTCGCGAAGCAGGAGCCGAGCCAACAGCCAAGATCAGAAGGTCGAGGGGGAGTTGGCGGATCTCTCCGTCCTGATTAATGGTCACTGATGTGAGGCGATCGCCGTCGCCGCCATGGATGTCGGTCACGGAGGTGTTCCACATGAATTCCACGCCCTCCTTTACAGCATCGTCATATTCGGCGCGCAGGGCAGCCATCTTGTCGATAGTGCGGTGATAGAGGATGTAAACCTTCTCAGCGCCCATGCGCAGAGCCGTGCGGGCAGCGTCCATAGCAGTGTTGCCGCAGCCGATCACGGCCACCTTGTCGCCGGGGGATACCACCACTTCGTCGCGAGTGATGCTTCCGCTCTGGAAGAGGCTTATGCGGCGCAGGAACCATATCGCCTGTCTCACTCCGCGATGGTTGATGCCGGGGATGTCAAGCTTTTTGGGCTTGCCAGTACCGGTGCCCATGAAGATGGCGTCGAATCCCTGGGCGAAGAGTTCGTCGATGGTGAAATCGCTGCCGATGGTAGTGTTGAGATGGAATACAGCTCCGAGATTTTCAATCTTCTTGATTTCGCGGCGCACCACCTCCTTGGGGAGGCGATATTCCGGAATGCCGAATTGCAACACACCGCCAGCCTCAGGCTCCATCTCAAAGATTTCCACAGCAAAGCCTTGGCGCGACAGATCGCCGGCAATCGTAAGGCCGGCAGGACCGCTGCCGATCACGGCCACGCGTCCGCGGCTCTTTTCAGGTATAGCCTCATGGGTGAGGCATGCTTCGCTGTCGAAATCCGACACGAAGCGTTCGAGTTTTCCAATATGCATGGGCGTGCCCTTTTTGCCAAGGATGCAATTGCCCTCGCACTGGCGCTCGTGGCCGCATACGCGGCTGCATACAGCCGGCAGATTGCTGCGCCCGTTGATTATTTTCATAGCATTGCCGAAGTTACCCTTTGCAAGTTCGGCGATCCAATCGGGTATGTCATTGCTGATCGGACAGCCTTTCTTGCAGCTTGGCACCTTGCAATGGAGACAGCGCTGAGCCTCTCGGATTGCTTCGGCAAGAGTGTATTTTTCAGATACTTCTTTGAAATCTTCCATTATTTCATGTCTAAATAGGTCACCTTGTCCATATCGCCATAGTCAAGGTTTTCACCTCCCATGCCCCATATGAACATGTAGTTGCTGGTGCCCGCAGCGGCGTGGATGCTCCATTCGGGAGCCATCACAGCTTGCTGATTGTGGAGCCAGATGAGTCGATTCTCCTGGGGCTGCCCCATCAGGTGACAGATGGCATTGCCCTCGGGCACGTTGAAATAGAAGTACACCTCTACGCGGCGGTCGTGGGTATGGCATGGCATGGTGTTCCACACGCTGCCCGGCATCAGTTCGGTGAGACCCATCTGCAATTGGCAGGGACCCTCCTCGAGCACATTAGCCACGATGAGCTGGTTGATCCAGCGGTCGTTGCTCTCCTCCATGCAGCCAGCATGGAAGCGGTTGGCCTTGATTGATCCGGGGCGACCATCGATGGTGATGAGCTGAGTCTTGTATTCCTTGTGAGCCGGAGTGGAGTTGATGTAGAACTTGGCAGGATTCTGCGGATCCTTGCTGCTGAACTTCACTTCCTTGTTGCCACGGCCCACATAGAGGGCATCCTTGAAATTGAGTTCGTATTCCTTGCCGTCGACGCTGACGATGCCGGGAGCGCCCACGTTGATCACGCCCAATTCGCGGCGCTCGAGGAAGTATTCGGCCTTGAGGGGATCGATAGTCTCGAGCACTACGGTTTTGGTCACAGGCACAGTGCCGCCATAGATGATGCGGTCGTACATCGAATAGGTAAGTGTGATCTTATCCTGGGTCATCACTTCGGGCATCATGAAATGCGAGCGAAGCTGGTCAGTGTCGTAGTCCTTTACATCGTCGGGATGACAGGCGCGCAGGATGCTGTATTCGCATTGAGCTGAAGCGCAAAGGCAGGTGATTGCTGCCAGTATGGATAAAGCTGATTTTTTCATATGGGTTTTGGGATTTGGGATTTGGGATTTGGGATTTGGGATTTGATCGGGAATTGGGGATCCGGGAATTGGGGATCCGGGAATCCGGGAATCGGGGATTCGGGAATCGGGATTCGGGAATCGGGGAATTGGGGATTCGGGAATCGGGATTCGGGAATCCGGGGATCCGGGGCGGGGGTTAGTCGACAACGAGGGCTTTGGGGGCTTGGCGCGCGATGCGGCGGCGATTCCACCACACCAGGCCCAGGGTGAAGAGAGTGAGGATGGCCATGCCTGCCCACTTGAAATAGTGGCACAGAGCGAAAATGACGCCTCCGAGCGGACTGCCAGCGAAATCGAGGCTTCCAGCCATGAACTGTCCAGGCACCTGCACGGCGCTATCCTCAGGATGGGCAGCAGCCACATCATGAGCCGCGGTGGTGAAGAAGGGAGCGAGCCATGTCACCAAGTAGAGAGCCATTACTATTGATACGATGCCCACAAGCAGAGTCTTCACCACATTTCCTTTGGTGTAGGGGAGCACTAATGGGAAGAGGTAGAACATGCCAGCCAGCGAAGCCAAGGGCAAGAATTGATTGCCGGGAAGGATCACAGCGATAGCCAAGGTGATGGGAATTAGGATGATCGAAGCGACCAAGGTGGTAGGATGACCGATCACCAGGGCCGGACTCATGCCGATCGAAAGCCCCTCAGCATTCTGGAACTTGCGGGCAATCAGGCTGCGAGTAGCGTCGCTGATGGGCTTGAGGCCCTCGATGAAGAGCACGGTCACGCGAGGTATCAGTTCCATCACAGCGCCCATCTTTACGCCAAGCATCAGGATGGCAGGGATATGATCAACGATTTCGCTCCAACTGCTGAACTGCAAGCAACCGATGGCGATGCCCACCACGATTCCAAGGAATAGAGGCTCTCCGGCTATGCCGAATTTCTTCTTCAGGCCCTCGGAGTCAATCTCAAGCTTCTTCATGCCGGGGATGGCGTCGAGCCCCTTGTTCATGGCCCAGGCAATGGGCGCGAACCCAGCGCAGAAAGGCTGGGGGATGCTGATGCCGTCCATGTCCTTGTAGAAGCTTTGGAACTTAGGCGCAGTGATGTCAGCGATCACCAGAGTGATAATATAGCATACGATGGCGGCAAAAAATCCCCAAGCCAGGGATCCGCTGGCAAAGTACACTACAGCTCCGATGAAAGCGAAGTGCCAGTAGTTCCACAGGTCGATGTTGACAGTGCGCGTGCCCTTGCATAGGAGCAGCACAATGTTCACGCCTAAGCAAACTGGTATGATGAATGCGCCTACGGCGGTATTGTAAGCCACAGATGCAGCGGCGGGCCAACCCATATCAAACACCTTGAGCTGTAGATGGTACAGGTCGGTAATGGTCTGCAGGGGGCCCGACATCGACGAAGTGAGCAGAGCTGTGACAATGCCCAAGCCGATGAAACCTACGCCCACCTTCAGGCCGCTCATTAGCGACTTGTTAAATCCCAAACCGATGCAGAGGCCCAGCACCAGGAAGATGATGGGCATCATCACCGCGGCGCCGAGCGAGATTACATATGCGAAAACAGCTTCCATGCTTAGCCCTTACTGAGGTTGCTTGCCAATGTATGCCAGGATGCCGCCGTCGACATAGAGAATATGGCCGTTGACAAAGTCAGAGGCCTCAGAAGCCAGGAACACAGCCGGACCCATCAGGTCTTCGGGAGTGCCCCAGCGGCCTGCGGGAGTCTTGGCAATGATGAATTGATCGAAAGGATGTCGGCTGCCGTCAGGCTGGATCTCGCGCAGAGGAGCTGTCTGTGGAGTAGCGATGTAGCCCGGGCCGATGCCGTTGCATTGTATGTTGGCTGCGCCATATTCCGAGCAGATGTTGCGAGTGAGCATCTTGAGGCCGCCCTTAGCGGCAGCGTATGCGCTCACAGTCTCGCGGCCGAGTTCGCTCATCATCGAGCAGATGTTGATGATCTTGCCGTGGCCTTTCTTGATCATGCCGGGGATGACAGCCTTGGCGC
>CAYTXF010000070.1:0-17518 GCA_964440745.1 uncultured Bacteroides sp.
TTTTCATAATTATATAAGGGTTAGGAGAGGGGCTCCGTGAGCCCCTTCTATAATTAGATTAATGTTTAGCCTGGAATTCGTCCATGCATTCTACCAGAGCCTTCACGCTCTCCAGGGGCAGAGCGTTGTAGAGGCTTGCGCGGAAGCCGCCCACTGAGCGGTGGCCCTTGATGCCTACCATGCCGCGTTCTGTAGCGAAGTCGATGAAATCTTTCTCGAGGTCCTTGTATTCAGGCTTCATTACGAAGCAAACGTTCATGATCGAGCGGTCGGCGGGATCGGTGACTGTGCCAACAAACATGCGGCTGTTGTCGATAGCGTCGTAGAGCATGGCAGCCTTCTCCAGGTCGCGGCGCTCGAGCTCCTTGATGCCGCCCAGCTCCTTGTAATATTTGAGAGTCTGGAGAGCTGAGAAGATGGGGAGCACGGGAGGAGTGTTGAACATTGAGCCCTTCTTCACATGGGTGCGGTAGTCGAGCATAGTGGGGATGGGGCGGTCAACATGGCCAAGAGCGTCGTCGCGCACGATCACGATGGTCACGCCTGCGGGAGCCAGATTCTTCTGAGCGCCGGCATAGATGGCATCGTACTTGCTCACATCTACGGGGCGTGAGAAGATGTCAGAGCTCATGTCGCTTATCAGGCGGCAGGGCACATCGGGATCATAGCGGATCTCTGTGCCGTAGATGGTGTTGTTGCTGGTATAGTGGAAATAGTCGTTGTCGGCTGTCACCTTCTGGGCAAATCCCTTGGGGATGAAGGTATAGTGCTCAGCTTCGCTGCTGGCAACCACGTCGACCTCGCCAAAGAGCTTGGCTTCCTTGATGGCATTGTGAGCCCATGTGCCTGTGTCGATGTACGAGGCCTTGGTGCGCAGGAAATTGTAGGGGATCATGCAGAACTCCATAGAAGCGCCGCCACCGAGCCAGAGCACCGAGTATCCCTCAGGTACCTCGAGGAGCTCCTTCACGAGAGCAGTGGCCTCGTCGATGACTGCCTGGAATTGCTTGCTGCGGTGAGAGATCTCAAGGATGCTGAGACCCATGTCGGCGAAGTTGAGCACAGCGTCGGCTGTGTTCTTGATGGTGTACTGGCTAAGAATTGAAGGGCCAGCATAGAAATTGTGTTTCTTCATGTGGTAATATAAATTGTAGGGTTAACGTGTCAATAGATTGGCAATTTTGGCTTAATCTTGTTTGGTGAGACGCTCTTCTGCATCTCGTGTGCAAAATTACAATTTAAAATTCATACCACAAAATTTTGCACATTAAAAAATGAATAAGGTTTCAGGAAACGCTTTTTTCGGGGAGATGCAAAAAAAATTTTGGTAGGTAAAATCTTTTTTGCTAATTTTGTGTTATATAAGAAAACGAAACAAATAACAAAACAACAACTATCTTTAATCACACAGTTATGAAAGGTCTTAATATCTTATTGGCCGTTATCGGCGGAGCAGTCGCAGGTGCTGCTGCAGGTTTGCTTTTCGCTCCCAAGACTGGCAGCGAACTGCGCGAGGAAATCGCTGACTTCATCAAGGACAAGTGCCCGTTCATGAAGAACAGCAAGGTTGAGGAACTGGCAGATCGCATCGCAGAAGAGATCAAAGAGGCATAATCACCCCCTGTAATCCACAATTATGCGTAACCTGTATTTTTTTCTGATTGGCGCAGTAGCCGGTGGCGTAGCCGCTCTGCTCTTGACCCCCAAGAAGGGTGAAGATCTTCGCTCAGAAATCCGCGAGATCTTGATTCGCAAAGGCATCATCAAGGGCGTAAGCGAGGAGGAAATCGTAGAGCAAATCGTGTCGGAGATACAAGCCGACGACCACAAGTAAGCTAACCTTAACGACACAATAAGGCGCAGGCGCACAGGGCAACCAAGCCTAAGGGCGACACTGCGCCTTTTTTAACAAAAGGAAGAAATTATGACAACTAACACTGACAATAATGTGACTTCTCTCTATCAGGCAGTAAGGAGATTGGCAGCATTGTATATAGAAAATACTAAGCTGACTATTGCCGAGAAGGTCACCCATCTGATAGGAGCTATGGCAGTGGCTATTGTGGCGCTCCTGTTTGGCCTGGTGGGATTCATCTTTGCCGTGATGGGCTTAGCCACCTGGCTGCAGGATTACCTGGAGCCTTTCTGGTCATATTTTATCGTAACCGGCGGCTTTGTACTCATCATCCTGATTGTCGTGGTGTTCCGCAAATGGTTGGTGTACAATCCTCTGGCTAAGTTTATCACTCGCGTTTTTATGGAGACCCCTAATTGAGCAGCCTTATGAAAGATCACACAAAACCCTGGAAGGGATATAATTACGATGAGCTCAAATTCCGTCGCATCCTGGCTTCCACTAAGATTGAGCTTGAGAAGAATGTGATTGGCGAGCGGATCAGCAACATCAAGGGAGGACACATGTTTTCCAACAAAGGCGGCTGGCTTACCAAGGCTGCCGGAGCTCTCGACTATGTTGACTATGCGGCCATTGCCTATGGGATAGGCAAAAGACTATTCCGCCTGTTCCACCGTCACAAAAAATGAATAATCACAAAAATTGTATAAGCCCCTCACCCAAATGAGGGGTTTTCGTTATTTTTTTGTACCTTTGCGAAAAATTCAATAAAACCTCCCAGAAGATGAACGACTATTATGAGGTGAAGCTAAGCATGCAGCCATGTAGCGAAGACGCTACTGACTTGATGGCAGCTTATTTAGGCGACATAGGATATGAGACCTTTGTGCCCGATGATCGCGGCCTGACGGCATACGTGCCGGCTGGGGCCTTCGATCCCCAGGCCTTGGACGCTGTCATAGGCAATTTTCCCATCCCATGCGACATAAAGCCAGTAGCCACCCTTATCCCGGGGCAAGATTGGAATGCTGAATGGGAAAAGCATTACTTCCAGCCAATAGTCGTGGGGGATGAATGCGTGATCCACAGCTCGTTCCATACCGATGTGCCAAAGGCTACCTACGATATCGTGATAGATCCGAAGATGGCGTTCGGCACAGGTCATCACGCCACCACCTCGCTTATCATCGAGGCCTTGCTGAAAATGGATCTCAAAGACAAGAGCGTGATCGACATGGGCACAGGCACCGGCATATTGGCCATCTTGGCAGCCATGCGAGGAGCCAACCCCGTCACCGGAATCGAGATCGATCCCTTTGCTCACGAAAATGCCGTGGAGAATGTCAAGCTCAACGGCCATAAGGAAATAGCCATGATCCTTGGCGATGCGAGCGCGCTTGAGGGCGTGGCCCCCGCAGATGTGTTCATAGCCAATATCAATCGAAACATCATCACCGCTGATCTGCCCCGATATGTCCAGGTCACCAAGCCCGGAGGCACAATCCTTCTCAGCGGCTTTTATGCTGCTGACATCCCAGTAATATTAAAGGTGGCAGAACCCCTGGGCCTCGAAGAAACTGGCCATCAGGTGAAGGGCGATAACTGGACATGCCTAAAGCTGATCAAGAAATGAGATTGCGCGCTGCCATCATATTCCTATTGGCGTTGGCGATGTGGAGCAGGGGATATGCCCAGGATTCACAGCCTTCATCCACTCTGAAATTCGCTTGGGGCGCAGCGTTCGACGGTGAGTTGGACATGAGCGGCCACGAGCAGTCGAGCGTGGGCATGGACGGTTATTTTGGCCTTCGCGCTCCCGGAGTGCAAATTCTTGGCGTGGGCGTAGGGGTGAACGTGCCAGTCAGCAACAGCCAGCGTCGCATGCCGATATATTTGATAGCGCGGTCTAATTTCAGCACCAAGCCCACCCTATGCTTCATGGATCTCAGATGCGGCATTTCGGCCAATGATGTGGGATATGGGAAATGGCAGACAGGCGAATATGTTTCGGTGGGTGCTGGTTTCAATCTGGCCCGCAGCAAAGCCTTCAGTTCGCATCTAATCCTAAGCTACACTTTCTATGGGCGCAAGAATTATGAACATGGTATCGACGAAGAAACCATCGAGGTGAAGACCCCCAGCTTGCAGATGGTCACTCTTCGCTTTGGCATCTCATTCTAATCCTCTCAATTCTAACTTACGGTAACCGATCATTACAGGTTGCGGCGGTCGATGGCTGCCAGCAGCTCGGTAAGATGCTGGCGCACCTCCTGCAGCCTTTGCATAGCCTGGTAATGCTTGGTGACTCCGCTATGGTTGTGCTTGATCATCTCCTGAGCCTTTTCAATCTTAAAGCCACGGTCCTTGACCAGGTAGCGGATCATGCGTATCTTCTCCAGATCATCGGGAGTGTAGTAGCGCGTGCCCTTTTCGGTGCGACGAGGCTTGAGAATAGTGAATTGGCTCTCCCAGAAGCGGAGAGTGGATTGGCTTATCCCCAACAGGTCAGATACTTGGCTGATCTTATAAAATTTCTTGTCCATAAACATTAGTCCATTACGTGGCCGGCATTTTCGGCTTGCCGTATCATTTCGTCGTATTCTTCCGGGGTGAGGTCATAGAAATAATAATTGACAGGATTCTGAGCCACATTTCTCCATCGCACTTCATAATGCAGATGCGGCCCGGTGGATTTGCCGGTGTTGCCGACCTCGCCGATCTTATCGCCGCGCTCGACCTTTTGGCCAGCCTTCACATTGATTCTCGACAGGTGAGCGTAACGCGTCACATAGTTGAATCCATGATCGATCTCGACAGTGTTGCCATAAGCGCTTTGCCATCCCGCTGATTTCACTGTGCCGTTGCCGGTGGCATACACCGGGGTGCCGATTGGCGCTGAGAAATCCATGCCCTCGTGGAATTTGCGCGTGCCATAGACCGGGTCGATGCGCAAGCCATAGCCCGAGGCCATTTGGCGCAGCTTACTCTCCGACACAGGCTGGATGGCCGGAATGTGGTTAAGACGGTCTTTCTGATTCAAGGCCTCTTGGCGCAGAAAGTCGAAGCTTTTTGTCTGGCTGTATAGCTGGTGGTCAAGCATGTCGAGCTTGGCTGTGACGCCGCTCACCAGTTCGTCATCGCTGAGGGGTCTGTCATCGCTCCGCTGTCGCTCCAGGCCCGCATATCTCTGTGCGCTGCTGATAGGGTCGGCCTGCAGCATCACGCGATAGAAATTGTTGTCGCGATTGATTATATCCTCCATCACAGCCATCTGCTCGTCGGCTTGGCGCCCCAGGGCTTCGTATTGAGCCCTCAGATGCGAATTTTCCTGCTTCAGTTCCTTTTCTCGGGGAAAATCTACAAAATAATAAGCCACCGCGAAGAGACAGGCCCCGATCAGCACGCCGATGATGAATTGGCGCACTACTGCCCACCAGCGCTCCTTAGCGCTAGGATAGACACGCTCATATGAGTCGGTGGCAGGGTTATATTTATAGAATGTCTTTTTTCCCATTTTTGGATATTACGCAAAAAAAGAGTAATTTTGCAGTTTGAAATGTGAAAGCCTGTCATTTTTCACATTTTCAGATTGCAAAGATAGCAATTATCTTTTTAACAGAAAAAAGAAAGTTGAGAAGATCCACTGACAGAAAAGGAAACATAGAAAACATTATAAACAATGAGCAAGCAACTCACAGCAAAGGAAATCAGAGAGTCGTTCAAGGACTTTTTCCGCAGCAAAGAGCACCATATCGTGCCCTCGGCCCCTATGGTGATCAAAGATGATCCCACATTGATGTTTACCAATGCCGGCATGAATCAGTTCAAGGACATCATCCTTGGCAACAAAGCAGCTAAATACCAGCGCGTGGCCGACTCGCAGAAGTGTCTGCGCGTGTCGGGCAAGCACAATGACTTGGAAGAGGTAGGGCATGACACTTACCATCATACGATGTTTGAGATGCTGGGCAACTGGTCGTTCGGCGACTATTTCAAGAAGGAAGCCATCGATTGGGCCTGGGAATATCTGGTAGATGTGCTGGGCCTGGATCCCGACCGCCTTTATGCCACAGTGTTCGAGGGTTCACCTGCCGAAGGCATCAGCCGCGACGATGAGGCCGCTGGCTATTGGGAGAAACATCTGCCCGCCAGCCACATCATAAATGGCAACAAGCACGATAATTTCTGGGAAATGGGCGATACTGGTCCCTGCGGTCCTTGCTCTGAGATACACATCGATCTGCGTCCGGCCGAAGAGCGCGCTAAGGTATCAGGCCGCGACATGGTCAACAAAGATCACCCGCAAGTGATCGAGATCTGGAACCTTGTGTTCATGCAATACAATCGCAAGGCAGATGGTTCGCTTGAGCCGCTTCCTGCCAAGGTGATCGATACCGGCATGGGCTTCGAGCGCCTGTGCATGGCTCTGCAGGGCAAGACATCCAATTATGACACCGATGTATTCACTCCCCTCATCGACAAGATTGGCCAGCTTTCAGGCAAAAAGTATGGCGATGATGCCAAGGTGGATGTGGCCATGCGAGTAATTGCTGACCATGTGCGCACGATTGCATTCTCAATCGCTGATTCTCAGCTGCCCAGCAATGCCAAGGCCGGATATGTGATTCGCCGCATCTTGCGCCGCGCTGTCCGTTATGCCTACACATTCCTGGGTCAGAAGGATGCATTCATGTATCGCCTTGTCGACACTCTTATCGACAGCATGGGCGAAGCCTATCCCGAAATCAAGCAGCAGCGCGAACTTATCATGAAGGTGATCAAGGAAGAAGAGGATGCTTTCCTTCGCACTCTCGACAACGGCATGCATCTCCTCGACAATTCCATTCAGGCCGCTCGCAAAGCCGGAAAGAACGAAATCAGCGGCAAAGAGGCTTTCACTCTTTATGATACCTACGGATTCCCGCTTGACCTTACGGAGCTGATCCTTAAGGAGAATGGCATGACACTCGACGAGGAAGAGTTCAAAAAGGAGATGGATGCCCAGAAGACCCGCGCTCGCAATGCTGCAGCTGTGGAGGCTACCGATTGGGTGACCGTCAATGATGGCGAGCAAGAATTTGTGGGCTATGACAAAAGCGAATGCCCAGCCAAGATCCTGCGCTATCGCAAGGTAAAGCAAAAGGGTCGCGAATACTATCAGATCATACTCGACAAGACGCCTTTCTACGCTGAAATGGGTGGTCAGGTAGGTGACCGTGGCACGCTCACCAGCAGCGATGGCGAGGTGGTGCAGATCTACGACACCAAGCGCGAAAATGGCATCGGCGTGCATCTCACACAGAAGATGCCCAGCAATCCCACTGCCGAGTTTGAGGCAGCCATCGATAAGGAGGCTCGCCAGGCAATCAGTTGCAACCATACAGCCACTCACTTGCTGCATGCAGCCCTGCGCGAGGTGCTTGGCACGCATGTGGAGCAGAAAGGCTCATTCGTAAGCCCTGAGGTGCTGCGTTTCGACTTCTCGCATTTCCAGAAAGTGACTCCCGAAGAGCTGCGTCAGGTTGAGCACATAGCCAATCGCCATGTGCGCGAGGCCATTGCTCGCGACGAGCATCGCAATGTGCCAATAGCCGAGGCTCGCGAGATGGGCGCCATGGCTCTCTTTGGCGAGAAATACGGCGATGAGGTTAGAGTCATCAAATATGGCGACAGCGTGGAGCTCTGCGGTGGCACCCATGTTGACAACACCGGCAACATTGGGATGATCCGCATCATCTCAGAGAGCAGCATCGCTGCTGGCATCCGACGCATCGAGGCCATCACTGGCACCAATGTGGAGAGGGTGGTGGATGAGATGGCCGACACCATCAAGCAGATCGCTGCAATGTTCAACAACAGCAAGGATGTGGTTGCCGCTCTGCGCAAAAGCATCGATGAGAATGCCGAGCTTCATAAGCAAGTCGACGAATATTTCAATGAGCGCGTGGTAAGCTTGGCTAAGGAGGCGCTCGATAAGGCCCAGATCATCAATGGCATCAAAATGGTCAGCATGAAGGGTCCGCGCATTCCGGAGATGGTTAAGAACGTGGCCTTTGAGGTGCGCGCCCAGAGCCCGGAGAATACTGTCTTCTTTGGAGCTACCATGGATACCGCTGGCAAGCCCCTGCTCACCGTCATGGTAACCGAGGACCTGGTAAAAAATGGCCTGAATGCCAGCAAGATGGTGCGTGAGGCCGCCAAGTGCATCAAGGGCGGTGGCGGTGGCCAGCCAGGCTTCGCTCAAGCCGGCGGCAAGGATCGCGAGGGTCTGGGCCAGGCGTTCGATTCCCTGATGACCGCTCTATAGCCCATAATCTGATATCGTAGATTTGGCTATAGAATATGTCAAAATTACACAGTCAGCGAACCCCGGAGGGGTTCTTTCGAATAGAAAAGAAATCATCCTAAAATTATCTAAAATAGGCGCCTTAGGCGCCTATTTTAGATAAAAAGAGAAAATCCTCTATCTATTCGAAAGAACCCCTCCGGGGTTCGCTGATGAAGGCGGTTATAACCCATACTATTGCCTTTTTTGTCGATGGATGAGATTGGGACATTGCGGCGTTTTTGGTTATTTTGCTATTAACATTTTATTATTCCGCTGATTTTTCGTAACTTTGCACTATGAAAAAGACACTTTTTATATTGAAAAAAATAAGCGCGATGGCTTTGTTGTTTTTGCCATTGCTTGCTGTCGTCAGCTGCCACAGCGATGAGCCAGCTGACAAGCCTACTCCCGAGCCTGTGGAAGAAGTCACACCTCGCACTGTGCTCGTCTATATCGAAGCTAAGAATAACTTAGGATACAGCACCGATCAGCTCAACATCGATCAGATGCTTCAGGCCGCTCAGAATGGCGACTTGGGCAAAGGTCGTCTCATACTTTTCCATTCGCCCAACACCGGAGCTACCACCATCAAGGAAGTGACTGCCACCGGCATTGACACGCTCTACATCTACGACACAGCACCCTCGGCCATCACCGTGGAGACTATGCGCAATGTAGTGGAGAAGGTTAAGGATCTGGCCCCAGCCAAGGAATATGGCCTGGTGCTGTGGAGCCATGCCTGGGGCTGGCTGCAGGACGGAATCACCGACGACGATGACACCAATTACGGCCGCAGCGGTGCTCTCTATTCCTATGGCTCTGAGAAAGGCAAGCGCATGAATGTGACCGCCCTGGCTTCTGCACTCGAAGGCCAGGACCTGAAATTCATTTATTTCGATTGCTGCTTCATGGGCAATGTGGAGACTCTCTATGAGCTGCGCGATGTGTCGGAATACTTCGTGGCAAGCGCTGCCGAAACCCCCTTCGATGGCATGCCTTATCATCTCAACATGAAGTATTTCTTCAAGGATGATCTTGATCTTGCAGGAGCAGCGCAGTCGACCTACAACTACTATGCTGAGCAGTATGCCAACAAGACAGGCTATTGCCCGGTTACCATCGCCGTAGTCAATGCAGCAGGCCTTGACCCCTTGGCAGCTGCCACTCGCGAAATATATCAAAGCGCAGAGTCGCTTTACCCCAGCGGATACAAGCCTCAGCTTTTCTCTTCGTCGTACGACTATTTCAATGATTTTGAGCATTACATTAAGGCTCTTTGCACCGACGAAGCCATGCTCTCCAAGTGGGAAGAAGCCCTGGGCAAGACAGTGGAGTACAAGGCAGCCCTGCCTTATATCTGGGGCGAAATCGAGATAAAGTCGTTCTGCGGTTTGTCAACTTTCATTCTCAAGAACGACAGCTACGCCACCGTAAAGAATTACAATACTCTCAGCTGGTATTCTGATGTGATTAAATGACGCCAAGATGATTCAATCTGAAGTTTATCCTCTTGATCTGAACACTGTCACTCCCGACTCGCTTCCCTCAGTAAAGGAAGAGTTGGAGATGCTCAAGGCCATGCCTTTCGATGAGTTCATGGACAAGGCCATATCGAGCGTAGTGACATTTGCCATCAATCTTACGATTGCAATCCTGGTATTCTATGCCGGCAAGTTCATAATCAAGAAGATAAATCAGGTGCTTACCACCATTTTGGTGCGCAGGCGCGTCGACAAGAGCCTCACCACATTTGTGCTGTCGCTTGTGAAGATGGTGCTGTATTTCCTGCTCATCATCATAGTGATAGGCATCCTGGGCATTGAGACATCTTCGTTCATAGCCCTGTTCGCCTCGGCCGGCGTGGCCATTGGTATGGCACTTAGCGGCACTCTCCAAAATTTTGCCGGAGGTGTGCTGATACTCCTTATCAAGCCTTACAAGGTGGGCGACTACATTGAGGCTCAGGGGTATGCCGGCACAGTGCAGGAAATACAGATTTTCCACACCATAATAGTCACCCCCGACAATAAGTCGATAATCATACCCAATGGCGGATTGTCGACCGGCTCCGTAAATAATTACAGCCGTGAGGACTATCGCCGCGTGGATTGGACAATCTCCATTTCCTATGGCGACAATGTCGACGATGCCCGTAAGGCCATCTTGGATATATTTGACAGCGACACACGCCTGGTGAAAAAATTCGTGGAGGATGATCGCCGCGAACGCGCCATTGCAGCCGAAGAGGCTCTCCATGACAGCCTGGTGGAACTCCCCCAGGAGAAGCACAATTGGATATGGAGGCTGATCCATCGCCGTCAGCGCCGCATGCGCGACCGCATCAGCGATTGGCAAAGCAATGAAATCGCCAAGACCATGAGAATGGTGCCAAAAATTGACCGCAGTCCGGTGGTATGGGTAAGCGCCTTGGCTGACAGCAGTGTCAATCTGAGCGCACGAGCCTGGACCCGCAACGAATTTTATTGGAGCGTGTTCTTCGAACTCAACGAGCGCTTCTACAATGAGCTGCCTCAGCATGGCATCAATTTCCCCTTCCCGCAGCTCGATGTCCATCTCCCCCAAAAAAGTTAACCAAGAGGGCCAGCCTGATTTGTCAGGCTGGCCCTCTTGGTTAGGGTGGGGAGGAATTATGGGGAACATTGTTAAAATATGGACAAAAAAGCAGCAATTATACTTTTTTTTGGAGATAATAGGGAAAATTTGTAACTTTGCTAATAAGAAAAAAATTGGCCTATGCTGTATTCAATGACTGGCTTTGGCCGTGCTACGGTTGAAACCTCAGACAAAAAGATCACTGTTGAGATAAAGAGCCTCAACTCTAAGCAAATGGATTTGGCAGTGCGAGTGCCCCAGGCATTCCGCACATCAGAAGCCGAAATCCGCAATATTGCTTCGCGCACATTGCAGCGTGGAAAAGCTGACCTTACCGTAACATCAGAGCCTCTCAATGGCGATACTACCACCGAGCTCAATTTGAATGCGCTTAAAAGCTACAAGCACAAGATTCTGGAAGCATCCGAAGCATTGGGCATCAATCCGCCCGAGGATTGGTACAGCGTGCTTATGCGCTTCCCCGACGTGCTCGTCTCAGAAACCACTCCTGATGCCAACGAAGCCGATGTGCAAGCTCTGTTGCAATGCACCGAGGAGGCCGTAGGCCAGCTTATGGAGCATCGCAGGGAAGAAGGCCGTCGCCTCGAGGATTTCTTTGCCGTGCGCATCAAGAGAATAGGCGAATTGCTGGAAAAGCTCCCGCGTTACGAAGAAGAACGCCTCACGCGCATCCGCAGCCGCATTGAAGAGAACCTGAGCAAGCTCAACTCAGCCGAGTACGATCACGGCCGATTCGAGCAAGAAATGATATTCTATATCGAGAAGCTCGACATCAACGAGGAGAAGCAACGCTTAGCTCAGCACCTGAAATACTTTATGGAAACTATGGAGCAACCCGAGGGAGGCCAAGGCAAAAAGCTGGGCTTCATAAGCCAGGAAATGGGCCGCGAAATCAACACCCTGGGCTCCAAGAGCAACCATGCCGAGATGCAGCGCCTGGTCGTGCAGATGAAGGATGAGCTCGAGCAAATAAAGGAACAAGTGCTCAACGCCATGTAAGTGCCCCGAACCTAATTACCAAAAACCTAAATACCTAACCTATTATTATACCACCCATGTCTAAAGGAAAGTTAATCATTATTTCTGCCCCCAGCGGTGCTGGAAAGTCGACAATTATCAATTCCATTCTTGACGAGGGGGACATCGATATGCAATTCTCTGTTTCTGCCACCAACAGAAAGCCCCGCGAAGGCGAAGAGAATGGCGTCAGCTATCATTTCATGACTACTGAGCAATTCCGCGATGCCATAGCCAACGGGGAATTTGTAGAGTGGGAACAAGTGTATCCCGGCCGCTATTATGGCACTCTGAAAAGAGAAATCGAGGAAAAGTGCAACCAAGGCCACAACATTGTCCTGGATATTGATGTCAATGGTGCCCTGAGAGTGAAAAAGCAGTTTGGCGACGACGCCATCACCATCTTTGTGATGCCTCCAAGCATCGAGGCCCTGCAGCATCGCTTGGAGCACCGAGGCACCGAGGCCCCCGAGATCATAAGCGAGCGCCTCAATCGCGCAGAATATGAAATGGATCGTGGCCGCGAATTCGATGCTGTCATCCTCAATGATGACCTCGACAAGGCAATCCGCCAAATGAAAGCAACAATCAACGATTTCATAAAGAAATAATCTCACAACACTTAGCATACACCGATGGAAAGGATTGGCATATTGGGGGGATCTTTCAATCCAGTGCATGTTGGACATATGATGATAGCCAACTATCTTACACAGTGGGGGATAGTTGACAAGGTGTGGCTCACCTTGTCGCCTCGCAATCCGCTGAAGGATAGTGCGGAATTGATACCCGACATGAAGCGGCTGGCCATGTTGAAAATAGCCTGCGACAATGTGCCCGGAGTGCACATCTGCGACATAGAGCTGGCCATGCCTCGCCCATCCTATACCATCGACACTCTGCGCTTGCTCAAGAAGAAGTTCCCTTCCAAGCAGTTCAAATTGGTCATCGGCAGCGATAACTGGAATGCTTGGAATCAATGGCGCGCTGGCGATGAAATCCTTGAAGAATTCGGAGTGCTGGTATATCCGCGTCCCGGACGCGAAATCCAGGACCGTTATGCCGACGGCATGGACATAGTGCAAAGTCCGGCGATAAATCTGTCAAGTTCCTTCATACGCCAAGCCATCTCCAAGGGCAAGGATGTGAGGTGCTTTCTGCCACCGGGAGTGTATGAATACATTAAGGAAAACAATCTTTACGCGCCTAAGCCATGATTGATACACAATTGCAACCTAACCAATTGGCCTTTATAGCCCTCTCCAATGAATACTGCCAGGCCATAGAGACAGCCTCGGAGATGGAGCCCACGGAATTCATCGACGCCATGCTGCGTCTGCTTCCGCGCCTCTACATTTCGGCTACTGATCTCTCAGAACCGATGATTATCGACGAGGCAACATATCTCCCGTCGACGCTCGACGAAGAATATTACGATGCAGTGCGCCGAGGCATGGAGATGCAGCTGGGCGAGGATGACTCATATCTCGAGGTATTCGAGGAGGACATGAAATACAGCGACACGCCCATCTCGGCAAGCATCTCTGAAAACCTGGCCGATATCTTCCAGGTACTTTACAATTTCACTGACTCGATCAAGGATGCCACCACCGAGCATATAGTGCAGATGCTTGAGGCAGTGAAGGAAGATTTCGGATCCTACTGGAGCCGCGTGCTGTGCAATGTGCTGCGTGCCATCAATGCCATCAAATACCAATAACCCCAAATCCACATGAGAGACTTACTTTCTTTTCTTGATGCCTCGCCTGTCAACTTCTGGGCCGCTCACACAGTGGTCGACGAGTTGCGTCAGGCCGGTTTCGTAGCTTTGAATCCTGCCGATCACTGGACTCTCAATCCAGGAGGCCGATATTATATCACCAAGAATGGAAGCGCAGTGTTCGCCTTCATCGTGGGCACAGATCCCCTGGCCGGATTCAAGATCATCACGGCCCATAGCGACAGCCCGTGCTTCCGCATCAAGCCCAATCCTGAGATGATAAGCGAGGGCGGCATCATACGCCTCAACACCGAGGTATACGGTGGTCCGATCTTGTACACATGGTTCGATCGTCCACTATCCATTGCTGGCCGAGTGATTCTTCGCAGCGAAGATCCCTTGCGCCCCGAGGCACGCTTGGTGCGCTTTGACCGCCCGCTGCTTACGATTCCGCATCTTGCTATCCATTTCAATCGTCAGGTCAATGAGGGCAATCCGCTCTCTAAGCAGCGCGACATGATGCCTGTGCTGGGAATCGTGAATTCGGCCGCCGAGGAAGACAATTATGTGCTGAAAATGGTGGCTGCTGAGCTGGGCGTGGAGGTCAATGACATTCTTGATTTCGACCTGAGCCTGTTCGATACTACCGAGGCTTGCCTGCTGGGCGCCAACGATGAATTTGTGTCGAGCGGTCGGCTCGACGACCTGAGCATGGTGCATGCTGCCCTTTCTGCTCTGGTGGACGCTCCCCAGCCCCAGGCTCGCACTTGCGTGATGGCTATATTCGACAATGAGGAGACAGGCTCTGGCACCAAGCAAGGTGCTGCCTCTCCGATCTTGGTCGACTTGCTGCAGCGCATCAATGCCTCGCAGGATGGCACCTTCGAGACCTATCTCCGCGCCATCGAGCGCAGCTTCATGGTTTCAGCTGACAATGCCCATGGCTTGCATCCCAACTATGTGTCTAAGTATGATCCTACCAACCACCCCATTCTTGGAAGCGGACCGGTAATCAAGATCAATGCAAATTGCAAGTACATGACTGATGCCGACTCCTCGGCTGTGTTCCGCACAATATGCGAGGAGGCTGAGGTGCCTTATCAGTATTTCGTGAATCACAGTGATGTGGCTGGCGGATCGACCCTGGGCAATATCCTTACCTCGCAGATCCCTCTCAGAGGCGTCGACATGGGCGCTCCTCTTTGGGCTATGCACTCTGTAAGAGAGACAGGCTCAATCGATGACCATAACTTCACCATCCGTGCTTTCTCGAAATTTTATGAAATTTGAATGAGTGTTGCATCCTGATTTCATAGACTATATTAGCCAACATCCTGAGTTGGCGCATTTGGGCTCGGCCTTGCTGACCGAGCCCATTGTCTCCGTGCGTTATAATCTGGCAAAGACGCAAGTGCCGCCAGATCTTATTGATAAGGTGACGTGGTGCCCTGACAGTGGTCGCTATTTGGATCATCGTCCTGCCTTCACTATGGATCCCGCTCTGCATCAGGGACTTTACTATGTGCAGGAAGCATCGTCGATGGCAATTGCAGCGGCGGTTAAAGAACTGTTGTCAGAGATTGGCGATGCGCCGAAGGTACTTGATGCCTGTGCGGCACCTGGCGGCAAGACCACTACCGCTCTCTCTGCTTTGCCTAAGGATAGCGTAATGGTGGCTAATGAATATGATTTCCGACGAGCGGAAATCTTGGCAGAAAACATTGCCAAGTGGGGTTATCCTAATGCTGAAGTGTCGCGAGGTGACACCTCAAAACTGACGAAATTGAAGAGCACATTTGACATGGTGATTGTCGACGCGCCATGTTCGGGCGAGGGAATGATGCGCAAGGACGAATTTGCCCGCAAGCAATGGAGCCTGGAATTGGTTGACACTTGCGCGAAGCTGCAAAAAGAAATATTGTCAAATGTGTGGGAGGCTTTGCGACCAGGCGGAGTGCTTCTGTACAGCACATGCACATTCAATCGCCAAGAGAATGAACGCAATGTGGAGTGGATTGTGGACACCTTGCATGGCGAAAGCATCCCTCTGTCAAGCCTGGAGCCATTCAAGCCTGAAATCACAGGCGCCATTGATAGCAATTGCCATTGTTACCGGTTTTTGCCGGGTCGAGTGAGAGGCGAGGGCCTATTCATGGCGGCAGTGTGCAAGTCAGGCCGTGATGGGCAAGTGCCTAAAAAAATGCCAAAGCCATCGACCAAACTCACTGCCATGGATCCGAAACAGAGCCGCATCTTGGCACAGTGGTTGCGAGGTGATTACAAATTTTATCTTATGGGCGAGGATGTGTTTGCGCTGCCCGCGCATGCCGCTGATTTCATGCTTTCGGTCGCCTCGGTGCTCGATGTGATTTCTTTAGGGGTATGGGTGGCCACAATCAAGGGGCGCGACATTGTGCCCGCGCATGCCTTGTCGCTTAGCATCGCAGCCAACTGTGATGCCTTTCCCAATTGCGAAGTCGACTATGACACTGCCATAAAGTATCTTCAGCGCCAGTCGATCGCTATCGATGCTCCAAAAGGCTTCGTGCTGCTCACATATCAAGACCATCCATTGGGATTTGTGAAAAATCTGGGCAATCGCAGCAACAATCTTTATCCCAAAAATTGGCGCATCAGAGGAGGGGGCTGATTAGTTACAATATTCTGGCAATTCACTGGTATATGCTATCTTCCCTCTCTTCTTTGTGTATGTGATGCTCCGGCCATCTGGCGACAGCCAGCATTGTTCGATCGGTTGCGCCGGCCCGTCGCTAAGCGGCCCCAGCACAATAGCATGCACCATCTTCCTCTTCGCCAAATCGTACACGCGAATCACCCCGCCGGTGCTCACCACATACAGCAAGCCATTCACCTCCAGCACATCAGCCACTCCCATGTCAGCGCGGCACAGATTCGGCTCATTGCCCAGCATCTTATCGGATTCCTCAGATTCCTTGATGTACCCAGGCATTTGGCCAATCTCCTTGAATGTCTTGGCGCTGTAAATGCGATGCGACCCTTGCGACACCAGCAGCACAATCTTATCACTGCCAGCAAACACGGCATCGATTATGGCCTCCTGACCGTTGCCGAATGTGTACTCCTCAATGGCTTTGACCAGCACCGTAGTGTCGGGAGCAGTGTATCGGAAATAAAAATATTCCTCCGGCCTCACCCTGGCCTGGCTCGTGGCATCGTAATGCATATCCTTGTGCTTGGCCGGCGCCTTCATCTGCTCCCGCAGTTGCCTCTGATAAGGAATATTATCCAACGTATCCGGCACTCCCGGCCGCAGCCTATTCATCGGCCCGTTCACTTGCTCCGGCTCCTCCATTAGCATAGAAGCCTCCACAGTATCCGCCTCATCCGTTATTTCCATTGCCACAGCCTCGACTGCCGCAGCCTCATCCTTTTGTGCCGCAGCCTCAGCAGTTTGCTTGCCCTTAGTGCCGCAATCCGTCATTGCCATTCCAAAGCATGTAATCGCCGCCATTATCACCAACCATTTTTGCTTTCTCATTGCCTTTCAAATGCCTTTTTGTTACCATTCGCAAATTTAACCTTTAATTTCCAAACCACCAAAACAACAATGCCAAATTCCATAAAATCCTTCTTATTATGTTAAAGAAAGTTAAATAATAAGGAGGGTAATGTAATTCTTATTATATTTGCAGCGTGATTGCCGAATAGGCTTTCACGCTAATTGTTTATAGTTAATTTCTACAAAAGAAATGATACCAACAATGCTACATCAGATTTTGAGCGGCTCGCCGGGAGGGTGGGGCGCTAACGCGATGTAGCGTCAGCATTCCAACTCGCAAAAAAGCCGTAACTGAGTCATGACAGCCACTGCTGTGCGCTGTCGCCTGATGGCTCGGTCAGGGAGCACTTTGACATGATGGTAATCTTACTAAAGACTAAAGACTTATTAATTAACTATAATCAATTTTGACTATGAAAAAGA
>CAYTXF010000071.1:0-17336 GCA_964440745.1 uncultured Bacteroides sp.
AGAATCCATTTCCCAATTCTCGATGCACTGCTATGCAGGCACCAATAATATTGTAAGTCAAGTCGTCGTTCATAGGATTTGATTTTGTATTCCACTGTTTTATCATAGGAAAGAAAGGCACAGATGGGCTTGCGAGAAGTCATCTGTGCCTTTCTATGAGATGTTCAGTGGTGGGGACTGATGTTATGCCTGTACGGGTTCTACGTTGATGTACTTGCGGCCTTCCTTGCCAACGGTGAACACAACGGTACCGTCGATCAAAGCGTAGATTGTGTGGTCCTTGCCCAAGCCCACGTTCTTGCCGGGGTGGTGCTGAGTGCCACGCTGACGCTTGATGATATTGCCTGCCTTGGCGAACTGACCGCCAAAGATCTTCACGCCGAGTCGTTTGCTTTCTGACTCACGGCCGTTCTTAGAACTACCGACGCCTTTTTTATGTGCCATATCTTTCTAACGGGGTTAAAGGGTTAAGCAACTATTTCTTTGATCACAACTTTGGTGAACTGCTGGCGATGACCGTTCTTGCGGCGATAGCCCTTGCGGCGCTTCTTCTTGAACACGATCACCTTGTCGCCCTTCACCAGCGGGGTCTCCACCTCGCATACTACCTTGGCGCCTTCTACCAGGGGTGCGCCAACCTTCACTTCGCCATCGGCGTCGCTCAGGAGCACTCGGTCAAACTCGAGCTTGTCGCCTTCCTTAGCGTTTTCGATGTGCTGGACATACAGGAAGCGATCTTTCTCAGCTTTGAACTGCTGTCCTTGGATTTCTACGATAACGTACATTTAACTTATTGAATTTGTAGAAGTTAACCCGTCGGGCGCGCCCCATGGGGCGACTTTCTCGAGCCCGATACGGAAAATCGAGCACAAAGTTACGAATTTTTCTCGAATTAACAAAAATAAAGTCTCGCAAAGACGAAAAATTTTTCGTCTTTGCGAGACTCTATGCTGCGGGGCTCTGGAGGGGCCCTGGGATTTTACTGGTCGCGACGGGGTCCGCGGTCGCCACGGTTGTTGTCGCGGCGCGGGCCGCGATCGTTGCGGTCGCCGCGGTCGCCGCGGTTGTTGTCGCGGCGCGGGCCGCGGTCGTTGCGGTCATTGTTGCCGCGCTGCGGGCGCGGACGGCGCTCCGGCTCCACATAGCCCTCCGGCTTGGGCAGCAGGGCGCGCATCGACAGGCGGTACTTGCCGGTCTTCTTGTCGATCTCGATGAGCTTGACGTCGACTTCGTCGCCTTCCTTGAGGCCCGACACCTCCATGTTGTCGAGGCGCTCCCAAGCGATTTCGCTGATGTGGAGCAGACCCTCGCGGTGAGGCATGAACTCAACGAATGCGCCAAATTCCATGATACTCTTCACGGTGCCGTGGTAAGTCTGTCCCTCTTCGGGCATGGCCACGATGGCATTGATCATAGCCATGGCCTTGTCGATGCTGTCCTTGTTGGCAGCAGCAACCTCGATGTAGCCGCCCTCGGGGATCTCGTCGATCGACACAGTGGCTCCGCTCTCCTCCTGGATGCCCTGGATGATCTTTCCGCCCGGGCCGATTACGGCGCCGATGAGATCCTTCGGGATGAGCATGGTCACGATGCGAGGCACGTGAGGCTTGTAGTCGGCGCGAGGCTCGGGGATGGTGGCCTCGATGATGTCGAGGATGTGCATGCGGCCTTCGCGAGCCTGGTTGAGGGCTTTCTCCAGGATTTCGTAGGAGAGGCCGTCGCACTTGATATCCATCTGGGTGGCAGTGATGCCGTCGCGGGTGCCGGTCACCTTGAAGTCCATGTCGCCGAGGTGGTCCTCGTCGCCAAGGATGTCGCTAAGCACGGCGTACTTGTCGCTTTCGGTGTCGGTGATGAGGCCCATGGCGATGCCGCTGACGGGCTTCTTCATCTTCACGCCTGCGTCGAGCAGCGACAGGGTGCCTGCGCACACTGTGGCCATCGACGATGAGCCGTTGCTCTCGAGAATGTCGCTCACGATGCGGCATACATAGGGGAAGTCATCGGGGAGCATGCGCTTGAGGGCGCGATGTGCCAAATTGCCATGGCCGATTTCGCGACGTCCCACTCCGCGGCTTGCCTTGGCCTCGCCGGTGGAGAAGGGAGGGAAGTTGTAGTGGAGCAGGAAGCGCTCATGACCGGTGTTGAGCACATCGTCGAGGATCTTCTCGTCGAGCTTGGTGCCCAGGGTCACAGTGGCCAGGGCCTGAGTTTCGCCGCGGGTGAAGATTGCTGATCCGTGGGGGCCGGGCAGATAGTCGGTCTCGCACCAGATGGGACGTATGTCAGTGGTCTTGCGGCCGTCGAGGCGAATGCCCTCGTCGAGGATGCAGCGGCGCACAGCTTCGCGCTCCACGTCGTGGTAGTAGCGCTTCACGAGCGGCTCTTTCTCCTCGCGCTCCTCTTCGGGGAGGGCGTCGATGTATTCTTGGCAGATAGCGTCGAAGCTGTCCTGGCGCCAGTGCTTGTCGGCGCTGCCAGCCTTTGCTACCGCATATGCTTTGTCATAACATTTATCATGAACGTCTTTGCGCAAGTCTTCATCATTGATCTCGTGGCAGTATTCGCGCTTGGTGGTGCTGCCCACCTCGGCAGCGAGCTCGTTCTGCACCTGGCACATGGTCTTGATGGCTGCGTGGGCAGTCTTGAGGGCTTCGAGCAGGTCAGCCTCGCTGGCTTCGTCGAGCTCGCCCTCGACCATCATGATGTTGTCGTAGGTGGCACCTACCATAAGCTCCATGTCGGCTTTCTCGAGCTGCTCAAATGTGGGATCGATCACGAATTTGCCATCTATGCGAGCCACGCGCACCTCGCCGATCGGGCCGTTGAAGGGCACATCGCTCACAGCCAGGGCTGCCGAAGCTGCCAGGCCGGCAAGAGCGTCGGGCATGTCCACGCCGTCGCTCGAATACATGGTGATGTTGACAAATGTGTCAGCGTGATAATTGTCGGGGAACAGGGGGCGCAGCACGCGGTCGACCAGACGAGCTGTGAGGATTTCATAGTCGGTGGCGCGTCCTTCACGCTTAAGGAAACCGCCGGGAAAACGGCCGGCAGCCGAAAATTTCTCTTTGTACTCAACTTGGAGAGGCATGAAATCCACTCCCTCTCCCGCTTCCTTGGCCGAAACTACAGTGGCCAGAAGCATAGTGCCGCCCATGCGCACTTCTACCGCTCCATCGGCCTGCTTGGCCAGCTTGCCAGTCTCGATAGTGATCTGGCGTCCATCAGGCAATTCGATGGTTTTTTTAATGACGTTCATGTAAATCTGTTATAAAATATATTCTTCGTTGGTTGTTTTCTGCTCTAAAATCTTGCAAAGTTACAAAAAATATTTCAATATATACTGTTTTTCAGTGCTATAACTTTCCGAATATGTCACTTTTTCACATAAAAGGACCAAATTTCGCGCTTTTGGCGTAAATTCGGGGGTCGATGCCGCAAAAAAAGCCCCGGGCAGCTCGTGCCCAGGGCCAGCATAAAGATGCTTGGGGGTAAATAAGTGGTTATGGGGGCAATATATTTATTGGATATATCGATACACGCCTTTAAGCCCCGGAGGCTGCGTGAGCCCGGAGCTGCCTGGAGAGAGTGTGTGGAATCCTATATGATAATAATGCTACCATATACCGGAGTAAGAGAATGTGGATGCAAAAAATGGTCAGAACTTATGTGATGGCGCCCCATGCGGGGCTCTTCCTCATTTCAGTTAGCAAAATTACTAAATGGAAATGGAATTGTCAACCTCTTTAACATACATTAACAAAGGTTTCATTGCAACTCCAGACAATAGGAGTCAAGAGTCTGATTCACAAAGCCATCGCCCCGGAGATCGAGGGCCACTGAGGCGGCATCGGCAGCGCCGGGTACCGACATGTCGAAGGTCCAGGTGCCATGGGCAGGCACATGGGTATAGCTGTGCTTCACGGCGAGGGTGTCGCCGCTGGAGGAGAGCCAGTAGGTAGCGAGGATGCATTCCGCGCCGTCGTCGAGGTCGTTGACGAGGGTCACCACGGCCCGGGCGTCGGGGCCATCCTGAGTGATCTCCACCGATTGCCGGTCGATCCTTACGGGAAGCTTGTCGGCGGTGCGTGCGATGCCTGTGAGGGCGCAAGCCGCCAATACGAATAATGCCTTTGCCTTCATGTCATGAGTTGTCGTTTAATAAAACTAACGGTCTCATCTCACGATGAAACCGTTGAAGAAAGGGGATAAAAAATGAAATCTATTGGGGAAATCAATCTTCATACTTCTTGAGGATCACAGTGGCGTTGTGGCCTCCGAAGCCAAACGAGTTGGACAGGGCTGCGCGCACTTCGCGGTGCTGTGCCTTGTTGAAGGTGAAGTTGAGGTTGTAGTCTATTTCCTCGTCCAGGTCATCGTCAGCATGGTTGATCGTGGGAGGTATTACGCCTTCCTGGATGGCCATTGTGCTGAAGAGGGCCTCTATGGCGCCGGTGGCGCCGAGCAGGTGGCCAGTCATCGACTTGGTGGAGGAGATGTTGAGCTTGTAGGCGGCATCGCCGAAGACGTCGACGATGGCTTTCACCTCTGACACATCTCCCACCGGGGTGGAAGTGCCGTGGGCATTGATATAGTCGATATCGCTGGGCTGCATCCCCGCATCGTCGAGAGCTGCCTGCATGGCAAGCTTAGCGCCTAAGCCGTCGGGGTGGGTGGCTGTGATGTGGTAAGCGTCAGCCGAAAGGCCTCCGCCCGCTACCTCCGCGTAGATCTTGGCGCCGCGAGCCTTGGCGTGCTCGAGCTCTTCGAGAATTAGAATCGCACTGCCTTCGCCCATGACAAATCCGTTGCGGCTCTTGCTGAAGGGGCGAGAGGCGCCTTGCGGATTATCATTGTCAGTGCTGATGGCGTGCATCGAATTGAATCCTCCAACACCTGCGGGATAGATAGCTGCCTCGGCGCCGCCTGTGACGATGGCATCGGCCTTGCCGAGCCTGATCAGGTTGAAAGCGTCGATTATAGCATTGTTGGAAGAAGCGCAAGCTGAGACAATGCCGTAGTTAGGCCCATGGAATCCGTATTCCATGGAGATGTGGCCTGAGGCTATGTCAGCAATCATCTTCGGGATGAAGAATGGGCTGTAGCGGGGACCTTTGTCGGCATTGATGGCATAGTATCCAGCCTCTTCCTCAAAGGTATGGAGGCCGCCAATGCCGGCAGCAACGATTACGCCAACTCGATCCCTATTGACGCTCTCGGCCAGCAGGTTGGAGTCTTCCACTGCCTGGCGGGCTGCTACTAGGGCATATTGAGCGTAAAGGTCGAGTTGGCGCACTTTCCGACGGTCGAAATGCTCGTCCGAATTGAAGCCTTTGACTTCGCAAGCGAACTGAGTCTTGAATAGAGACGCATCAAAGTGCGTAATGGGGCCAGCTCCGCTAACTCCGTTCTTGGCGTTTTCCCACGTGTCAGCCACGTTGTTGCCAAGAGGTGAGAGACAGCCGAGGCCAGTCACAACAACTCTTTTTAATTCCATATTCAATTTAGAGTTTTCTTTGGGGGTGAGGGGATATCTCAGAGGTCAGTGGTTACTTCTTAGCTGCCTCTGCCTCAACGAAAGCGATAGCATCGCCTACGGTCTGGATCTTGTCGCTCTGATCCTCCGGAATCTTGATGTCGAATTCCTTCTCGAAGGCCATGATGATATCCACGGTGTCAAGTGAATCTGCGCCGAGGTCGGCGAATGTTGACGAGTCGGTAACAGCGGCAGGGTCTACGCTAAGATACTGCACGATGATCTGCTTCACGCGATCTGCAATTTCTGACATAATAATTAGTTTTTAAATTTATAATCAATTTTGCGCTGCAAAGTAAGTAAATTTTTGTGAGAAAATGAATATTTTTTTCATTTATATTTAGCTCACTCAGCACTTTTTAAACATTTTGTTGTCAAAAAGACAAATTTATTTATCATTTGTTCTCTTCCACTCCTGCGAACTCCATCAGGTAGGCCTTGATGAAGTCGTCGAGGTCACCGTCCATGACGCCGCCCACGTCGGAGGTCTGGTAGTTGGTGCGGTGGTCCTTGACGCGGCGGTCGTCGAACACGTAGCTGCGTATCTGCGAGCCCCATTCGATTTTCATCTTGCCGGCCTCGACCTTGGCCTGCTCCTGCATGCGGTGCTCCAGCTCCTTCTCGTAGAGGATGGATTTGAGGTGGCGCATGGCATTCTCCTTGTTCTTGGGCTGGTCGCGAGTCTCCGTGTTTTCAATCAGGATCTCTTCTTTTTCACCGGTGTATGGATCGGTGAACTGGTATCTCAGGCGCACGCCCGACTCGACCTTGTTGACGTTCTGGCCGCCGGCTCCGCCGCTGCGGAATGTGTCCCAGGAGAGGAGGGCGGGCTCGACCTTGACCTCGATGGTGTCGTCGATCAGAGGGGTCACGAACACGGATGCGAACGATGTCATTCGCTTTCCCTGAGCGTTGTAGGGGCTGACTCTGACCAGGCGGTGCACTCCGTTCTCGCTTTTTAGATATCCGTAGGCGAAGTCGCCCTCGATATTTATGGTGCAGCTCTTGATGCCGGCCTCGTCGCCGTCGAGCAGGTTGGCGATTGAGGTCTTGTAGCCGTGGCGCTCGCACCAGCGCAGATACATGCGCATCAGCATCGACGCCCAGTCCTGGCTTTCGGTGCCTCCGGCGCCGGAGTTGATCTTGAGCACGCAGCTCATCTTGTCCTCTTCGCGGCGAAGCATGTTCTTAAGCTCGAGCTTTTCGATGAGGTCCATGGCGGTGGCGTAGAGCTGGTCGAGCTCTGCCTCGTCGATGAGGCCCTCTTTGATGAAGTCCCAGCCCAGGGCGAGCTCGTCGACGGCGCTTTCCACCTGACGGTAGCTATCGACCCAGCCTTGCAGGTCCTTCACCTTTTTCATCTGCTTGCGCGCTTGCTCGGCATCATCCCAAAATCCCGGAGCGTGGGTGCGGAGCTCTTCTTCTTCGACTTGTATTATCTTCCCGTCGATGTCAAAGATACCTCCTCAGCGCCAGCTTGCGCTCTAAAGTCTCTTTTAATTGTTCTTGAGTAATCATTATATTTGTTTTTGCATTGCAAAGTTACAAAAAAATATCCACATTTTGGCCGTAAATTGCCAAAATGTGGAATTTTGTGGCGTTTTAGGTCATTGCAAAGGCCTCTTACATGCCGAGCGCTGGCTTTAGGTATTCACATTCAAGGATATACACTCCGCATCCGGCCAGATATCCCAGCAGGGCGATGAGCGAGAATTTCTTGAGGTACCATCCGAATGGGATCTTCTCGATGCCCATGGCGATCACGCCCGCAGCTGAACCGATAATGAGGATCGAGCCGCCCACGCCGGCGCAGTAGGCCAGGAACTCCCAGAATGTGCCGTCGACCATGAAATTCATGGCGTAGCCGGTGGCGGTAGTGGGTTCCACGGGGTACATGCCCATGGCGGCAGCCACCAGAGGCACGTTGTCGACGATCGACGACATCACACCGAGGATGGTGTTGATGGCGTATACGTTGTGCACCTTCTCGTCGAGCCAGTTGGCGGCGCTGCCCAGCAGGCCGGTGCTCTGCAGCACGGCCACTGCCATCAGGATGCCGAAGAAGAAGAGGATGGTGCTCATGTCGATGCGGTGGATGATCTGGGTGAGGCGATGCTCCTTGCTCTTATCCACCTTCTTGCGGTTGTAGAAGATCTCCAGGAAGACCCACAGCACGCCCAGCGACAGCAGGATGCCCACGAAGGGAGGCAGGTGGGTGATGCTCTTGAATACCGGCACGAACAGCAGGCCGGCCACGCCTAAGCCGAGGATGAGCTTGCGCTCGCCAAGTGTGGTGTTGGCCTCGCCATCTGACTTATGCTCCACAGGCGGGAAGTCGCCCTTGAGCATTGGCATCACAAAGGCCATCGGCACGAACAGGGCCACCAAGCTGGGCACAAGCACGAAGCTGATCAGGGCCTGGGTGGTGACATTGCCCTTGACCCAGAGCATGATGGTAGTGACATCGCCAATGGGGCTCCAGGCGCCGCCCGTGTTGGCTGCTATGATGATCATGCCTGCGAAGAGCCAGCGGTCGTTCTTGTCCTCAACGAGCTTGCGCAGCAGCATCAGCATCACGATGGTGGTGGTGAGGTTGTCGAGCACGGCCGAGAACACAAATGTGATCATTGAGATGATGAACAGAAGCCCGCGCTTCTTGCGGGTGGTGATGCGGTCAGTGACCACCGAGAAGCCGTTGTGCACGTCGATGAGCTCGACTATTGTCATGGCTCCGATCAGGAAGAAGAGTGTCTGGGTGATGTCGCCAAGATGCTCGATCACGTCGACATTGAGCAGGTACTGCAGGCACTGGGTATGGAGCGGCTGATCGGCCAGGCCGGCTTCGCCCACGTATTTGGCCAGTCCCTGGGGATTGACAGCAGGAATGATCACTGCGCTGCCCGCCGCATAGATGACCCACATCAGCATGCCCAGAAGCAGGGCCGAGGCTGATTTATCGATCTTGATGGGATGCTCAAGCGCTATGGCCATATAACCCACCACAAACAAAACTACAAGAGCTATCAGCATAAGAAAGCAAGAAAAAATGATTCCTATTATAATTTAGATTGAAGGTTACAAAAGTGCTGCAAAATTACAAAAACTTTTTAATTCAGCATAATTTTAGGTCTTGTTTTTTATGAATTTGTTGAAACTTTTCAAAAACCAAGGAAAAAGGGGACAATAAATGAGGAATTATTATTACCTTTGCAAATTATTCTGCTGACAATTACAATATTAATGATGAACCGACCCGACATTTGTTGCATAGGGCATATCACCCTTGACAAGATAGTGACTCCGCGCATCACCAAGCACATGCCTGGTGGCACAGCATATTATTTCGCTCACGGCATCCGATGCCTTGACCATCCGAATTTCCAATTGGTGACTTCGCTCGCCCAAAGCGAGATGGGCGTTGTCGACGAGCTGCGGCACCTCGGAGTGGATGTGAAGGTGCTCCCAAGCCGCAACTCAGTGTATTTCGAGAACAAGTACGGCGAGAACCAGAACAACCGCACCCAGCGAGTGCTGGCCAAGGCTGACCCATTCACCATCGACGGCCTTAAGGACGTTGACGCCAAGATCATACATCTTGGCAGCCTGCTGGCCGACGACTTTTCGCTCGACGTGATCAAGTATCTGAGCAAGAAAGCCATCCTCTCGGTCGATGCCCAGGGGTATCTCCGCGAGGTGAGGGGAGAGCAGGTGGTGGCTGTCGACTGGCCTGAAAAGATGGAAGCCCTGAAATACATCGACATCCTCAAGACCAACGAATACGAGATGGAAGTCTTCACCGGCGAAAAGGATCCCCACAAGGCTGCGCTGAAGCTGGCCGACTGGGGCGTGAAGGAAATAGTGCTGACCCTGGGCGACTACGGGTCGATCATATACTGCGACGGAAAGTTCAGCGAGGTGCCAGCCTACGAGCCTCTCGAGGTGGTGGATGCCACCGGTTGCGGCGACACCTACATGACCGGCTATCTATATAAGAGGAGCCAAGGTGGCACGTGCGAAGAGGCAGGCAAGTTTGCTGCCGCCATGAGCACGATCAAGCTGCAGGATGCAGGACCCTTCTCAGCCACTGAGGCTGATGTGGAGGCCATTGTCAAGTCGGGCAAAAACATTTTGCGCCATGGGTAAGGCCGCTCGCATAGTGGCGCGTGAGTACACGGTGCCCTTTATCCTGATCACATCGCTCTTTTTCATGTGGGGCTTTGTGCGCGCCCTCCTCGATGTGCTCAACAAGCATTTCCAAGGCGCTCTCGAGTTGTCGAGAATGGAATCGTCGTTCATCCAATTTTCGATGTACGTGGCTTATTTCCTGATAGCCATTCCGGCTGGTCTCTACATCAATCGCAATGGTTACCGCAAGGGGGTGGTGTTCGGCCTCCTGCTTTTCGGCATAGGCGCGCTTCTTTTCATTCCCGCCGAGGCTACAATGACATTCTATTTCTTCCTCGGGGCTTTGTTTGTGATTGGCAGCGGACTGGTGTTTTTGGAGACGGCGGCTAACCCGTATGTGACCGAACTTGGAGCGCCCAACACTGCCACGAGCCGATTGAACCTGTCGCAGGCGTTCAATGGCCTGGGATGCTTCCTGGCGCCTATGATCGGTGGCTGGTTGCTGTTTGCCGACACGAGCAAGGCATCGGTGGCTCTGCCTTACGCGGTGATGGGCGTGATCGTGCTGATTGTGGCCTTCGTGTTCACCCGAGTGAAACTGCCGGAGATCCAGTCGGTCGACGATAAGAGCAGCAATATTGGCAAGAGCAGCGTGATGGGACTGTGGCGCGAGCCTACTTTCGTGTTTGGCCTAATAGCCCTTCTCTGCTATGAGATATCGGAGATTTCTATCAACAGCTTTTTCATCAACTATGCTACCGACGATGGCTGGATGACCCCGCTGCAGGCCTCGCTTATGCTTTCGGTGGGCGCATTGCTGCTGTTCATGTGCGCGCGAGTCATAGGATCGGCGATAATGACCTTTGTGGCCGCCTCTAAGGTGCTGCTTGTTTGCGCGGTGATGACAGTGGTTTGCACTTTCTTGATCGTATGCAATGTGGGCCATATCTCGCGCATAGCACTGTTTGCCGTGTATGCATTCGAGGCCATCATGTTCCCCACTATGTTTGCCATGGCTCTGAAGAATGTGGGCATTTTCACAAAGAGAGCTGCTTCGTTCCTGATGATGACTCCGATTGGCGGGGCCATCGGCACTGTGCTGATGGGGTGGGCCGGAGATGCCTTTGGCATGTCCACCGCCTTCGTAGTGCCCCTCCTCGGTTACACCGTAGTCCTCGCCTTCGCCCTCTACTACCGCAATAGATAAGCGATAGCTTAAGATGCCCATTCCACCAAGGAACCCCGTTAGGGGTTCTTTCAGATAGCTTAAGATGCCCATTCCACCAAGGAACCCCGTTAGGGGCTCTTTCAGATAGCTTAAGATGCCCAATCCTCATAAAAAACCGCTCGCATTGCGAGCGGTTTTTTATTGGAGGTCTTCATTTAATGTATCAAGAAGTTGATACCCAGATTAATCTGTGCGTTGCTGGTGAGGGGCGCTCCCTGCTTTGCCAACTTCGTTGGGAATGCGTCAGCTGCCAAGAAGAAGTTGAAGCCAGGAGCATGGAGATTTACGATGCCGCCAAAGCCCACTCCGAATGTGCCGCCGTGCACGTTCACTGCTGCGTCGAACACCTTGCAAGGAATCACATTTACCGAAAGGCGGAAGTCGGTCCATGAGAACTCGCCCTGAGCGTGGGTGGTATTGAGAAGACCAAACTTCAAACCCTTATACAGCGGGAACTGATAGCATGCACCAATGTTGAATGTGGTGCCAAGCATTGTGGTGCGCCCGCCCTGATCGCCCTCATCGTTGAGTTCGTACAGTGCCGACACGTCGTCCTTGATCTTATCCCATTCGTTGTCGAAGCTGTTCACTGCGTCGTCGTCAACATTGAAGGTGTACTTGTCAGTGTTGAAGGTCTGCACGCCGTTGGTGGTCGCCAGCATATTGTTGCTCCAGCTGATAAAGCCAAGGTCGAGAATGCCCAGTGAGAACTCAAAGTCGTCCAGGATTGGAATGTCGAGCCGTGGCTTGTACACTGCGCCGAGGTCGAGGCCAATGCCAAAGCCGCCTACGCCTGCGCCATCCACATCGGCTCCGCTTACATAGCGGTGGCCTGTGTTCTTATTCACTTTTGTCTTGTAGGTCAGGCCCTTCAAGCTGCTCTTAATCGTACCATTCGATCGTACCACCCAGTCGTCAGTGCCTAAGGTCAGGTTCGCTTCTTCAAGATTAGCATCAACGTTGCCTGCGCCTAACAGCACCTTAACGGCTGCACCAATGCGCAAGCCAGGGAGCACCTTGCTGAGGTCGTGCGAGTGGGCGAATGCCAATTCTGCCCAAGCCTGGCCCTGTGCCTTCACATTGGCAATGTCGTAGCTGTCGTTGGTCACGCCTTCTTTTAAGAATGAGAAGATTGACTTCGGAAGCTTTACCCCCACATCGGCGCGTGCGCTAAGGGTAATAGTGTTGTAACCATGGAAGCCCTTGAAGCCAAAGGCAAGGATGGTCTCGCGAAGATTCACATCGAAGCGGTTGTTAGTGCCGATGTTGCTCATTACTTCCTGAGCGCTTACCCCAGGATGCATGAAGGTCACTGTCTTGCCATTAACATTGTAGAGCACGTCTTGCACACCAAGATTGCCGCTTATGCCCACATTCAAGTTGCCAAGGCCCGGGAAAGCCACGAAGCCGCGGCTGTTGGCAAATGCCGGGTTCATCTGGTAGCGGTAGGTGTAGTCATCGAGGAAGTATGCGCTTTCGGTGTTCTGTGCGCTTGTCCCAATAGCTGCCATCAGCATGCTGGCAGCAAATATATGCTTAAGTTTCATCTGTAATGTCTGTGTTTACAAGGTTGATTATAACTCTTTCTGGTAATATCCGCTTGCTTTGGGGCGCACGTTTGTTAGCGTTATTGTCATATTCTTATTCAGGGCCGAGCCATCGTCGGCTGTGGCCTTTGCCTTGAAGATGATGCCGTCGAGGCCTGTCACCGAGCCGGTGATATGGATAGTCACTGCCTGGTTGTTGGCATTGGCATTCACCTGGGCGCCTTGGATCTGCACGTTGTTGATCTGCTGGTGGTTCTTGTCGATGGGATAGCCTGTGAACTCAACGCCCACGGGCACATCTGTGCTTACGTTCACGTTAACATCCAGGGCTGTGATGGTAAGATAGTCGAGGTCTTCGCTCCACCAGCCGTCCATAGTATCTTGATATTCGATCACTGAGCCGGCCTTCAGGTCGAAGGGGGCGATGAACTTGTACTTGCCCTTCACGCCCTCGTACTGCTTGCCTAGATCGAAGTTCTCAACCCGCTGGGCAGGAATGGTGGGGTCAGTAAGGCCTATCTTCAGGGTCTTAGGCAGTCCGTTGCCGCTGAGCACGCCGCCCAGGGTGGCAAATTCCACATGCTCGCAGCCGCTGGCGAATTCCGAGTCGTAGTTGCTGGGCTTCTGGGGCGACAGGCAGAAGTTGTACAGGCCGGTGCTGTTGCCCGGGCCAATCTGGAAGGGAGCCAGCGTGAAGGTCTTGTCGGCCTCATCGTCACGCTCTGCCACGATTTCCATGCCCGTCTTGGCGTAAAGGTTGTACTCCTGCAGGGGGTTGTTTACCTGGATGTAGATGCAGGGGTTGTCGAACGCCAGGTCGGTGCCGGGCTGCGACAGCACATCGGGCAGGTCGTCGAGGTTAACCTCGGGGATGTGCACGGTGTCGATCGAGTATTTGGCTGTGCCAGTGAAGGTCTCTACGGTGAATTGCCGGCTGGTCTCAAACTTTATGCTCAGGCTGAATTGTTCGGGCACTCGTGCGCCTACTTTCAGGGCATCCTTGAGCAGAGTGATCGAGCCGGTGCCCTTGATGCCTACGATGGCATTCACATCGAAGCTGTGCTCGGCAGCATTGAAGCGGCCCTCATCCTTGCAAGCTGTGAATTCGATGGGCACTATCAGCTCCTCGGCTGTGGAGTACTCATCGTCGTTAAGCGAGAAGATGCCAGTGGCCGAGTCGTATTCACCCATTGAGCTGGGCTTAGTGGTGAAGCCCGTGGGGAGCTCGATTTGAATTCCGTTCAAGCGTACTTTCGAGGTGCAGCTATTGAACTGAGTCAGGTCGAGCTTGGCCTGGAGCGTGAATTCGGTGCCTATGCTCTCGATGCTCACGATGTCGTCGCTGATGTCGTAGGCATGGAGCTGGAACGTGCTCTCGGTGCCGTTGTTCAGATTAAGATCGATGTCAGCCGGAATTGCTGGCACGGTGAAGTCGGCTCCCAGCCAGGTGTTAATGTTAAGGGTGGCGGGATTGATGTTGGGCACATTTACTGAGATAGCATCAATCGACACTGTTTCTGAACTGAAATCGCCGTCTGAGTGATAGTAATAGGTGCCATCGTCCATGGTGGCAATGTGCTCGTCATCCTCGTCAATGCTTATCACGCTCTCGAGGGTGATCTGGTCGATGTTGATTGGCACGATCAAATCTTTTACATCGACACGCACTGTGGTGTCAACATCCGACAAGTCATAGTCGTTGTCGACACAGGATGTCAACAAGCAACCCCCTAATGCGGCCGTCAGGCCCACGGGCAGAAAGAATCGTTTCATTACTGATTAGGTTAGTGTAGGGTTATTGAGAAGTTATTTAAAAATATATTAAGTGGCAAAATTAATACTTTTTTCTTTATAATTAGCCGATAATTCTTATTTTAACAAAATTAAGTTAATTTTTTCTCCAAGTTTGTATCGTTTTGGCTATAAACAAATGGACCATGTTGAGTGTTTTATCTGAAAATAATCTTAAAACGCTTACAACTATGTCAAAAATAGGTATATTCTATGGCAGCAATACCGGCTATACGGCTGGCGTTGCTGGCAAGCTCGCCGAGAAGCTTGGTGTGGCTGCTACTGATGTTTACGATGTGGCCAAGGCTGCTCCTTCGCAGCTTGGCGATTACGATGTGCTGCTGTTGGGCACCAGCACCTGGGGCGCTGGCGACATGCAGGACAACTGGGAAGACTTCATCAACGGGGCTGAGGCTCTCTGCCTCAAGGGCAAGAAGATCGCAGTGTTCGGCTGCGGCGACGAGTCGATGACTGACACGTTCAACACTGGCATGGGCAAGCTTTATGACCGCATGCAGAAGACAGGGGCCGAATTCATTGGCGGATTCAATGCCGACGGTTTCGACTTCGCCGAAAGCGAGGCTTACAAGGATGGTCAGGCTGTGGGTCTGATGCTCGATGAGGTGAACCATCCTGAGCTGAGCGATGGCAAGATCGACGCTTGGGTTGAAGAGATCAAAGGCCAAATCTAACCTTTTCCTAAATTCAAAAATATCGTTATCCTTTTCGGAATCGACCTAAAAAATCGAGATTCCGAAAAGGATAACTATGCTTTTTGACGAATTTAGTGGCTTTTGTCGCTAAAAATGCCAGTATCCTTTTCGGAATCGACCTAAAAAATCGAGATTCCGAAAAGGATAACGGCATTTTTAACCCTTAATCCTTACAGAGAAAGAGAGCCGCGGATGAATTGATCGCGGCTCTCTTTTGTGACGGTTTATTATCTTATGAGTGACTTATGGGAGTATAAGAAATGTGTCTTATTTGAGTTTCAGACGCTGTCCGGGGCGGATGGTGGAGGTTGTCTTCAGGTTGTTGAGCTTGCAGAGCTTTGCCACTGTGGTATGGTTGCGAGTGGCGATTTTGCTCAGCGAGTCACCGCTTCTTACGGTGTAGTAGCTGGCTCCTGAGCCGCCATTCTTAGAGGCGTGGCCGGTTTCCTGGTTGACAGCTCCGGGCAGAGCGCTCACGTTGCGTCCGCGCACGTTGGTGTTGGGATGCTCCTTCAGATAGGCCTTGGCGTACTCGGCATTGGCCTTGGGGTCGAAGTTGCGAGCTTGCTTGTAGGTCTTCTTGTCGAAGGTGTAGGTATCGGTGTGAGTAGTCTGGTTGGCGAAGTCGAAGATTGCGGCCGGGTTGATGGCATAGCCCATGTATCGAGTCTCGAAATGGAGGTGGGGGCCTGTGCTGCGGCCGGTGTTGCCGCCGAGGGCGATCGGGTCGCCAGCTTTCACGTATTGGTCGGGCTCAACCAGGAATTTCGACAGGTGGCCGTAGACGGTCTCCAGGTCGTTGGTGTGGCGGAGCACTACATAGTTGCCGTAGCCTTTGCGCTCGAAGTTGGTGATGCGCACTCGGCCGTCGAAGGCTGCGCGCACGGTGTCGCCCACGTTCACCTTCAAGTCGATGCCTTTGTGCTCGCGGCGGAAGCGCTTGCGGTAGCCATAGGGCGAGGTCACATAGCCCGGGCATGGCATGCTGTAATTCGTTACGTCGATTGCGATGCGGTCAGGCACATCCACTCCGGCGTAGCAGTTGACGAGCTTGCTGTCCCAGCCTTCGGTGTAGATGTCGAGCTCCGGCTCTTCCTCTTCGTCAAAGTTGATGTAGTTGTTGACTGTGAGGTTGATCTGGTCGCCGATAAATTCCTGATTGGCCAAAAGGTCCGCATTTTGCTGGTCGTGCTGTCCGGGCAGACGGTAAGTCTGCGCCCATCCCAAGCCGAGGGTGCCTAATGCTATAGTTGCTACTAATATTTTTAAGTTAGACATTATGATATGAGAGAGTTATATAGGTTTCCTTGATCGCTAATCCCTGCCGATGCTGCGGAGGGATCAGAATTTGCGCTCCTCGTCGTTGTAGATCGCCGGGGTGGTGATGGGCTCGTAGGTGAAGATTTCCTCGGGCTTGAAGAAGCGAGCCACCTCGATGTCGCCATTCTCGGGCGAGTCGCTGGCGTGCACAATGTTTTCCTGGCCGCTCATGCCATAGTCGCCGCGGATGGTGCCGGGAGCGGCTACGCGGCTGTTGGTGGCTCCTACCATAGCGCGCACCACTGCTACCACGTCCTTGCCCACCAAGCACATCACGATGACCGGAGTGGCCATCATCGAACGCAGAAGCGAGGGGAAGAATGGCTTGTCAACCAGGTGAGCGTAGTGCTCACGCAGGATCTTCTCATCGAGCTGCATCATCTTCATGCCAGCTATGGTGAGGCCCTTGCGCTGGAATCTGTTTATTACTTGGCCCACGAGAGCGCGCTGCACGCACGACGGTTTCAGTATGATAAGAGTCTTTTCCATCAGTGTTGAATTTTTCAGGGTTCGGATGTGGTTATTTTTTCACACTCCAAAGTTAACGCTTTTTCTTGAATTAGCTATAAAAATAAGTTATAAATTTTGTATAAAAAATGTTATAGAAGTTGTAAGTAATTAATAATCATATATTTAAAATTCCTTTCTAAAATGAACCATCTTCCCGCCAAATTGTTTGTGCGAAATTCGGATTTTCACACTTGCAAAAAATTTGTGCAATATTTGGATGTTCCGAAAAAAATCCCTACCTTTGCAGTGCAAAAACGGATCCCCCCCTCAGGAAATCCCTGGATTTCCTTTCGGCTTCCAGGATCATCAATGGAAACCCTTAGGATTGCCAAGGGGAAGCATTCCAGCCACCAGGATCCCTGGTTTGCACCCTCGGGGCGTAGCGCAGTCCGGTAGCGCACGTGGTTTGGGACCACGCGGTCGCAGGTTCGAATCCTGTCACCCCGACCAACAATCCCCTTCAATCGCTTGTAAGCCAAAAGCCTGCAAGCGATTTTTTTCTTTCCTCAAAGTGGACACGGGACAGGTTGCCCCGAGCGTTCTGAAACTGCACAAGTATAACA
>CAYTXF010000072.1:0-16347 GCA_964440745.1 uncultured Bacteroides sp.
AAAAATTTATCATAACTTATATTGTTTTATTCAGAAAAAAGTCTTAACTTTGCATCATCGAATGATTCTCTCTACAATAGAGAGAGTATTTTTATCCCCTTACAATACTTCTACAATTCACTAAGAATCAAGCGGTTCAATGCATTGATGCGCTCGAGCTCGATCATGTCGAGATAGATGCGAGTGGTATGATCATTGTCATGCCCAAGAGCCTGACTGATCAACGTCAGGGGCATGTCCTTCTTGAGCGCCAAGGTGGCCCAAGCGTGGCGCGCCACATAGGTGGTAAGCTTGGCTGAAAGCCCGGCCATCTCCCCTACCTTCTTCAGATTGCGATTCACGGTAAGCAGCCGGCGGCGATACTGCAGGCGCTCCGTGCCATCCTCGCACTGAATGATAGGCAGCAGATAGCGAGTACAGGTGGGATACTTGTCAAGTATGGCCTGCATCTGCGGCACTACCTCCACCTGAAGTCGCTGATGGGTCTTGGAGCGGAAATATGTGATGCTGCCCATCTCCACATCGCTCGCTTTGAGGTAAGCCATATCGACAAAACTCATGCCCCGAGCATAGAAACTGAACATCAGCATGTCGCGCGCAAATTCCAGCGCTGGCATCTGCGACAGGTCCAGATCGCGCAGCCGCCGCATCTCAGCAATGCTGATGGCGCGCTTGGATGTCTTGTCCACTCCCCGATAGACACGTGCGAAAGGTCGCGCGTCGATGACCAAGCCCTTCTCGATAGCCTGAGAATAGAGAGCGTGGAGATTGCGCATGTAGAACGATGAGGTGTTGCGCTTCACTCCCGAAGCACGCAGCCACGCCTCATACTCCTCAATCACCGCCGCATTGATCTCGCTAAGGAGAATGTCGCGCTGGCGGCGATACTTCATGAAGCTGCGCAAAGAACTGTCGCGAGTCTCTGCGCAGCGATAATGCCCGATCGATCTCAGCCATTGGATCTGCCCTCGGACAAAGACGCAGAGGCTCACATCAGTGAGTCTCTGCGCTAATGTTGTTGTAGGTTTCATCTGTGTTCTTTTTTAAAGACCACAGATAAAACGCGAAATCTACCGCAAAGGTATTAAGGGAAGATTAAATTCCATCAGAATGAGGGTTGAAATCCAGCACATCGGTGCGCTGCTTTTCTTCCTGAGTGGTCACCTTGTCATCATCAGCCTTGTCGATGGCTGCGCCTGGGAGAAGCTCTTCGGCTTTCTTCTCCTCGGCCTTGAGATCTTTCTTATCCATATCGTTGAAATTTTGGTTAGTATCTTCATCCTCCTCCAGAGCCGAATTGTCGACGATCTCCAGGGGAAGCTTGTTAAGCTCGTTGATATAATCCAGCAGTTCCTCTCTGCCGCTGCGGTCGGTGCTCGAGGTCACAAACACTGGGGGCAGCTCCTCCCACTCCTCAAGCAACTTCTCGCAGTATTTCGCCACATTCTGCTTGGCCTGGCCAGCCTTGAGCTTGTCGACCTTGGTAAAGACGATGCTGAACGGGATGCCGTTCTCGCCCAGCCATTCCATGAATTTGAGGTCGATCTTCTGGGGCTCGTGGCGCGAGTCGATGAGCAGAAACAGATTGGTCATCTGCTCGCGATAGAGTATGTAGTCGCGTATCATCTTGTCAATCTTGGCCAAGTCGGTCTTGCTGCGCTGAGCGAAGCCATAGCCAGGAAGGTCCACAATGTACCATTGGTCATTGACCAAGAAATGGTTGATGAGCATGGTCTTGCCCGGGGTGGCCGATGTCATGGCCAGGCCCTTCTTGCCAGTGAGCATGTTGATGAGCGACGACTTGCCCACATTGCTGCGGCCAATGAAAGCATATTCGTGAAGGTCGGTCTGAGGGGCTTTCTCCACCGAAGGGCTGCTGATAACAAAACGTGCTGTATTTACAATCATGATTTCTTTGCTTTTTGATAATATAATGCAAATTTAGCTCTTTTTGTTTAACTCTCCCAAAATCTTTTGCGCTGTTGGCAGGTCGAATCGCGTGGAAGCATACTCAGCGTTGAGCAAATTGTCGGGAAGGTAGGCATCCCACTTGCCGCGCTCCTTCTTCACTCGGTTGACATCCGAGGCCAAGTCGGCAGCATAGGCGTCGACATCCTCGATGTCGCGAGTCATCAGGGCCATATCCTCCACATTATCGACAGAGAGATTGCTCAGGGCGATGTGGTCGTAGGGCGGATTGATGTGGAGCAGGCGGTTGCTCAGAGCGGCTATGGTGCGATTGACTCGCATTCCGCCCCAGGTGAAATAGCTCAGGCTGTCGCCATGGCGCAGATAAGGAGTATTGGCAAGGTCCATCTTCCTGAACCATGCGCGGGCTGCCTCCAATTGCTCGCCAGTGGCGGTGGCTGCATCCAGATAGGGATACCTCTCGTCGCTCTTGTAGATGTCGAGCATCTTGAGGGTGACCTCGGGCGAGGTCTCAATGCCTGTGCCCTCAAACATCATCTTGCCCTTGCTGAAGGTCGAACTGGCATACACGGTGCTCGATTTTTCCTCGACTGAGTCGACAATCCACGGCGCGCCTGCCAGGATGAACACCTCGCCATAATAAGGCTTGTACTGCACGCTGCCCACGGTTTTGCGCGTGGCGCTATCGATGATGGTATAGTCCTTGGGAGTGGTAAAGGCGCTGTAAAAGTCGCGCTGCGCGAGCATGCGCTCACCCTCAGTGCCGATAACCAACTGGCCTGTCTGTATCTGCGAGATGACTTTCTTTTTGCCAAGATGGCGCAGAAGATCCAAGAAGGCCTCCTTGGTCATAAAGCCAAAGGCGCCCTTTACGCATAGCAGGTCGTAGACCTCGCCGGCATAGAAACTGCCGAATTGTGACAGCATCGATACCAACTGCTGCACAATCACCGATACATAACTCATCTCGGGCATGGGCGGATCATACTGGCGCTGACGCAGGAGTTCGGTCACAGCGATGTTTTGCACCAAGTTGGTGCGGAGATGGTATTTGTAGTCGTCGCGCTGCTCATCGACGCTGTATATTCTGAGTATCGAAGGTTCGCCTCGGCGTCCGCTGCGCCCAAGACGCTGGCGCAAGGTTGATGGCGACCCTGCCGTGCCAATCTGTGCGATGGATTTCACCTTGCCGATGTCAACGCCCAATTCCATCGAAGCTGTGCAAATGGCTGTGACAGGGTGTTGGCCTCGCTGAAGGTCTTTCTCCACGGCCTCGCGCTCGTGGCGCGAAAGCGATCCATGGTGAATGCGGAATTCATTGGGCACTCCCTCCTTCTCGCTTTCCTTGGTCAGAGCCACCATGTAGGCCTCGGCATCCTTGCGGGAATTGGTGAAAACAAGATTGTTGGTGCCGCGAAGACGCGTGAACAGTTCGTTGGCAATCAGCGGCTCGGGATCATGCGTGGCGTCGGCTATGTATTCCTTGATGGAAAGCTGCACGGGGTGCGCCTCGCTGCCGGCCGATGGCATTACGCAGGGGAGTGCCTGATCTGGTCGTAGGAATCGCTTTACATAGTCGACATCGCGGAATGTGGCGCTCATGGCTATGCGCGGGATCTTGCGGCCAAGCACCAGCTCAAGGCGGTCGAGGAGCGATTGCAACTGCTTGCCGCGCTCGCTGCCCAAGAATGAGTGCAACTCATCGATCACGACATACTGCAAAGGCGCGAAGGCCTCGCGCAGCCAGGGGCCGCGCAAGGCCATCATCGCTTCGAGCGATTCGGGAGTGGTAACCAGGATGCCATCGGGATGCTTTGATGCTGTCTGCTTGCGGCTTTGGGCCACATCGCCATGCCAGGGAGTGACATCGATCTCAAGATCGCGCGTCATGTCCTCGAGGCGCCGCGTCTGATCATTGATCAGCGATTTCAACGGCGAAAGCGAAAGCACCTTAAAGCCGCGCTCCTGTTCGGGCTGTTGCACCAGGCGAGATAGTATGGGCAAGTAGGCCGCCTCGGTCTTGCCTCCGGCGGTCGACGCGCTGATGATCACATCGGTGCCTCCCTGCAGGATGGGCGCAATGGAGTTGGCTTGGATGGGCTTGAGATCTTTCCAGCCCTGCCGCCACACCCATTGCAACACCCGGGGGGCAAGCTGGGGAGAGAGGGCATCCATGGATTACTGGATTGATCCATCGACTTCCTGCAAGAGGTAGTCGACATGACCTATTTCATATCTTAGGATAGGCTTTTTCACCTTCACATCGTCCCATACCACTGTGGGGGTCTGCTTGAAGTAGTTCTCCACCAGATGGGTATAGCGATTGATCAAGGCTGGCCTCATCGAATCCAAGTCGGGGGCCTGCTGATCTGTGATCACATTGGCCTGCATCTTCACAGCCTCGGGATCAATCTGCACCTTGAGGGTGTTCATGTCGTAGACGATGGCTATCTCATCATCCTCGCCATCTACATATTGCCATTTGCCTTCCATTAGAGCGGTGCCCGACACGCTAATCTGATACGGGGATATCAGCGAATCGGTGGGAGCCATGGCTTCGGTAAAGTTTACAAGATAGCTGGCTGTGATGCTGCCATCGCGCTGGAAGCTGTATGTTGCCGTAAGGTTGGATGTAGCTGTTCCAGGCATTTCCCCCTTGATGTTGCCCTGCCAGTCGCCAATCACATTGGGACGGGTGTCGCATGAGGTCATTCCCATCATGCAAGCGCCAATTGATAAAATTAAAAGTAACTTTTTCATAATTTCTCACTTTTATTAATATCAATTAAAACACCTGCGGGAGGAAAATAGTTTATGCTTTCATTTCCTCAAGACCCTGGTTGAAATATGCCGAGTCGTAGTCGAGGGGCCGCAGCACATCGTCGTCGTAAATCACAATGTCAATGTCAATCGGCACTATGCCCTGAGCCTTGTGCTCAGGCCGACGTCCGAGCCTGTGCTCCAGGTCCTTGGTAAAGGTGAGAAGCTCGTCGGAGTCAAGCGAAGTGTGAAGCACCAGCACCTCGTTGAGGTAGCCGCTCGGCGAACCATAGACCGAACTGTGGCATACTATTGCGCCCACATCGGTGAGGCTTTGCGAGGCTGATTTTATCTTGTCAATTGCCTGGAGACCAATGTTGGAGCCCAGGCATATGGTAGCACTATGCATGATTTTATTTTTGTGATACGCCTTTCATGGTGAGAGAAATGCGGCGCCGACGGAGATCCACGTCGAGCACGCGCACTCTCACGCGCTGTTTAATCTTTACTACATCGTGAGGATTGGCCACGCGCTTGTCGGCCAGTTGCGACACATGCACAAGTCCGCTCTCGTGCACGCCTATGTCGACAAAGGCTCCGAAGGCTGTGATGTTGTTGATGATGCCATTGAGCTCCATGCCGGGCTTGAGATCCTCGATTTCTGTGATGTTGGGGTCAAATGAGAATTCCTCGATTGTCTCTCGCGGGTCGCGGCCGGGTCGCTTGAGTTCCTCGATAATGTCGGTGAGAGTGGGCAGACCCACAGTGTCGGTGACATATCTCTTGAGGTCAATCTTTGAGATGAGCTCCTTGTTGCTCAGCAGATCCTTCAGATCCACGCCCAAGTCAGCGGCCATCTTTTCTACGATGGGATAACTCTCGGGGTGCACTGCTGTGTTGTCGAGGGGATGCTTGGCATAGGGTATGCGCAAGAAACCGGCACTCTGCTGGAAGGCTTTCTCACCCATTCGGGGCACCTTCATCAGCTGCTTGCGCGATGTGAAGTCGCCATTGTCGGCGCGGTATGCCACTATGTTGCTGGCCAATGCCGGGCCGATGCCCGAGATGTAGCTGAGCAACTGCACCGAGGCTGTGTTGACATTGACGCCCACCTGATTCACACAGCTCATCACTGTGTAATCAAGAGAATCCTTGAGGGCATTCTGGTCGACATCATGCTGATACTGCCCCACTCCGATCGACTTGGGATCAATCTTCACAAGTTCGGCAAGTGGGTCAATCAAGCGTCGGCCTATCGACACAGCGCCACGCACTGTGACATCATAGTCAGGAAATTCCTCGCGGGCTATGTCGGATGCCGAGTATACCGAAGCGCCACTCTCGCTCACCACGATGATCTGCACCTCGTGGGGATAATGGATCACGCGCAGGAACTGCTCGGTCTCTCGGCTTGCCGTGCCATTTCCCAAGGCGATAGCCTGGATGTCGTAATCGCCCACAAGCGAGGCCACCTTCAGAGCCGAGGTCACGCGTTCGCGCTGAGGATAGATCACAGTGTTGTGCTTGAGGTTGCCTTGGGCATCGAGGCAGACTACCTTGCAACCTGTGCGGAAGCCTGGGTCAATAGCCATCACATTCTTGTGGCCAAGAGGAGCCTCCATCAGCAGCTGACGCAGATTGTCGGCAAACATGCGGATGGCTTCCTCGTCGGCGCGCTCTTTCCAAATGGTCGAGGCTTCATTCTCGATCGACGGGAAAAGCAAGCGGTAATAGCTGTCCTCGACAGCCTTGCGCACTGTGTCGGCGCTTTCGCGCGTGGCATCATTGCGCACGAATATCGTGTCGACCTGGTCGAGCATGTCATCATCGTTGATGTTGACAGTGAGCTTAAGGAATCCTTCGCGTTCGCCTCGCTTCAGAGCCAAATACTGATGCGACGGGCAACGCCCCATCGGACGCGAGAAGTTCTCATAGAAGCGGTAATTGTCGGCTTCGTCTTCCTTGCCCTTTACAAATCGCGACTTGATCACTCCCTCGCGAAGCACCTTCTTTCTCACCCATGCGCGAGCCTTGGGATTTTCGCTCACCCACTCGGCGATGATATCGCAGGCGCCCTCGATAGCCTCCTGAGCGGTCTTCACCTCGTCACCAAGGAATTTCTTGGCAGCGCTCTGCAGATCACGGCTGTTCTGCGCCATGATCATTTTGGCCAGGGGTTCGAGGCCGCGCTCGCGTGCAACAGTGGCGCGGGTGCGCCGCTTGGGCTTGTAAGGTAGATAAAGATCCTCGAGCACTGCCGCATCCGTGCAGTCCTCAATCTTTTTCCGAAGTTCGTCGGTAAGGTTTCCAGTTTTTTCTATAGTTTCGATAATGTACGCTTGGCGCTTGGCAAATGCTTGCAACTGTTGGTACTGAGTGTCGATGTCGCGAATGTCGACCTCGTTGAGCGAACCGGTGCACTCCTTTCGGTATCGGCTAATGAAAGGAATGGTGCAGCCCTCATCCAACAGGGAAAGCACGGCCTCCACGTTGCGCTGGTTGAGCCCGAGTCGTCGGGCTATTTCGCCAGGTATGTCTATCACTTCGATTTAGGTTTAAGCGTGAATAATGTAATTTCTGGTGTAGCTCCAATGCGAGCCGGAAAGCCTACCTCGCCAGCTCCGATATTGACATAGAGCTGCTGGTCGCGGCCGTCATGGTAGAGTCCGCCCCAATTGCGATATCTCAATGCTGCTGGCGATATGCCCAAGACTTCCATTTGCATGGCATGGGTGTGGCCCGACAGAGTGAGATGCACATTGGTGGGCTGATCTTCTATTTCATTTTCCCAATGAGCCGGATTATGGCTCAATAGTATCTTGATGTTGCCATCGTTGATGGCAGGATAGGCTTCCTGAAGGCTTCCATAAGTGTGGAATGGCGGATCGCCCACATTCTCCACACCGATCAGGGCTATGGAGTCGGAGCCTTGGCGCAGCCAGTCATGGCTGTTGTTGAGCATCTTCCACCCCATGTCGGCCTGGCGCTTCTTCATCTTGGCCACATCTTGGCGATGGCTTTGCTCGTCGGGCCATTCGTAATAGTCGCCATAGTCATGATTACCCATGATGGAATACACGCCCATGGGAGCGCTCAGCTGGCTAAGCACATCCATGAATGGGAGCGCTTCGTCGCTGTGGCGATTGACCAGATCGCCCGTGAACACTATCACATCGGGGTGAAGAGCATTGACATTTTGCACAAGCTTTTCCACAAAACTGGTGTCGCCTCCGTAGCTGCCTACGTGCAGGTCGCTTATCTGAGCTACCTTAAGGCCATCGAAGCTTTGTGCAAGACCGGCTATTTCTATTGTCTCCTCGCATACCTGGATGCGGTAGCGGTTGAACAGTGCTCCCCACCACATCGCTAAGAATAGAATGAGTCCCAGCCAAAACCCGGTCCAGGACATCCACACCCATCGGCGCCGATGCCATAGGAAAGGCAGGCGCGACAAGGCGTCGAACAATACGAATAGTATCTTGGGGATATAAATGCTCAGATAGGCGTAAAGAATCCACATCACTGCCAGCAGATCGCCATCGTTGCCTGTGCGTTTGGGTAGGCATATGGCCACAATCAGGGCGGCGTTGAACACGAGTGCCGACCAAGCTTGCAACTTAGCCAATATGCGACGCCGCGAATAACTCAGCAGCGCACAGTAAATATAGATGTCGATCAGCACGTTCACCACTAAGGCGATCAGTGCCGGCACTAACAGGAATCGCATAGTTGTTCTCTATCGGGTAACAGCCAGTTTGTTCTTAAGCGGATTGGCGTACATGGTCAGCATCATGCGCCGCATGTAAGCGCGTTCGTCGGGAGTGATGTCGGTGAGATCTACCTTGTCGAGCTGTCGATCGATATATTCAGAGAATTTCTTCACATCCTCGGGAGTGTAACGATCGGCGAATTCTTGGGTATCGTGCAGCTCATCGTAGGCAATGTAATTGCATTGGTATATCTCATAACCGGCATGAATCTCATTGTCGATCAGGCGACAAGCCTCGCGGATGACTTCCTGGCGCCCATCGCTGGGGAATTTCTCCAACTCCTGGTTGATGCACTTGCCCACTCGGAACATGATGCGGCCCTTGTATTTGAGTATGCCGGTCTCCATGCTGAAGAGGTCGTCGCGCTGGCTCTTGCGGAAATGCGGATCGCGAAGCTTGAGCAGAAATTCACGAGCCTTGAGATAGTCGTTGGGATCGTACTCATAGGATATCGACACCGGACACAAGTTCACACGCATAATGTTGGCCTTGACAGTGCCACCTCCGGCAAGCGAGAGCATCTTGATGAGGCTTTCCTGGGTAAGATCGTTGCTGTCCTTTGCCCTGCCCTCGCGCTGGGCAATCCATACGCTCTCGTGGAGGGTATTTATGGTGTAATGGATGTAGGCCGACAATTGCTTGGCTGCTTCCAGAGCCGCCACCAGCTTTACATCGCGCTTCACAATGAAACTGCGATTGAGCTTCACCAGGTCAGTAATCCAATCATAGATAAGCAGATTGTTGCCGATAGCCACCTGGGTGATGGGCATGTCGCGGCGTATGAAGCAGAGATTTAGAAAAGAAGCATCCAGCACGATGTCGCGGTGGTTGGTGATGAAGGTATAGTTGGATCCCGGAGTGTCGCAATTCTCCAAGCCATCTATTGAAATTCCATCGGTGGTGGTATCCTCGAGCTGCTTTAGGAAATGACCCATCACATATCGCTGGAACTGATCCTGTGTGCTGATTTGCATCAATTCAGCCACGAACTTAGGATAGTCGACATCAGGCATGACGTATCTCACCGCATGTTCAAATCCTGGTTCCTTGACAAGCTGCTGGAGCTTTTCCTTGAATTGAGCCTCATTGTAGGGCGCTATATCCTGGAATTCTTCTGGTATAGGTTTATGATTTGGTTCAACTGTCATTTTTCTTTTCGGTTTGGAACTCCAAAATTACAACTAATTATCCAATAAACCTAATGTGCTAAAGAGTTTTTTACGAATTTACACATTTTTAAACTTTTTGAGACACATTTTAACCGTAGAATGTGCAAAAATGCGCCTCGCTCAGAAGAGCTGAGCAATCTGGAACACCACTAAACCGAGCACCCAGGCCACAAGGGTATTGTACACGATGCTGAAAGCCGCGTAACCCCAATGGTGAGTTTCTTTGGCTATGGCAGTGATGGTGGCTATGCATGGGCAATAGAGCAAGATGAACACCAGGAAGCTCAGCGCGCTGGCGCAGGTGAAGTCAGGCTTGCCAGTGACCGGATTCGGGGCCTCGAGGCGCGCTCCAAGTTTCTGGTCAGTCACGGCCTCATCGTTGGTATAAAGCACTCCGAGAGTCGACACCACGATTTCCTTGGCTGGCACGCCTGCCAAGGCTGCTACAGAGGCACGCCAGTGGAAACCGAGAGGCTCCATCACGGGGTTGATGAATTTACCCGCCATCTCAAGATAGGAGTCGTTGGGCGATATGGCCTCAGTGGCGGTAGGCTCTACGGTCTCATCGTCGCGCAATGGGAAATAGTTGAGGGCCCACACTATGATGCTGGCCACAAGGATGATGCCGCCCATTTTGCGCAGATACTGCTGGCCCTTGGCCCAGGTGTGGCGCATTGAGGCCTTGAAGGTAGGTATGCGGTAAGGCGGAAGCTCCATCACAAAGGGAGTCTCGTCCTTCTTAAAGTAGAATTTTCTTAGCAAGCGAGCAGTGACCATGGCCACAATGATGCCTAAGATGTAGAGCCCCATGAATACCACTGTCGGATGCTCGGGGAAGAAGGTGCCAATCAGCAGCACATAGATGGGCAAGCGGGCCGAGCAAGACATGAAGGGGTTGATCATGATGGTGATAAGTCGGCTCGAGCGGCTTTCGATGGCTCGCGATGCCATGATTGCCGGCACATTGCAGCCGAAGCCCATTACCAAGGGTATGAAGGATTTTCCATGGAGACCGATCTTATGCATGACCTTGTCCATAATGAAGGCTGCACGCGCCATGTAGCCGCTATCCTCCATAAAGGATATGCAGAAATACAGTATCAAGATGTTGGGCAGGAACACAATCACTCCGCCCACGCCTCCGATGATGCCGTCGGCAATCATGTCCTTAAGCACGCCCTCGGGCATCCATTTGTTGACCACTGAACTAAGCCAAGCCACGCCATCGTCGATCCAGTCCATGGGGTACTGGCCCACTGCGAATGTGGCCCAGAAGATGAAAAACATGATAGCGAAGAAGATGGGGAAACCAAAGAGCTTGTTGGTGACAAAGGCATCGATGATGCGCGTGGTGGTCACTGAGTCTTTCTCAGGGCTCTTGAAGGTTTCTGCCAGGGCGCCGTCGATGAAGCCGTATTTTTCGGCTGCTATGACGCTCTCGATGTCATCATCCTTGTGATGCTCGTCGTATTCCTTTACCAAGTCATCGCGAAGCTGGATTATCTTGTCGCCTCCCTCGGTGGCAGATACTGTCTTCTCGCTTTCCTTATCGCCCTCGAGCAGCTTGATGGCCAAATATCGGGGGCTTACATGCTGAGCCACGCCACCGTTTTCCTTGATGGCATCGATCAGTTGGCGGAGCATCTTCTCCACTTCGGGTCCAAGATTGACATGGATGTGACGCACAGCCTCGTGCTTGTCCTCGAAAACATCGATTACGGCGTCGAAGAGTTCGTCAACGCCCTCGCCCGTCTTCGCTACAATTGGCACCATCGGCACACCTATCATGTTGCCAAGCGCCTTGTAGTCGAGTTCGGCATGGCTGGCGCGAAGTTCGTCGTACATGTTGAGGGCAATCACCATGCGGCGGTCCATGTCGATGAGTTCGGTGGCGAGGTAGAGGTTTCTTTCGAGGTTCGAACTGTCGACCACGTTGATGATCACATCGGGAGTCTGGTCTTGGAGGTATTTGCGCACATAGAGTTCCTCGGGCGAATAGGATGTGAGTGAATAGGTGCCGGGGAGGTCTACTATGTTGAATCGATATCCGCGATAGTCGAAATGGCCAGTCTTGGAGTCAACAGTGACTCCGCTATAGTTGCCCACATGCTCTTGGGCGCCCGATGCGATATTGAAGAGCGAGGTCTTGCCGCAATTGGGGTTGCCAATTAGCGCCACATTGATCTCGCATCTTTCTGTGCGGGCATCGCAGTATGGGGTTTCTTTGTTGGCTTGGGCATTTTCTTGGGCTTCTTCTTTGTGGTCGAGGGGCTCAACCTCGATCATATGGGCTTCGCTGCGGCGCAGCGACACTTCATACCCCAAAATTGAGTATTTGATAGGGTCTTTTAGCGGGGCCTGGAGGAGAACCTTGATGCGACGGCCTTTGACAAATCCCATCTCCATGACACGCTTGCGGAACGCGCCATGGCCTAATATTTTTACGACAACAGCCTCACTGCCAGTGGGCAAGTCAGATAATCTCATTTCTTTGAAACGTTATAATATTTTTTTGAACCGCAAATATCGTCATTTTTTTATTAATAAACAATACTCACTTTTGGTGAGTTCACCACGGAGACACGGAGCCTTGAATTTGATCACGACCGCGGATTACGCAGATGAACGCAGATCCGCCCTGATTGATGTGTAATCAGTGTTCATCTGCGTTCATCCGCGTAATCCGCGGTCGCTCCTCTATATTTCTATATCAGTGTTCATCTGCGTTCATCCGCGTAATCCGCGGTCGCTCCTCTATATTTCTATGTCTCCGTGCCTCCGTGGTGAAATTCTCCGTGGTGAGTTTTATGGGCGGAAGGAGACGTAATCGCCCATGGTGACGTACTGGTTGGATGCCCGGTCGTAGATGCAGACTCGCACAAAGATTTCAGTGTTCTCATCCGTGAGGTGCAATTCCTCAAATGGCATGATCAGTGCGAAATCTTTCTTTTCAGAGTACGCCGTGTTCTTCTTCAATGGCCTGCTTACGCACACCTTGCCGCTTGTGGTGCAGAATTTGCCATTCTGGTCGGGTAATCCTGTGCCTCGCGGCGAGTCGAAGAATGCCACTACGCTGCCGCCCTGGGTGAAACCTGCCACATTGAAATTGCAAAGCACCAGCACATTGTCGGCATCCTCGATATTGACGCGCTGAGCGCGAGTATGGGTGATTGTTGCCGTGGCTCCGCTTGAAACCGAGCCTGAACCGGAACCGCTACCCGATCCAGAGCCCGAGCCTGAACCGCTACCTGATCCAGAGCCTGATCCACTGCCTGAGCCTGAGCCTGATCCACTACCTGAGCCTGATCCGCTACCCGAGCCACTGCCTGATCCGCTACCAGAGCCACTGCCCGAATTTGACCTGCCACCAACATTCTCGATCAAAAATTGCGGCGTCTGCGGGAAGTCAAAATTGCGTGTCACATAATTTGTTTTCGAACGAGTCAAATCCAAGAAATCGGCCCATTCGAGCGGTTTAGAAGAATTGCTTGCCAAGGTCTCCTTCAGAGCGTTTCGGAAGCCTATGCCCAAGCATGCGCCTTCTTGAATGCTGTAAGAAACCTTGTCGGGCTCGCTCGAACATATGATAATGCGTTTCTTCCCGTCAAATCCGGTAAAGAGCTGCTTGGCGCGAGCCGGATCGAATTGATATTCGCGATTTGAATTGGCTTTGGAATTTGTTGACCGGCGCCCTACCACCGAATTGCAGCAACTCGACATGCAAATTGCCAATTTTGCATTGGGGCAAGCATCCTTCAGTTTCTGGAAGGCTGTCCATTCGGCATACTGCTCGTCCTTAAGCGCCATATGGGGCCATTGGGTGTCACCCCAGTTGTTGCCATGGCCTGCGTAATAGAGTATCACAATGTCTTCCTCGCCAGGCTTCAAGGCAGCGATGTCGGAAAGCATCTGCTTGGCTGTAAATTCAGTGTCGCTATGCTGGCTTATGATATGGCGATAGCCAAGCGATTGGGCCAGGTTGCTGAGGCATCGAGTCATGCTCTGCATCTCGGCCTGGCGGTCAGCTTCGCGACCCGATTCTTTGGTATTGATAAAGATCAAGGAATACATGATCTGAGCCTGAGCGGAAATCGCCAAGCACAGCATCACGACTAATGAGAGCAAAGTCTTTTTCATAGATTGAGCACTCTTAAGTATTTATCTTTTGGGAAAGCCTGGCCAGAAAGCTCAAAAAAGCCCTCGCGCACGGCTTTGCCATCATGGTCAATGATCTCTTCGCCCATCTGGAAACGGCAAAGATCGCAATATTCGCAGTACATCACATAGGCGGTGTCCTGCGCGGCCCTGAATTCCATCACCACATCGGGCAAGAAGGTGCATTCGTTGTAGGCATCTTCCTGATGGAATGACATGGGATTGGTAAGGAGATTGCTGATGCTGGCCAGCCATAGCGAGTCAGACTTGACACTTGTGTTGAGGATCTCACCATAGCCAAGCAATCGCGCAGCGATTGTGTCCTCGGAAAAACTGTCAATGATGTAAAGCTGCACCGAATCGGTACTGTTGATCATATCGATCCATTTCTTAGGCAGCACGCTTTCCGGCGCCTCAAGAGGCACCACAGTGGTCTCTTCCTCGTCGCACTCCTGAGCCAAAATGCTGAATACTGTGACCCCAATGATGCCAACAAGTAAAATCAGTATGCTTATGCGTTTCATCTCTTTCCGATTATTTTGTTTTATTTTTAATATTTTCAGATTCACCTACATAAGCCCTATGGCTATTTGAAACAACCCCTAACGGGGTTGTTGGATGTGTAGCATAATCGTAGGCTATTTGAAGCAACCCCTAACGGGGTTGGTTGATGGATGACTTAAATACAAATTGTACATTTACATATAGCCGACTTGGTTTTAATCAAATGCGATGGAATCGATGGGTGCTTCATAGGGGTATTCTTCGACTACCTCTTCCACTACTTCATCCCCGTAGAGCACTTGCTGGTAATAGTTGGAAATGATAGTGGAGACGGCACCCAATTTGGCATGGGTTAGAGTGACATCGTTGACTGTGACGCGGTCGCGGCCCGAATGGATCGAGCTGTCCTTGGAGTATTTGAGCTCCAGAGTATAGCGCCCGTCGGCGGGAATCACATAATCGACATGGCCTGTCTTGCCAATGCCTGAGACATCCTTGATCTTGGTAGCCGCCATATTGTTGGATTCAAGGGTGGCTATGAAATGGTCATAGCTCTCGCTATCGACATCGTAATCGAACGACAGCACATCGCCCTCGAAGGCATCCATCTTATAATACTGGTAATCATTCGAACTATGGCTATGGTTGGTCGATGTCCAACTTCCGAAGAATTCGGGTTCCAAAACCATTTCGCCATCCAGCACATAATTGATATCTACAAGAGCCGAATGGGCCTTATCATACTGTTGTGAATAATAGATTCTTCTCTGCTCTGTCTCATAGCAAGCCACGCAGGCAATGATGAACAGTACAGTCATGATCAGGAACAGTGGCAAAGCTATCCAGAATAAGATCTTAAAAGTCTTTTTTGGCTTAGCCGGCGCCCCAGGCGCTCCGCTCTGGGCCTTTTTCAACTCTTCCTTCAATTGGATTATCTCGGATTGAAGCTTGAAGGTCTCATCGCGTTGATCTTTGGTGATCTTCTTGGTGCCACCGGTGGAGTTTCCTCCGCCACCGCCTGTAGCTGCAATGGCAATCTCGTTGATTTCCTTAGCCGACGGGCGATCCCATGGCTCCTTAGCCAAGCAGCGATGCATGAGGTCGGTAAGCGCCTTGCTGTAATTCGACGGCAAGTCGGGGAGTTCGGCTCCATGCAATTCCATCACGCCGCCCTGGCCGCAGAAAGGCATCTCGCCAGTGATAGCCTCGTAAAGCGTGGCTCCCAGAGCCCATACGTCGGTAGCCTTGACAGCCTCGGGCTTCGAAGAGAACATCTCCGGCGCCATATATCCCACGGTGCCGGCAAAACTATCCTTGTTGTTCTGATTGTTGCGCGCTGATGCCCGGCGCAGAGTGGAGCGCATCTTCTGGCTCAGTCCGAAGTCGGAGATCACGTAGGCGCCCTCTTCGTTCTGCAATATGTTGTCAGGCTTGATGTCACGATGCACGATGTCCATTTCATGGAGATACATCAGACCGCGCGACACATCCTTGACCATCTTCCAAGCCTCTGCCTCCGACATCTCCCCTATCTTGGTGCCCAAGCTACTGGGGCAATATGCCATGATCAGATAAGGATTGTTGTCGCTAAGATCATAATGATCTGGGCGCAGAAGATTGGGATGGTTGAGATGGCGCACATTCTTAAACTCGGTCTTGAATTCCTCCAAGCCGCGCGAGTCAAGGGCGATGTAGATCTTTACAGCCACGTCGATTCCCAATTCCTTATCTTCGGCAAGCCATACTTCGCCAAAGCTGCCGCGACCGAGCTGGCGTTTCAGCAAAAAGCGATTATCTATTATATATCCAGATTCAAAGCTCATGATTGATTTATTTTTTACGTTAGGAGAGCGGCTCCATGAGCCGCGTTAGGAGAGCGGCTCCGTGAGCCGCGTTAGGAGAGCGGCTCCATGAGCCGCGTTAGGAGAGCGGCTCCGTGAGCCGCGTAATCAACTCGAAATTAGATTAGTTCCAAGTAAAGTTGTAGTAGTCGGAAACAGCAAGGGTGGTGCGCGTGTCAAGGTCATATATTTGCACCTTGAAGCGCAAGTCGGCCTTGT
>CAYTXF010000073.1:0-3701 GCA_964440745.1 uncultured Bacteroides sp.
GTGAACTGCAGGTAATGTTTGGGGAGTGCAGTTCCGTGAACTGCAGGTAATGTTTTCTATGGATTTGTGTCGCTGGGAGACTCGGTAATCAGCTCCATCAGGGGCAGAATTTGATATCCTCGGCCCTCCAGAGCGCAGAGCGTGCTGTCGAGGTATGCATTGTAGAATTTGTCGGCTCGCATCGAATCAGTGCCAAAATGGATGAGCATGATGTGGCCGTTGAGCCCGAGGCTGTCCTCATAATTGAGGATGCGCTCGTAGATGGCGCGGCTGCTGCGATAGTTGCTCATCTCCGGGGTGGTGTAGTCAGCATTGCTCCAAGTGCCTGGAGTGTAATTCACCACTTGCAGCCCGATGGACTGGGCCCATAAGCTGATCGAGTCATTGTAATGCTCATAGGGTGGGATGAACACTGGGGCATCCTCGCGCGTGATCCCAGCCTTGGCCATCTTGGCATAGCACGCCTCCATGTCATCGGCAAATTGCTGACGGCTAACCAGCATGGTATCAGACTGCCCCCAAGGGAGATAGAGCAGATGACCGTCGCTGTGGCTGCCCAGATAATGGCCTTTTTCTTTGAGTCGGCTTATGACTTGTGGATATGTGTCATAGAAAAGGCCGGTGAAGAAGAAGGCTCCCTTGGCCCCGTGGCGATCGAGCACGGCGATGATGCTGTCGGCCCCATCGGCATGATCGTGGGCAGTGAATACCAACGATAGGGCTCGGCGCGAGGTGTCGCCTCGCACTATGCCTCCCTGGTAATAAACATTATTTTGGTTAAAAATTGTTGGGGCGCTTTCTGCGCGTCGCTCAGTGGCGCATTGAGCCATCATCAGCATGGCCATCATTCCCAAAATAGCGTGACAAAATTTCATAATTCTGCTAAAATTCTTAATGAGTTAGGAAATACTATGCAAAATTGGGGAAAAAGAATGAGAAAACCTAATTCTAAATGCAAAAATATGTATCCAAAATATAAAAAACCGAAATTAGGAGAATTTTTTGTGTTAAAAACTTGACAAATGCCAAATTTAGGTATTAACTTTGCAACGGATATCGATCAGGGGTTATCTGGATCGTATCCTTTGAGTGTTTTCCAGACGAGTCCCCCACCGAGGGGAGCAGTCTAACAAAGATTGACAACCTTAATTCGATTAATTCACCCACATAACAGTATGGCTATTATAGGTGTAGATTTGGGCGGCACGAAAATCGCGGGGGCCCTTTTCGATAACAACGGTGAGAAGTACACCAAGCAGGTGACTTTGCTTGATGGCGCCACTGGCGAGGCAGTAGCCCGCAAGGTGGTGGATGTGATCAATGGCATACGTCTGAGCAATCCTGGGATCTCAGTGGATGGCATTGGCATCTGCGTACCTGGCATCGTGTACAGCCGCCGCGACACCGTGTGGGCGCCCAACATTCCCGGATGGGAGAATTTTCCGCTGCGACCCTATATAATAGAGGCGCTTGGCATTCCTCATCTGAAAGTGAGGGTGGAGAGCGACCGCACCTGCTATATCCTGGGTGAATTGTGGAAAGGAGCAGCTCAGGGCTGCGACAATGCTGTGTACATAGCCGTGGGCACCGGGGTCGGAGCCGGCATATTGCTGGATGGCCATGTGGTGCATGGAGCCAATGACATAGCCGGAGCAGCCGGATGGATGGCCCTGCAGTATCCCTACATCGAAGAGTACATACCGGTGGGCTGCCTTGAATTCTACGCCTCGGGCAATGGCATAGGTACCCAGGCGCGCCGCGCTCTGCGCTGCGCCCGCAACTATACCGGGCCGCTCTCGGAGAAACCAATCGAAAAGGTTACAAGTCACGATGTGTTTGCCGCTTACGACCTGGGCGACCACTTGGCCACCAAGGTTTTGGACAAGGCAATCGAGATGTGGGGGATGGCAGCCGCCAATATGGTGAGCCTCTTCAATCCCGAGAAGGTAGTGTTCGGAGGCGGAGTATTCGGTCCGGCACGACGGTTCATGCGCCGCATCTACGACGAAGCATGCAAATGGGGTCAGCCCATAGCCATGGAAGAAGTGGAATTCTGCGCAAGCGAGGTCGACGGCGAAGCCGCACTCTTAGGGGCGGCATATTCAGTGATTAGAGAAAAATGACCAAAGTTGTCTTACACAAAGATGTATAACCAAAATAAAGTATTCATAGCAGCGTGCGCAGGCATGGGATTCTTCGGAGTGGCCATGCTGTCGTTAGGCCCAATTCTGTCACAGCTCAACGGGCTTGTGGCAGGGGCCAACTCGCTGCCTACGACAATGTCAATTGGTATAATTTTAGGGACTATTATTTTCGGACCCGTGGTAGAGCGCTGTGGCTACAAATGGCTGCTGGTGGCTGCCTCGGCAATGGTACTGCTGGGACTGCAGGGCCTGTCCAATTTCACCGAAATGGGGATGCTACACGCCGCAATGTTTTCATTAGGGGTAGGCGGGGGCATCCTCAACGGTGAAACGAATGCTCTTGTAGCGGAGATCTACGATGACAGTCGGCGAGGTGGCCGCCTGGGCATCTTGGGAGCCTTCTATTGCATCGGGGCATTGACATGGACCCTATTGAACTATTATATACCGGCCTACAAGCTTCCGCTTGAGGCCATGTCGGCGCTAATGGCCCTGTGCATTGTGGGATTTTGCCTAATGTCTTTCCCCAAGGCCAAGGCTCAGGCCCAGAGCGGCCCAAAGCCCTCGCTGGCCAGTTCGGCCTCGCTGCTGAAATATCCTGTGCTGATCGCTTTCGCCATGGTGCTTTTCTTCCAAAGCGGATTCGAAGGCATCACAGGCAGCTTCACGATATCATTCCTGACCCTCACCTCAGATTTGGATCAGGCCTCCGCTACCCTCTCCATGACTTTTTTCACTATCGGCATGCTATGCGGCCGTCTGCCCTTAGGGCTGATAATGGCGCGTTTACGAGACTTAGGCACCCTCTATCTCTACTTGGGGGTGGCACTAACAGGGGTTATATTTCTTTACGCGCTGCAATCTTCGGCCGGTGTCTACACCGCGCTGACTTTGATAGGCTTTGGCGCTGGGGCCACTTTCCCGGTGATCATCAACTACATCGCTGCTACATTTGGCAGCCAAGCGCCATCTGCCCTGTCAATTGCAATGTTTGTGGGGCTCTGCGGACAGCCAACCTTCAACAAGACTGCAGGCTGGGCCTTTGACCTGGGCAACCCGGGGCTGCTACCGGTGCTGATGGTAACCGCAGTGCTGGCAATGATGGCAATCGTGCCCGTGGCCGTGAAATTAAGCTCGCGCACAGCAGCACGAGCCGTCTGATCACCAACCCACCAAATCACCAAATCACCAAATAACCAAATAACCAAAATAACCAATTATGTTAGCAAATCAATGGAAAGAGAACGCTCAGGGCGTTATGAACAAGATTGAAGCCACACAGATGGACAAGATCCGCGAGGTTGCTACCGTCATGGCAGATGCCATTGAGGCTGGTCGCTGGGTCCACACCTTTGGCTGCGGCCACGCCAACCTGCCCATCGAGGAGATGTATCCCCGCATTGGCGGTTTCGTAGGCTTCCACCCACTGTGCGAGCTTCCTCTGACCTTCTTCACTCACATCACCGGCGAGATGGGCATCAACCAATTCCTCTTCCTGGAGCGCTGCGAAGGCTATGGCAAGACCATCATGGACAGCTGGAACTTCGACGAGCGCGA
>CAYTXF010000073.1:3801-8997 GCA_964440745.1 uncultured Bacteroides sp.
CCAGCGCCAACGACGCGCTGCGCTATAACCAAATCGGCTACCTTACCGACGATGTGAAGGCTGCCGTCTATTTGGGTGACACTCCCGTAGAGAATCTGACATTCACGCTTGTCTCGAATGGCAAGTCGCAACCGGTCGACAGCGTTGTCGCCACCCAGGCATGGGCTCCCATGTCGGCATCGGCCCGCGTATACTTCAGTTCTGTCACCACACCAGGCTCATACACGCTCATGGGCCTCGACGGAGAGGGGAATAGCATTGTGGCAGGCGAAGTATATGTGGGCGACGATGCTTATTCGCGCTATTCAATGCAAGAACTCCCGCTCAACTATCTGCGTCAGCAGCGCTGCGGCGACAATCCGGTGTTCGGCGAGCTGTGCCATCAGCACGACGGCTACCTGGTGCTTAGCGGCGAGCGCGACGGCGAGTTCATCGATGTGCGCGGAGGCTGGCACGACGCAAGCGACTTTTTGCAATATCTCACCACCTCGGCCAACACGGTGTATCAGCTGCTGTTTGGATATATGATGCACCCCGAGGGCTGGGCCGACAACTATGATGCCACCGGGCGCCCCGGAGCCAATGGCATACCCGACATCCTGGATGAAGCGCGCCATGGGTTAGAGTGGATGCTGCTTATGAATCCGGAAGAGGGACTGTATCTCAATCAGATAGCCGATGACCGCGACCACCGCTTCGGCGGCCTTCCAGCCAAGGACAATGTTGACTATGGCTGGGGCGCTGGCACAGGCCGCCCAGTCTATCCCTGCTCGGGCGAGCCTTACGGCCTGATGGGAAACATCAATGACTCCAAGGGCCTGGCATCGTCGGTGGGCAAATTCGTGTCATCATTCGGCCTCGGCGCTGAAATCTTCCAAGGGATCGATCCCGAGTTCGCCAGCCGCTTGGCTGAGCGCTCGGCAGCCGCCTATCCTGTGGCAGTGGCCAATCCGGGAGCCTGCCAGACAGCGCCATGCGTGTCGCCTTACTATTATGAGGAGGACAATTGGGCCGACGACATGGAACTTGCTGCCATGACGCGCTATCGCGCCACAGGCGACCAGAAACTTCTGCGCGAGGCTGTCGATTATGGTCGCCTCGAGCCCATCACCCCGTGGATGGGAGCCGACTCAGCTCACCATTACCAGTGGTATCCCTTTGTCAATTTGGGACATTACCAGTTGGCACAGGTGGCAGAGAAGCGCCTGGCTCGCGAATTCCAGCGCAACATGCGCTCGGGCCTCCAGCGTGTGGCAGAGCGCGCCCAGGAGAATGCTTTCCACTATGGCATACCGTTCATCTGGTGCAGCAACAACTTGGCAGTAGGCTATGTGACCCAGGGCATGCTTTATCGCGAACTGACCGGCGACGACACCTATCGCGAAGCCGAGACTGCAGTGCGCGACTGGATCATGGGTTGCAATCCTTGGGGGCAAGTGATGATAATGATGCCCACTGAGATCGAGGGCGTAAGTTCGCCGCGCGATCCTCACTCCACCATTATCGATCTCACTGTGGCTGGCAAGCCCGGTCGCCATTGGCTATCGGGTGGCTTGGTCGACGGCCCCGTGTACGCCAACATCTTCAACACCCTGCGCGGAGTGCATCTGCGCAATGAAGATAAGTTCGCGCCTTATCAGAACTCTACAGTAGTATACCATGACGATTACAGCGATTACAGCACCAACGAGCCTACCATGGACGGCACGGCAAGCCTCGCTTTCATGCTCAGCCGCCTCTGCTCGGCAGGGAAATAGGCGCTGTAAGCCGACCAATCGACCTTAATCAGGGAATAATACCAAAAACTATACTAATTCTTTCTTTTTTTAACAACTGTTGTTTATGAAACAAACTGTGAAACAGGGGAGTCTGCATGGCAGAATCCTGGCAGCAGCGGCTACCGGCTTGCTTCTGCTCACTCCGGGCATTGCGGCTTATGCTGCTGATGCTCAGAGCCCCAGTCAGGTGACAGCGCCCGACGCTGCCACCATCACCGTGAAAGGCGTTGTCACCGATACCACCGGCGAACCCATCGTGGGCGCAAGCGTAATCGAAAAGGGCAAGAACACCGGCGTGGTTACCGATATCAACGGTAATTTCACCATCCAAGCCAAGCAGGGGAATGCATTGGTTATCAAGTATCTGGGTTACAAGACTCAGGATGTGGCAGTGGCTCCGCAAGTGAGCGTAGTGCTCCACGAAGACAATGAGGTGCTTTCAGAAGTGGTAGTCGTGGGTTACGGCTCGCAGAAGAAGGCCAATCTCACGGGTGCCGTTTCGTCGGTCGACGTGGCAGCCGCTCTCGACAGCCGTCCTATTTCCGACGTGTCGCGCGGTCTGCAGGGTACCACCCCCGGTCTTTCGATCACCATCCCTACCGCTGAAGTAGGTACCGATCCCAACATCCGCATCCGCGGTCAGATCGCTTCGATCCAAGGCAGCTCAAGCCCGCTGATTCTTCTCGACAATGTGGAGATTCCGAGCCTTGGCTTGGTGAATCCTGATGACATCGAGAGCATCACCGTGCTTAAGGATGCTGCAGCAAGCTCGATCTACGGTTCGAAGGCTGCATTCGGCGTAATCCTCATCAACACCAAGAAGGGTGCCAAGGCTGACCAGATTACCGTAAGCTATTCAGGCAATGTGGCTTGGCAGAAGACCACCAAGGGCAGCGAAGTGGGCGGCCTCAGCGGCTACGAGTACATCGTCGACGCTACTGAGAATGGCGGCAACACAGCAGCCGGCGCTTTCTTCTTTATTACTCGCGAAGGTCTTGAGCTCGCTAAGCAGTGGCATCAGCTTTACGATGGCAAGATTGGTGCCAACGACCCAGTGGTGTACGGCCGTGACTGGTTTGTGGATGCTTCTAACCGCAAGGTGGGTATCCGCTCATACGATCCTTACGATTACTTGGTGAAGGATTCCGCTTTCTCTACCCAGCACAATCTGTCAGTATCGGGCAAGAGCGGCAAGACTACCTTCAACATCGGTCTTGGCTATCTGGATCAGGACGGCATGAACAAGGCTGCCAAGGAAGACAACTTCAAGCGCTACAATGCTTCGGTGAACATCACCACCGAGTTCAATCAGTGGGTAACCCTGAAGGCAGGCATGATCTACAGCAAGCGCGAGAAGAGCTATCCTTTCAGCTCTAACCAAGCCTACGACCCCTGGTACTATTGCTACCGCTGGTCAGACATCTATCCCATGGGCTTTGATGAGAATGGCAACGAGGTGCGCAGCCCGGCTTCTGAGTTCAGCCAGGCCAACACCGCCAAGCAGGTCCGCAACTACACCAATGTGAACTTGGGCGTTCACCTCAACATCCTCAAGGGCTGGACAGCCGACTTCGACTTCACCCACGCCAACCAGGAATACATCTGGACCCGTCCCGGCACACGCTTCACAGCCGCCAACTCGTGGGTAGGCGCTACCCCGCGCTACAATGCCGACGGCACCCAGGCTACCGTAAATTACTATGGTCAAACCTTTAATGCCTATGACATGGTATATCAGACCTATACCAGCCAGGGCTCAGGCATGGACCAACTCAATCGCAACACTCAGAATAGCAATCGCAATACCATCAATGCTTACACCACCTATGAGTTTGACATCAAGCGTCAGCACAACTTCAAGGTGATGCTCGGTCTCAACAAGGTGACCTATAACATGGAATACAGCCGCGCTCAGCAGTATGATGTCAACAATATCGACAATCCTCAGTTCAACTTCGCTACTGGCACACAGTATGTGTATGGCGACAAGGAATGGAACTCGCAGCTCGGTTTCTTCGGCCGCTTGAACTATGACTTCGATGGCAAGTATCTGATTGAAGCAAACATCCGCCGCGACGGTACCTCGATCTTCGGTTCTGACCACAAGTGGCGCTGGTATCCTTCGTTCTCTGGCGGCTGGCGCATCAGCGAGGAGAAATTCATGCGTGGCCTGCAGCCTTATCTGAGCAACCTGAAGGTGCGCGCATCTTGGGGTAAGATTGGTGACCAGACCGTTAGCAACAGCCTCTACATCTCTACCGTGGGCATCTCCAATACTTCTTGGATTGGCTCTGATGGCAAGTACACCAACTATGCCGGCACTCCCACCTCAGTGGCAAGCGACATTACCTGGCAGGACATCGCCACATTTGACATCGGTGTTGACGCTCGCTTCTTCAACGGCGAATTCGGCGCAAGCTTCGACTGGTATCGCCGCAAGACCGAGAACATGATCGTGCCCAACCAGGATATCTCGTTCACCTATGGTACATCGAGCCTCTATGGCAACTATGGCAACCTCCACACCGACGGTTGGGAAATCGCCCTTGACTACAACCACCGCTTTGGCGAAGTCAACTTCAACGCCACCGCTACCCTGAGCGATTTCAAGACCATCATCGACAACTACGGCAACGTTGACGCCCTCAGCGGCTACTATCCCGGCAAGGTATACGGCGAAATCTGGGGCTTCAAGGTAGATCGCCTCTATCAGAAGGAAGACTTCGTATACGACAGCGACGGCAACATCGTGACCGAGGTTGTACAGAGCGGCAAGGGCGCAGGTAAGACTGTCAACAAGCAGAAAGATCCCAACGCCCACAATCAGGGCTACCTGCAGGGCGGCACATTCATATTCGGTCCTGGCGACGTGAAGTACGTTGACCTCGATGGCGACGGCGAAATCACTCGCGGTCAGCAGACCATCGACGACCACGGCGACCTCACCGTGATTGGCAACAGCACTCCTCGCTACCAATATGGTATCCGCTTGGCAGCTGACTGGCGCGGTTTCGACCTCTCAGTATTCTTCCAGGGCGTTGGCAAATGCGACCAATGGGGCTCATCAGCCACCACGCTTGCTGGCTTCAACACCGGTGACGGCTGTATCGCAAAGCGCTTCTCTACCGACTACTGGACCGAGAACAATACCGATGCCTTCTATCCTCGCGCATGGAACATGGCTGGAAGCACCAACGCTTACAACATGTGCATCAGCGACCGCTATCTGCTCAACATGGCATACTGCCGTCTGAAGAACCTCACCGTGGGCTACACCCTGCCTACTGATCTTACCCGCAAGGTCTTCATCCAGCGCGCTCGCTTCTATTTCTCAGCTGAGAACCTCTTCACATGGGATCACCTCGATGGCACTCCCGTGGATCCTGAAGCTGCTACCATCTACGCCAGCGATTCTCAA
>CAYTXF010000073.1:9097-12633 GCA_964440745.1 uncultured Bacteroides sp.
GCAGTAGCTTCGATGGGATTGTCGTCGTGTAGCGACTTCCTGGAGCGTCCGGGCGAGACAGTGTATGAAGATGCATACTACTGGACTCAGGAAGATAACTTCCGCCTCTACTTCAACTACTACTACACCAACTACTTCACTGGCTATAACAGCACTTGGGGCGTGGTCTACACTCCGCTTCGCGGCTATAGCTACTACGACGATGTGGTGGTGGCCAGCAAGCAGTACGATTTCACCAGCGTGATTCCAGATGAGAATGGCAGCTACAGCCTCAGCAGTTGGAACTCTATTTACGGCGGCGCCAACTGGAACTTCTCGTGGGTGCGCAAGACTAACCTGATCATCCAGCGACTCAACCAGCACAAGGATGAACTTGGCGACGAGGTGTACAACCACTGGATGGGCATCGCTCGCTTCTTCCGCGCATTTGAGTACCACCGCTTGGTGACCACATTCGGCGATGTGCCCTGGTATGATGAGCCCGTCGATGAGACCGACCTTGACGCTATGTACAAGGATCGCGATCCTCGCAGCACCATCACCGACCATATCTATGATGACCTGAAGTATGCTCTCGAGAACGTGCGCAAAGACGACGGCTCAATGATGGTCAACCGCGACGTGGTGGCTGCCGTGGCAAGCAACATCCTGCTTTTCCAAGGCACATGGCAATATTACCACAAGAACAATCCCAACGAGAAGAGCGGCAACCTGAGCGACGCTAATGCCCAGAAGTATCTCCAGCTTTGCATGGAGGCTGCTGCAATCGTAAAGGACAGCGGCAAGTATTCTTGCTCACGCGCTTTCAACACCCTCTTCGGCAGCGATGACCTGGCAGGACACCCCGAGGTAATCTTCTACCGCCACTATGAAAGCGGCCTCACCACTCACTGCATCGCCAGCTATAGCAATGGCGCTGAGACTCTCTCTTACAACCCCAACCTCGACTTCATGCGCTCAGTAATCTGCACCGATGGCAAGCCCTACAAGGTTTCTGACCTGCCCAATGCTGACAGCTTCCGCATGGAGGACCTCATTGCGACCCGCGACCCGCGACTGGAATCTTCTTTCCTGCCTTTCAGCTGGAAGAATTCTAAGAGCTACGCTTATCAGAACAAGTTCATCAGCCGCGAAGGCCAGAGCTATTACGATGACAATGCCAATCGCCCCACTATCTACGGCAGCAGCGTTAACACCAACGACTATCCTTGCCTGCGCCTTGCCGAGGTGCTTCTCAACTGGATTGAGGCCAAGGCTGTGCTGGCTGAGATGGGCGGATCAGCAGTGACCCAAGCCGACGTGGATGCTACGATCAATGTGATTCGTGACCGTCCACTCGACGAGGAGGCTATTGAGCGCGGCGTGCAACAGACCGCTCACCTTGACATCGCCAATATCGCCAACGATCCCGACCGCGACAGCGACGTAAGCCCGCTGATGTGGGAGATCCGCCGCGAGCGCCGCATCGAGTTCCTGCACGAGGGTCAGCGCCAGCACGACCTGCGCCGCTGGTACAAGCTCGACTATATGGACAATGTGAAGAATCCCGACACCATGCTTGGCGTATGGGTTGACTTCCCCAACGAGTGGCCTGAGCTTCTCAACGACGCTGGCAAGGGCATCGTAGGCGTGGAGCACGCTGACGGCACACGCGTGATGTGGGATGGCACCAATGCAGCCGAAATGGTAGGCTATGCTATTCCTGAGAATTCAAGCAAGCGTGATGACTTCACTGACCGCGTATATCTGAGCCCCGTAGGCACCGATGTGATCAACGCGTATACCGCCAAGGGCTATTCAATTACCCAAACTGGTGGCTGGTAACGACAGCTGTTATCTATAAGTAAGGATGAATGGGGCTTCTGCGTGTTGCAGAGGCCCCATTTGTCGTTAGGAGAGCGTTAGGAGAGGGGCTCCGTGAGCCCCGATAGGAGAGCGGCTCCGTGAGCCGCTCAAACAATCCTTTACGAATATAAAAATCTCCTTATACTCCTCTTAGGCGTCTTCTCAAACTCCTGTGGCACCAACTGTATGCGCTCGATGCGCTCATAAGGCGCCACCAATTTGTTAAGCTCAGGCAAGATCTCGGCATCCATGATCTGCTGCACATCGTTTACATTGAGGTTCTCAGCATCCATGGCATCGGTGTCGGGATAAACAAGGGCCACAAGGTGATTGTTGCGCTGCACTACCAGACTCTCGCCCACATATGGCATGTTGTTGAGCTTGGCCTCAATTTCCTCGGGATAGATGTTTTGGCCATTGGCCGTCAGGATCATGGTCTTGTAGCGGCCTCGAATGAAGATGGTCTGGCCATCGTCGCCACCGAGATAGCCCATGTCGCCAGTATGCAGCCACCCATCCGGATCGAGCACTGACTCTGTAGCCGTAGGATTCTTGTAGTATCCCTTCATCACATTTTGGCCGCGCACGCAGATCTCGCCCTGGCCGTTGCTTGAGCCCAGGCCCTCGACATCCTCTATCTTGGCTGTCATGATGCCCTGCAGGGTGTGGCCTGATGATGACACGATAAACTCGCGCCAGGGAGTATAACTGATCAGGGGGCCGCACTCGGTCATGCCGTAGCCCACGGTGTAGGGGAACTTAATCTTGCGCAAGAACGCTTCCACCTCGGCATTGAGGGGAGCACCGCCCACGATCACCTCTTCGAAGCATCCGCCAAAGGCGTCGACCAGGCGACGACGCACCTGCCCGTAGATGGCCTTGTCGAGGAATGGCACAGCCAGCACCCAGCGCATTCTGCGCTTGCTGAGCATCGGCACAATCATCTTTTTGTAGATCTTCTCCAGAATCAGAGGCACGCAGATGATCAAAGACGGACGCACGCTGGCAAAGGCTTTGAGCAGCACGTTGGGGGTGGGCATCTTGCCTAATATGGTGACATGGCTGCCCACAGCCAGAGGCACAAGCATGTCGAAGGCGCAGCCGTAGGCGTGGGCCAGAGGCAGGAACGACAAAGCGCGGCTTCCGCGATAGTGGAGATGCGAGTCGATGCCATATTGCACATTGCCCAGCATGTTGTCATAGGTGAGCATTACGCCTTTGCTGAAGCCGGTGGTGCCAGAGGTGTAGTTGATGATGCACACATCATCGGGCTTCATATCGTCGAAGTTGATCTCATTGGCAGTAAAGCCATTGGGATACATCTTGTTGAATCGCCGGGTGACACCCTTGATGGCCTTGCTGAAACTGTTGCGGGCCTCAGGATCCTGCTCTGCCAGGATAAGATGGCGATCGAGCGACACTACAGCCTTGATCTTGGGCATGTTCTCATACTCCATGTGCTCAAAGATCGACTCGTTGACAAACAGAAGCACCGAATCGCTGTGGTTGACGATATGCTGGGCGTCGACGGGGTTGAAATCGTTGAGGATGGGCACGATGATTGCTCCATAGGTGATGGTGGCCATGAATGTGGCCACCCATTCGATGGTATTCTTGCCCAGAAGGGCGATCTTGTCGCCCTTCTTGATGCCGCTTGCCTTATATAATATGTGTATGCGGGCAATGCGTTT
>CAYTXF010000073.1:12733-16300 GCA_964440745.1 uncultured Bacteroides sp.
TTGTCGAAAATTTCTTCGATGGTGCCTTCTCCGTTGATGGCTACGTATTTCCCGTTTTCGGTGTAGTATTCCTGCAGGGGCAGAGTCTGCTTGTGGTATACGGCCAGGCGTGTCTTGATGGCCTTTTCGTTGTCGTCCTCGCGACCGCTTTCCTTGCCGCGCAGGAGCATGCGTTTGGTGAGCTCCTCGTCGGGCACTTCAAGGCCGATTACGATGGCGATGTCCGTTTCGAGCACTTCGAGCAGGGCGTCGAGCTCGCGAGCCTGGGGCAGGGTGCGGGGGAAGCCGTCGAAGATTACGCCGTGCTTGGTGTCCTCGGTGCGGCTTTTGAGCAGATCTTCCAGGATCTTGATCATCAGTTTGTCAGGAATGAGCATTCCTTGCGAGATATAGCTGTGAGCCACTTTGCCGATGTCGGTGCTGCGTGCTATGTGGTCGCGCAGCACGTCGCCAGTAGAAATATGGAACAAGCCGTACTTCTTGGCTATTTTAGCGCTTTGTGTGCCCTTGCCGCTGCCAGGGCCACCAAAAATAACAAGATTGAGCATATTGGTAAATTTATTAATTTACAATTCAATCCTCGTCTTTGAGGATGTAGATGTCGTTGAGGTTGCGAGCATGGCCGTCGATGTCGAGGCCGAATCCGATTATGAATTTGTTGGGGATTTCAAATCCCACATAGTCAGGCTTGATGTCGCGCACCAGCGACTCGGGCTTGAAAAGCAAAGTGGCGATCTTGATTTGTGCGGGCTCCTTCTTGCGCAGGGTCTTCAGGAGGTTGTGCATCGTGTGGCCGGTGTCGATGATGTCTTCCACCACGATCACTGTGCGGTCCTTGATATTGTCGGTGAGCCCGAGCACCTCTTTGGGGAGACCAGTGGTGGTGGTGCCTTCGTAACTCTTGAGGCGGATGAAGGCTATTTCGGCGTCGATGCTGATGTTTCGGAAGAGGTCGCTGGCGAATGGGAACGCTCCGTTAAGCACGCAAATCAGCAGGGGATATTGCCCCTGGCAGTCAGCCGAGATGGTGCGGCCGAGCTCGGCAATGCGAGCGTCGATCTTCTCTCGGGATATGTAAGGCTCGAATGTGAGCCCGCAGTATGTCACTTCGTTTTTCATCCTTTCATGGAATAATAGTCCACAAAGTTACAAAATATTCGTGAACTTACCAAACCAAAATACGCGACATTCCATGAAAACCACCTCTTGGGAAAGAGAAAAGGGTCTGAGGATGTCAAATTTTTGCAAAAATGGGGATTTTCACGTTAAAATATTTTAAGGAGGGCGATTTTTTTGACAAAATATTTGGTGGGAATCGTGAAAAGCAGTACTTTTGCATAGTTTTTCATGGTATTAGATTTAAGGTAAGAAGATTATTCGTCGTGATGACGGATAATTTTTTTTTGTGTAGTTGGATATTTTTGATTAAATTTGCACTCTACAAACATATATCATACCTACCGATACCAAAACACGTATCAACAGCAAACACGAAACAATTTCATATAATCAACTAAAAACAATCATCTTATGTGGTTAACAAGCTCATCTATAGGACGTAAGTTCGTGATGGCCGTCACTGGCATCTGCCTCGTCCTATTCGTAACTTTTCACGTGTTGATGAATACGGTTGCAATCGCTTGGCCCACGGCTTACAATGTCATTTGTGAGTTTTTGGGTGCCAACTGGTATGCTCTGATCGCCTCAATGGGCCTGGCCGTACTGCTCATCCTACACATTATCTACGCATCGTGGTTGACCATCCTCAACCGCAAGGCACGCGGCAACGACCGTTATGCTGTGACTTCGCGCCCGCCGCAGGTGGAATGGAGCTCGAAGAACATGTACGTGTTAGGTATCGTGATCCTGGCCTTCCTGGTAGTGCACCTGATCCAGTTCTGGGCACGCATGCAGTGGCAGGAAATCCGCGGCACTGAATTCTCAGTGCAGGACACTACCTATGCTCCTCTCTTCGGCACACTCTTCATCCAGGAGGCATTCAAGCTTGTGTGGACTCCGATTGTCTACATTATCGGCTTTATCGCCCTGTGGTTCCACATGAACCATGGCTTCTGGTCAATGCTCCACTCAGTGGGCTGGGACGACAACCATTGGATCAACCGTCTGAAGTGCATCGGCTTCTGGTGGACAAGCATCGTGATCGGTCTCTTCTGCGCACAGGCAATCGTGTTCACCGTGCAGGCCAAGAACAGCTATTACACCACAGATCCCAAGCTCCAGGCTCAGTACGCTGAATATTATGGAGAGAAGGCTCAGGAAATCCTCGATGAATTCCAGAGCGAGCAGTTCAAGCTGCAGCAGATGCCTGACCAGAGTGCAGCTCAGGCACAGTTTGGCAACCTGGTCAACGAGGCAGCCGAGAAGCTTGGTCCGGTGATCAACAATGCCAATAAGATTTGCCCGGATGCAACCACTCCCGAACTCGGCAACGCAAGGGCTATGTATCAGCAGATGCAGCAGTACCAGCAGTTCATGGGCTCACAGCCCCAGGCACCGGCTCCGGTCGATGATGTCGTGATTGAAGAAGAGGACACTGAAGAAGTACTTAACTAATCCACTTTTTAGAGATATGATAGACGAAAAGAAACTGGAGGGTATGATCGACTCAACCCCCATCATGAAGGAATTCGCTGACATCGAATCGTCGGCTCTTCCCGAGTATCAGCTCGACTCGAAGATTCCTGAAGGTCCTCTGGCTCAAAAGTGGACCAACTATAAGGCACACCAGAAACTCGTGAACCCCGCCAACAAGCGCCTGCTTGACATCATCGTGGTGGGTACTGGTCTGGCTGGCGGCTCGGCTGCTGCCACTCTGGGCGAACTTGGTTTCAACGTGCTCAATTTCTGCATCCAGGATAGCCCCCGCCGCGCTCACTCGATCGCTGCCCAGGGCGGTATCAACGCAGCAAAGAATTATCAGAACGACGGTGACTCGGTATATCGCCTCTTCTACGACACAGTGAAGGGTGGCGACTTCCGCAGCCGCGAAGCCAATGTGTACCGCTTGGCTGAAGTCAGCAACAATATCATCGACCAATGCGTGCAGCAGGGCGTGCCCTTCGCTCGCGAATACGGCGGCCTGTTGGCTAACCGCTCATTCGGTGGCGCTCAGGTATCGCGCACATTCTACGCTAAGGGTCAGACCGGCCAGCAACTTCTGCTCGGCGCATACTCAAGCCTCAACCGCCAGATCCAGAAGGGCACAGTGAAGAGCTTCAACCGCAGGGAAATGCTCGACGTGGTGCTCATCCCCGACGAGAATGGCGTGAAGCGTGCTCGCGGCATCATCGTGCGCAACCTTATCACAGGCGAAATCGAGCGCTACGCAGCTCACGCTGTAGTGCTTGCCACCGGTGGTTACGGCCGTGCTTTCTTCCTGTCGACCAACGCTATGGGCTGCAACGGCTCAGCTGCCATCCAGGCCTTCAAGAAGGGCGCTTACCTGGCCAATCTGGCATTCACCCAGATCCACCCCACCTGCATCCCCGTGCACGGCGAAGACCAGTCAAAACTGACCCTGATGAGCGAATCGCTCCGCAACGACGG
>CAYTXF010000074.1:0-10887 GCA_964440745.1 uncultured Bacteroides sp.
GCCAAAAGGCGAATCGATTTCGAAATATTGCGCATTGGGGATCATGTCGGCCAATGCGCGCATCTCCTCGGGTATGAACACGATGTCGGTGGTGATGCCCACCACCATTGTAGGCATTGTGATGCGGCTCAGGGCTGCCGGTATGCCACCTCGGCCGCGCCCCACATTGTGGGTGTCAAACGACTGCAGGATGGCCAAATAGGAATAAGCGTCGAACCTCCTCACCAGTTTTTCGCCCTGATAGCGCTGATAGGTGCAGGCGCGGTGTATAGGGTCGGTATATAGATCGTCGGGGTCTTGCTGGGTGAGATTGTAGCCCTTGGCTCCGCGATAGGTGAGCAGGGCCAGGGCTCGCGCTGTGGCCAAGCCTTGCGCTCCGCCCTCGGGGATGTCGAGCACATAGGTGGGATCAGCCAGGATGGCCATGCGCTGGGTTTCGTCGATGGCTATGGTCCAGGGCGAGGCTTTGGCATCGGTGGCAATCAGGACCAGGCGCCCGAAGCGCTCGGGCTGCTCCACAGCCCACTCGATGGCTTGAAAGCCGCCAACCGAACTTCCCACCAAAATCTTGATCTTGTCGATGCCCAGGGCATCGGCCAGCACCTGATGCACCTTTACGATGTCGCGCATCGTGTAACTGGGAAAGGTGCGATAATATCCCTTGCCGGTGAGAGGATTCTTGTGCAAAGGGCCCGTGGTGCCGTAGCAGGACCCCAGGATGTTGGCGCATATGATGAAATATTTTTCCGGATCAAGGAAGCGCCCCGGCTCCACTGTATGGGGCCACCAGTCGGCCACATCGCTGTTGGCTGTCAGAGCATGGCACACCCACACCACATTATCCCGCTCAGCCGAGAGCTTTCCATATGTGTGATAAGCTATTGTGAGCTCTGGAAGAGTGCCTCCCAGCTCCAGCTCAAAGGGCTTGTCTTGGTGATAAATGTTCATCTGAGGTGTCAACAGTAAATGTTTGCCAAAGTTTGGGAAAAATTTTCTGCAAATTTAGTAATAAAATTTGGGTAAATGTTGGAAATATTACCTATATTTGCAATAACAGAGAAAGATTTTTTCCAAAATGGAAAGGCAATTCAGAAAATTATTATAGCTAATTTTTGACAATTATGGCTTTCTTCTTTGTTATTATATTGTTAACTGAAATTATGACCTCATAAAACAAGAAAGGAATGAGCGACCGCATGAAGATCTACTGCGTGAACATAGGGCAGTATATCGATATCAAAGGAGGAGAGACCTTGCTGGAGCTGGCCCAGAACCTCAATTTAGGCTTTGAGCCCATCTGCGCCAAAGTGAACAACCGCACTGAGAACCTGAATTTCCCGGTGTTCGGACCTAAGCAGGTAGAATATCTGACCATAGAAAGCGCCAGCGGCGAGCGCACCTATATACGCTCTCTTTGCATGGTGCTTTACCGCGCTGTGAGCAAGCTGTATCCGCAGGCGCGCCTGATCATGTCGATGTCAATATCGGGAGGCTACTATTGCCGCCTGGTGAAGGATGGCAAGGACGTGGAGATCACCCAGGAAATTGTCGACAACCTGCGCCAGGAGATGAAGGCGCTGATCGGGGCTAACCTGCCCTTCCAATACAAGGAGCGCCTCACCAAGGATGCCATAGAGATTTTCCGCAAGCAAGGCCTCAACGACAAGGTCAAGCTGCTGGAGACCACGCGCGAGCTTTACACTGTCTATTACAAGCTTGATGGCATCTGCGACAGCTATTATGGCACTCTTGCGCCAAGCACAGGCATGCTCAAGGTCTTCGACCTTTCGCTCTACAAGGCAGGATTCCTGCTGTGCGGGTTCGACAAGAAGAATCCTAACGTGCCTCCTCAGCCGGTGACCCAGGAGAAGATGTACCAGGCATTGAAGAACTATATCGAATTCAACGACATCGTGGGTGTGCGCAATGTGGGCGAACTCAACCAGGCTGTGCTCCGCGACCGGTCGTCGCAGCTCATCAATGTGGCTGAGGCTCTACACAACAAGTATCTTGCGCGCATCAGCGACGAGATTACGCGCCGCTACCATCGCGGCGGAGCGCGCATTGTGCTGATTGCCGGGCCGTCGAGCAGCGGAAAGACTACCACCACGATGCGCTTGGCCATACAGTTGCTCACCAATCTGCTGCGTCCGCAGATGATTTCTCTCGACAATTATTTCGTGGATCGCCACCATACCCCACGCGACGAAAGCGGCGACTACGACTATGAGAGCCTCTACGCCCTGGATTTGGAGCAGTTCAACCAGGATCTCAACGATGTGCTCGCTGGCAAGGAGGTGGCGCTGCCCAGCTATAATTTCCAGACGGGCGAACGCGAATACAAGGGCAATACCATAAAACTCGAGGAGGGCTCGATCTTGCTGATCGAGGGCATTCATGGCCTGAATCCCGAGCTGACGGCTCACATCGAGGACAAGATGAAATTCCGCCTCTACGTGTCTGCGCTGACATCGCTGTCGATCGATGATCACAACTGGGTGCCGACCAGCGACAACCGTCTGCTGCGCCGCATCATTCGCGACTACAAGTATCGCGGATCGAGCGCTGAGTCTACCATTGCTCGCTGGCCGAGCGTGCGCCGAGGCGAGGAGAAATGGATATTCCCGTATCAGGAGAATGCGGATGCTACGTTCAATTCATCGTTGCTCTTTGAGTTGGGGGTGATGAAGGATTATGCCGACAAGATCCTGCGCCAGGTGCCGCGCGATGTGCCGGAGTATGGCGAGGCATCGCGCCTGCGCACTTTCTTGAGCTATTTCCTGCCAATAGGGGAGAAGGATATACCGAGCACGAGTTTGTTGAGGGAATTTTTGGGAGGGAGTAGTTTTCATTATTGAAAGCTTGGCGGGCCTCGCGGAGCCCCTCTCCTAACTGGCGGGGCTCGCGGAGCCCCTCTCCTAACTTGCGGGGCTCGCGGAGCCCCTCTCCTAACTTGCGGGGCTCGCGGAGCCCCTCTCCTAATATTTTACAACAAAAATTTTCCTATTTCCTCTGCTTTTTAGTCTTTTTGGACTCAAACTAAAAAGCAGAGGTCGTTGATTCTCGTAAATTCGTTGATTCTCGTCTTAACACAGAAATGCAAAAATATTAGGCGATTTGCTGAAAAGAAATAGGTCGCAGAGTTAAATATGATAAATCTGGCGAAATCGTGTTAAATAATTGTGAGGGATTAAACTTTTGTCGTATATTTGCATCAAAATCTTAGAATTTAACTATTGCAAACGATAATTCATTAACACTTTTAACACAATATCTTTTATGAGCAATGTAAAGACCCTTGCATTAGGAGCCGTCGGAGCCGGCTTAGTGCTGTTTGCCGTCTCATTGGCTTCGAGCCAAAGCGCGCCAGTGCCCGCGCCTACCGACCAGGAGGCATTCATCAATGCCGCCGAGAGCACCATCAACGGAGTTGTGTCAGTGAAGAGCTTCGCCACCCCGCGTCAGCAACAACAATACTACAGTCCTTTCGATGAGGATCCCTTCTTCCAGTATTTCTTTGGAGGCACTCCCCGCCAGCGTCAGCAACAGCCCAGCGAAAGCGAAGAAAAGCAGATCGGGCTTGGAAGCGGCGTGATCATCAGCGAAGACGGCTACATCGTGACCAACAACCATGTGATCGAGCAAGCCGAGCGCCTGGAAGTCACCCTCAACGACAATCGCAATTTCAATGCCACCGTCATCGGAGCAGATCCCACCACCGACTTGGCACTGATCAAGATCGAGGCCGATGATCTGCACGTGATCCCGATGGGCAATAGCGAAGACCTCCACATTGGCGAATGGGTGCTTGCCGTAGGCAATCCCCTGGGCCTCACCAGCACAGTGACCTCGGGCATCGTGAGCGCCAAGGGCCGCAATCTTGGTGAGTTGGAAAACCAACGCGGCAATCAGCGCAGCCAGCAGCATGGCATAGAAAGCTACATCCAGACGGATGCTGCCCTCAACGCCGGCAACTCAGGCGGCGCTCTTGTCAACCTCAAGGGCGAACTGGTGGGCATCAATGCCGCCCTGTACTCGCCTTCAGGCCAATACACTGGCTACTCATTCGCCATCCCCACATCGATTGTCACCAAGGTTGTAGGCGACCTTAAGGAATATGGCGCAGTGCAGCGCGCAATGCTGGGCATCCGCTTCGCTGTGCTTTCTCCCGAAATTATCCGTGAGAAGGACATCAAGAGCGTGAACGCTGGTATTTATGTGGCCCAGGTAGAAGATCAGAGCGCAGCCATGGAGGCTGGCATTAAGGAGGGCGATGTCATCGTATCTCTCAATGGCTATCCCACTCTCAACACTGCTCAGATCCAGGAGGCCCTGGCAAAATGCAGCCCTGGCGACAAGGTGACCATCGAATACTATCGCGATGGCAAGAAGATTGAGAAAACTGTGACTCTGCGCAATGGCCGAGGCAACACCGAACTCACCCGCGCTGGCAATGTCACCGATCTCGGATGCGTCTTCGCAGTTCCCGAAAGCGAGACTCTGCAGCAGCTTGGCTTGTCGTTCGGCGTGCAAGTGAAGAACATAGAGAATGGTCCGGTGAAGGACAGCGGCGTGCGCAACGGCTTCATCATCCAGACCATCAACGATGTGCGAGTATCGAAGCCCGAGGATGTGGAGAAGATATACAATGCCATCATGAAGGATGACAGTGCCGACAAGGTGCTCTTCCTCAAGGGCGTGTATCCGACAGGCAAACGCGCTTACTACGCAGTGCAATTGGCAGATTGATAAAGAATGATATGAATTAAGGAGGGGCTCCCAACCGGGGGCCCCTCCTGTCATTATGCTTAAGATATAAATTTGAGTATAGGCGCGTCAGTCGATTTTGCCATAAGGCACTTCATGGCGCAGATTGTAGGTGTTGCGCTGAGTCTCAAATTCTGACGGGCAGCCTTTCAGCACCCTGGTGTCAACCAATGGGTCATAACTGTGAAGAATGGCATTGGCATTGACCGACGGGGCTGCACCCGGCGCTACCTCCTGATCCATTTCCATTTCTATGTGCGGAAGGCCGAAATGGCGCGAGATTGCATCCAAGGCCATGCGAGTGGCCCGGCACTTGCCTTCATAACTGTACCCCGCTATGTGGGGAGTGGCTATGTCGGCGGCTTGCAGGAGCGAAGGGCTGATCTGAGGCTCGTTCTCCCAGCAGTCCATCACAGCATGGTGCACGCGTCCATCCTTCAGGGCAGTCTCCAGCGCTGCATTGTCCACGACGGGGCCACGAGCCGCGTTGATCAGAATTGGGGCTCGTCGGAGTTGCGACAAGAAAGCCTCATCCACGAGATGGCGGGTGGTGGCGTTAAGAGGAGTGTGAAGGGTGATGATGTCAGCCTTTTCAGCGATTTCTGACAGAGAACTCCAGTGATCGCCTCCTTCGGCCTGTTGGCGGGGAGGATCGTTGAGCAGCACTGTCATGTCGAGTTGGCGCGCCCACCGCTCCACTATTTTGCCCACATTGCCCACGCCTACGATTCCTATTGTGTATTGGGAGAGCGGGCGGTTAGCCAAAGTCAAGAGTGAGGCAAACACATATTGGGCTACAGCAGGCGCATTGCATCCGGCGGCGTTGGCCACTGCTATGCCATGGCTCGAGCAATAATCGAGATCGATATGGTCAGTGCCGATTGTGGCCGTGGCGATAAGGCTGACCTTAGAGCCATCCAAGAGTTGTGTGTCGCACCGCGTGCGGGTGCGCACCACCAGGCAGTCGGCATCGCGTACGGCCTCAGGGGTTATCTCGTCGTTGGTCAGGTACAGGACTTCACCATAAGGCTCAAGCAGTCCCTTGATGAAGGGTATGTTGTTTTCTACTATAAAAAGCATACTATTAGTCTCCAAGCGTAAATGCCAAGATATATGAGCATGATTCCGAAAATGGCCAGCCAGCTGCGCTCCTGGGTGTAGATTACGCCAAACAGATGGCCTACGAAGAATGAGGCTGTGCAGCTAAGCAGGGGCAAAAACACACTGATATGGGTAAAATCGATGCAGGCTCCGATCAGCGACATCAGCATCACCACTGTGACCATGCTCAGCTGGGCGCGAGCCTGAGTGTTGTAACTGATAATCTTTATAAAGCCCTGAAACCATGAAGCGATTCCCAGAAAAGCCGTGAAGGCGCCTGTGGCCAGCATTGCGGTAAAGGAGGAATGGGTGAAAAGATTGTTCTCACCCCAGAATTGTGGCAGGCGCAACTCCGACACATGCACAATGCCAAGCCCTAACAAAATGATCCAGGGGGTGGCGATGCCCATCAGGGACGCCAGCACAGAGCGCAGATTCATTATGCGCATTTGAGCCAAAGCGAGCCAGAACACGGGCAAGAATAGGGCGAACCCGTAGTCAATGGCCGTGCCCGCTGAGAGCATCAGGAACACGGCAAACACATTGCGCTGGCTTTCTGGCTGGGCAAAACTGTCCATCATGAACCACATGGCCAGCAGCACCACCAGGCAGAGTATCGACCCTGGATAGAGATAAATCAGCAGTGTCGGGGTGGCCAGCATCATGCAGCCGAAGAGAGAGGGGGGCAGCTTGGTGTTGTTGCGCACAATGTTGTATTTGCGGCTGATGATCAGCATCAGAATGCCAATCAGCAGTGTGATCCCGACTCCGCAATAGAGGTTGACTTCGCTGTTGGAAATCCATTGCCCGTTGCATGAATTGACTATGCCGCCGTCGCATGGCGGATATCCGCCCGGTCCGTAGAACCAGTACAGAAAAGACAGGGCGGCAACCAGCAGGGCTGCCACCGCCATCATGAAACGGGAATGTACGAATTGGGTCACGCGCCTACGTCTTTGCCTATGTCGCGGCGATAATACTTGCCTTCAAAGTCAAAACCGTCGATAGCCTTGTAGCTTTTTGCAAGAGCCTCGGTGAGGTTGGGACCAAAGCTGGTGACAGCGATCACGCGGCCTCCGCTGGTGACCAGGCTGCCATCATCCTGGCGCTTGGTGCCGGCATGGAACAAGATGGAGTCGGCGGGGTTGAGTTCGCCGGTGATGGCTATGCCTTTCTTGTAGGAGCCGGGATAACCGCCGCTTACAGCCATCACTGTGGCAGCGGCTTCTTCACGGGCGATGGCGGGAATGTCTTCCAGTTTGCCCTTTGCTGCTCCCTCGAGCAGATCGACCAGGTCAGAGGCCAGGCGCGGCATCACCACTTCAGTCTCGGGATCGCCCATGCGCACATTGTACTCAATCACCATAGGATTGCCATCCACATTGATGAGGCCGAAGAAAATGAATCCGCGATAGTCGATGCCATCTTCGATGAGGCCCTCGATTGTTGGCTTCACGATGCGCTCTTCCACCTTGCTCATGAATTCCTTGTCAGCAAACGGCACCGGGCTGATGGCTCCCATGCCTCCGGTGTTGAGGCCGGTATCGCCTTCGCCTATGCGCTTGTAGTCCTTGGCTTCGGGCAGGATGCGATAGCCTCCCTTGCCGTCAGTGATCACGAATACTGACAATTCGATGCCCTTGAGGAATTCTTCGATCACCACAGTCTCTGACGATTTGCCGAACATGCCTCCCAGCATATCTCTCAGGCTCTTTTTTGCCTGGTCGAGATCGTCGATGATGAGCACACCCTTGCCGGCTGCCAGACCGTCGGCCTTGAGCACGTATGGAGGCTTGAGATCTTCAAGAAAATCGTCGGCCATGTCCACATTGTCGGCTGTATAGCTGTTGTAGCGTGCAGTGGGGATATTGTGCTTTTCCATGAATTTCTTGGCGAATTCCTTGCTGCCTTCCAGCATGGCTCCGTCGAGCGACGGGCCCACCACGAGCACCTTTTTGTCCATGGCCTCGAGGTAATCGCGCAATCCGGCCACCAGGGGATCTTCGTTGCCCACTACCACCATGTTGACCTTGTTATCCTTTACGAATTTCAGGATGCCAGCAAAGTCCATTGGCGAGAGGGCCACATTTTCGCCATAGGCGTCAGTGCCGCCGTTGCCGGGAGCAATCCATAGTTTTTCGCAGCGAGGGCTTTCGCTGATCTTGCGGGCTATGGCGCATTCGCGGCCGCCCGACCCAAGCAGTAGTATTTTCATATGCGGTGTTTAGAGGTTAATTCTTTTTACGCCATCCGCGCGGGCGCATGATCGGGCCTTCGCTTTCGGGAAGTTGGGGCTGCTTGTTCTGCAGAGTCTTCAGCAGTCCGGGGTTGCGGCGCATGTAGAGGGGGTTGTCCGATGCTGGCTCTTGCTCCGGCTGAGCGTCTCTTTTCTTGAAATCGCGGCGATCATCGCGATCAAAGCGGCGCGATGGGCGCTGATCATCTTTCTTGAAATCTTTACGGCCTCGGCGGTCGTCGTCCTTGCGGCCCCGGCGATCAGTCTCGCGGCGATCGCGCTTGAATTCGCGCTTTTCTTCGCGGCCACGACGGTCAGGGTTGCCTCCTCGGCTGCGCTCGCGGCGCTCTCCCTTGGTGAAGCTGCGCTCATCATCGTCGTCCTGATCCTCGCGCTGATGCTTGATCTTGCCTCCCGATGCGAGGAACGACTTTTTGTCGCCCTCGAATATCACATATTCGCGAAGCTCGCATTCGAGCTTGCCGTTGTAGAGGCTTATTTTTTGCGAGGGAGCCAAGCCTATCTTGGCGAAATATTCTTCTTTGTAGCCGATAATCCAGGCATGGTAGCCCTTGAACACGAATTTCAGGCGCTCGCCCAATTTTTCATACAGACCGTCCATGTCTTCGACTTTGATGCGCTGTCCGTAAGGCGGATTGGTGATGAGCACCCCGGCAGGCTCCGGAGCCTCTTCCCAATCGGCTATGGCGCGATGTTCTAATGTGATGTATTTGGCCACGCCCGCGCTTTGAGCATTCTTAAGGCTTATGTCAAGGGCAACTTTTGAGATGTCGGCGCCGATAATGGGGAAGTAAGGTGTTCGCTCCTGGCTGTCGTCTTCGTAGAGGGTTTCAAATAGGTCGGCGTCATAGTCGGGCCAGTTCTGGAAGGCGAAGCTTTGGCGATAAATGCCGGGATTGATGTTGGCGGCGATCAGGGCAGCCTCGATCAGGAATGTGCCGGATCCGCACATGGGGTCCACGAATGGCTCATCGCCGCGCCATCCGCTCATGAGGATGATGCCGGCGGCCAACACTTCGTTGATGGGGGCTTCGTTCTGAGCCACGCGGTATCCGCGCTTGTGTAGGGATTCGCCGGATGAGTCGAGTGACAGAGTGACATTGCCGCCTGCGATGTAGACATTGATCATGATGTCAGCATCTTGCAGGCGCACGCCGGGACGCTTGCCCGCGCCCAGGCGATCCTGGAACCAGTCGCAAATGGCGTCCTTGACGCGATAACTCACATATTGCGAATGAGTGAAGTCTTCACTGTAGGCCACTGTGTCGATGCAGAAAGTCTTGTCCACTGACAAGAGGGTTGACCAGTCATATTCCTTGGCCTTTTCGTAAAGTTCATCGGGATTTTTAGCGGTGAATGTATAGAAGGGTTTTAGGATTCGCAATGCAGTGCGGCAGCACAGATTTGCCTTGTACAGCATAGCCAAATCGCCCTGGAAAGCAACCATTCTGCGTCCGGGCTCTACATTTTCAGCTCCTAAATCACGCAACTCCTCAGCGAGCACGTTTTCGAGCCCGGCGAGAGTCTTAGCCACCATTTCAAACTTTTCCATCTCGGTGTGTAAGATTTCAATTTATTTGCAAAGTTACAAAATAGTTTTATAGTTTCAGTTATCACTATTCGTTTTTTTACAACAAATCTTTCACCCTCAGGGTTTGTGGTGGCTAAGCTTAAAGTTTGAGTAGATACGAGGGTCGATCCTCAGGATTATTCTGCCGAGATGCGGGAGGCAATCCAGGCTCCAACTTCTTCGGTGGAGTAGGCTTTGTGGCCGGGAAGGGCCAAGTCGGGGGTGCGGATGCCCTCGTCGAGGCTTGCCTGCACGGCGCGGCGTATGCATGCTCCCTCCTCTTTGAGGTTGAAATATTCGAAGAGCATTGCCACTGACAGGATTTGGGCCAGAGGGTTGGCGATATGCTTGCCGGCCGCCTGGGGCCATGAGCCATGGATGGGCTCAAACACCGGTGTGCCAGTGCCAACAGATGCGCTGGGAAGCAAGCCCATAGATCCCGATATCACGCTTCCCTCATCGGTGAGAATGTCGCCAAAGGTGTTCTCTGTGACCATCACGTCGAAGAACTTTGGCTCTTGTATCAGACGCATGGCAGCATTGTCGACATACATGTAGTCGGTGGTCACATCAGGATATTGCGGAGCCATCTCCTGAGCTACTTTTCTCCACAAGCGGCTTGATGCCAGCACATTGGCCTTGTCCACCACTGTGAGATGCTTGCGCCGACGCTGGGCATACTCATAAGCCACCTTCAGGATGCGCTCGATTTCAGGGCGAGTGTAGAGGTTGGTGTCGTAGGCCTTGTCTTCGCTTTCGAATTTCTCGCCAAAGTACATGCCGCCGGTGAGTTCGCGCACGCAGATGAAGTCAGCACCCTCTACCAGTTCGCGGCGGAGCGGACTTTTGTCCAAGAGGCAGGCGAACGTCTCGACCGGCCGGATGTTGGCAAACAAGCCGAGTTGCTTGCGCATGGCCAGCAGACCCTGCTCGGGGCGCACTTTGGCATTGGGGTTGTTGTCGAATTTGGGGTCGCCAACGGCCGAAAAGAGCACGGCATCGGCCTTTTGGCAGATTTCGAATGTTTCCGGCGGGAAAGGATTGCCTACAGCGTCGATTGCGGCAGCTCCGCAGAGAGCGTATTCATATTCTACTTCGTGGCCATATTTCAGGCATACAGCCGACATCACATCTACGCCAACGGCGGATATCTCAGGTCCTATGCCATCGCCTGGAAGCACAGCAATTTTTA
>CAYTXF010000074.1:10987-16285 GCA_964440745.1 uncultured Bacteroides sp.
TTCAATGAGGTTTAGCATTTTGATGGTGGCTTTGATGGCGGCTTCGGTCTGGTCGGCATCAAGAGCATGGGTGCGGTAATGCTTATCGCCATAAAGCCAAGAGATTGAGGTTTGCACCAGGGCGTCGGTGCGGCCGCCTGGCGGGATCTTCACCACATAATTGGTAAGCCACGGAAACTCTCGGCCGAGTTTTCCGCGATAGATGTGCTTGACAGCCTTCACAAAGGCGTCGTACATGCCATCGCCCATGGCCGACTCTTCGTAGATCTGATCATCGATTTGCAGTTTCACGCTTGCCATGGGCTTTAGGCCGTAGGCAGTGGATACCATGTAGCTGAGCAGCTTCACCCGATCCTCAGGGGCACTGTGCTTGAGCACATCCGACACTATGTAGGGCAGATCCTCTTGTGTCACCAGCTGCTTCTTATCGCCCAACTCGATGATGCGGTCGGTTACGCGCCTTGTCTGCTCGGGAGTGAGTTCCAGACCGAGTTCCTCGAGATTCTTGAGGATATTGGCCTTGCCGCTGTTTTTGCCCAGGGCGTATTCGCGCTTGCGGCCGAATCGCTCAGGCAACAGTTCGTTGCAATAGAGCGAATTCTTCTTATCGCCGTCGGCATGCACGCCAGCCACCTGGGTAAACACGCTCTCGCCAATGATTGGCTTGTTGGGTGGCACGGCGATGCCCGAATAATTCTCCACGAGGCGGCTGATTTCATTGAGTTTCGCCTCGTTGATGCTTGTTTTGGCGCGGAAATGGTCCTTGAGAATCGCTTGCACGCTCGATAGGGGAGCATTGCCGGTGCGTTCGCCCAGGCCGTTGACCGATGTGTGGATTCCCCGGCAACCGCTCAGCACTGCGCCCAGCACATTGGAGATGGCCAGGTCGTAGTCGTTGTGGGCATGGAAATCGAAATGGAGTTCGGGATACCGCTTCACCATGCGGCGCATGAAATTGATGCATTCCAGCGGATTTAGCACACCCAGGGTGTCGGGGAGCATGAAGCGCTTAATGCCTGTGTCGCGAATGCCGTCGATTAGGCTGAACACATGCTCAGGCGAATTGCGCATGCCATTGCTCCAGTCCTCAAGATAGACATTCACATTGATGCCTTGGCTGCGAGCATAGGCCACCTCTGCGCGGATGTCGGCGATGTGCTCGTCGACAGTCTTGCGCAGTTGGCTTTCGCAGTGGAGTTTGCTGCCCTTGGTAAGCAGATTGATATTGCGGCCTCCGCAATCGCGTATCCAATTAATTGATACGCCGCCATCGACAAAACCCAGCACCTCCACCTTATCGATCAGGCCTGTTTTCTGCGCCCATTTGCAGATATTGGTCACCGCTTCCTTTTCGCCATCGCTGACGCGAGCCGAGGCTACCTCAATGCGATCCACATTCACATCCTGAAGCAGCTTTCGCGCGATTACCAATTTTTCATGAGGCAGGAATGACACTCCGCTGGTCTGTTCGCCATCGCGGAGCGTAGTGTCCATTATTTCAATAAACTTTTCTTTCAAATTCTTCGATTTTGGATTTGTTTTCGAGAAGGAAATCGATGTCGTCGAGGGCATTCATCAGGCAATATTTCTTATAACCATTGATCTCGAATTTCTCGCTCTCGCCGGTGGCCAGATTGGTGACAGTCTGGTTGGGCACATCCACCCTGACCTCGGTCTTGGGATTTTCGGCAATGCTTGCGAAAAGGTTGGCCAAGAAGCCTTCTGACACCACCACGGGAAGCACAAAGTTGTTGAGTTCATTGTTTTTGTGGATGTCGGCGAAAAAACTGCTGATGACCACACGGAATCCATATCCGGCAATGGCCCAGGCTGCATGCTCGCGGCTGCTTCCGCTGCCAAAATTTTTGCCCGCAACCAAGATCTGGCCGGAATAGGCAGGATTGTTAAGCACGAAATCAGGCTTTGGATTGCCATCGGCATCGTAGCGCCAGTCGCGGAAGAGATTGTCGCCGAAGAAGCGTTCGTCGCGGGTTGTGGCTTTGAGAAAACGAGCCGGAATTATTTGGTCGGTGTCGACATTTTCAAGCGGCAGAGGCACGCAAGTCGACTGTATGATGTCAAATTTTTGTTTCATCTTCTATGGATTTGGGTTTTGGGATTTGGGATTTAGGTTTTGGGATGTGGGATTAGGGTTATAAATCCCAAATCACTAAATCACTAAATCACCAAATCACTACATTAATTCTCGGGGATCAGTGATAACGCCGGTGACGGCAGCAGCAGCCGCTACCAGGGGGCTGGCCAGCACGGTGCGTGCACCGGGACCTTGGCGCCCTTCGAAATTGCGATTGCTGGTGCTTACCGAGAGTTTGCCAGCGGGAATCTTGTCATCGTTCATTGCCAAGCAAGCCGAGCATCCGGGCTGGCGGATCTCAAAGCCTGCTTCTTCCAGCACTTTATCAAGACCCTCGGCCTTGATTTGCTCCATCACATGCCAGGATCCAGGCACCAGCCACGCTGTGACGCCGGGATGTTTCTTGCGACCCTTGGCCACTGAGGCGAATGCGCGGAAATCCTCGATGCGACCATTGGTGCAAGCCCCCAGGAAGACATAGTCGACCGGGGTGCCTTTGAGGCATTGGCCCGGTTGGAAACCCATGTAGTCGAGCGACTTTTTGAAGGAGGCGCGGCCCGCTTCAGGCACTGAATCGAGTTCTGGCACACTTTGGCTGATGCCCATGCCCATGCCGGGGTTAGTGCCATAGGTCACCATAGGCTCGATGTCGGCAGCGTCGAACATAAGTTCTTTGTCGAAGACAGCATCGTCGCCGCTCTTGAGAGTGCGCCAATAGGCTACAGCCTTATCCCAATCATCGCCTTTAGGGGCAAATTCGAGACCCTTGATATATTCGAATGTTGTATCATCGGGGGCTACGAAACCGCCGCGCGCACCCATCTCGATGCTCAGGTTGCACAAGGTAAGGCGCCCCTCCATGCTTAGAGATTTCACAGCATCGCCGGCATATTCCACGAAGTAGCCTGTGGCTCCTGAGGTAGTGAGTTTTGACATGAGATAGAGGGCTATGTCCTTTGCGGTTACGCCTTTGCCCAGAGTGCCATTGATGGTGATGCGCATGCTTTTGGGCTTTTGCTGCAGGATGCATTGCGAGGCAAGCACCATCTCCACCTCGCTTGTGCCAATGCCGAAAGCGATGGCTCCCATGGCTCCATGGGTGCTGGTATGGCTGTCGCCGCACACTATGGTCATGCCAGGGAGCGACAGGCCGAGTTCGGGTCCTACGACATGTATGATGCCGTTTTTGGGATGCAGCATGCCGAAATGGGTTAGTCCGAAGTCTTTGGCATTCTTTTCCAAAGTCTCCACTTGGGTCTTGCTGACGGGATCCTGGATGGGCTTGTCCTGATCGTGGGTGGGTGTGTTGTGGTCAGGCATGCAGAAGATTTTCTCTGGACGCAGGCATTTGCGTCCACGGGCTCGCATGCCCTCGAAGGCCTGCGGACTTGTCACCTCGTGGCAATAGAGGCGATCGATGTATAATTGTGTTGGGCCGTCGGGCACATTCTGCACCACATGCGAATCCCATATCTTGTCAAAAAGAGTGTTCATATTCGTTGGAATTTGGGTTTTGGGATTTGGGATTTGGGAAAATTAGGCATTGTTCCCAAATCCCAAATCCCAAATCCTAAAGCCTGGATTATTTTTTGAATTTGTTGATGCAATCGATATAGGCTTCTACGCTGGCGCTTACGATGTCGGTGTTGGCGCCGAATCCATAATAATTGTGGCCGTCGTATTCCACTTGCATGTGCACTTTGCCCACGTCATCGCTGCCCTTGGAGATGGCCTGGATGGTGAACTCCTTGAGGGTCATTTGGCGCTTGATGATGTTTTTGAGGGCCTTGATTGCGGCGTCGACGGGGCCATTGCCGCTTGCGCTTGCCTCAAATTTCTCGCCAGCGATGTCAAGCCCGAGGCATGCTACGCTCTTTACGCCCATGCCGGTGGTCACCTGCAGATAGTCGAGCTTGATGGCATGGCTTGCGCTGCGATCGGCGCCAGCAAGCATCAGGATGTCGTCATCGGTGATTTCCTTTTTGCGGTCGGCAAGCTTGAGGAATGCTTCATAGAGCTTGTCGAGCTTTTCGCCGTCGAGCTCGTAACCAAGCACGCTCAGGCGATGCTTCAGGGCAGCGCGGCCGCTGCGTGCGGTCAGCACGATGCTGTTGTCGTCGATGCCCACATCCTTGGGAGAGATGATTTCGTAGGTTTGCACATTTTTCAGCACTCCGTCCTGGTGAATGCCGCTGCTATGGGCAAAAGCATTTCGGCCCACGATAGCCTTGTTGGGCTGCACGGGCATGTTCATCAGCGAACTCACCATGCGGCTTGTAGGATAGATCTTTGTGGTGTTGATGTTGGTGTCAATGTCGATGTCGTGGTGGCATTTCAGGATCATCGCCACTTCTTCGAGGCTGGTATTGCCAGCCCTCTCTCCGATGCCGTTGATTGTCACTTCCACTTGGCGCGCGCCATTGAGCACTCCGGCCATGGTGTTGGCAGTGGCCATGCCCAAGTCGTTGTGGCAGTGGGTGCTGAGGATGGCCTTGCCGGAGCTCAGGCCGTCGACATGCTCCATCAAGTAGCGGATCTTCTCGCCATATTCGCTGGGCAGGCAGTAGCCTGTGGTGTCGGGGATGTTCACCACGGTGGCTCCGGCGTTGACCACAGCCTGGACTACGCGAGCCAGGTATTCATTGTCGGTGCGACCGGCGTCTTCGGCATAAAACTCTACATCTTCAACAAATTTTTTGGCGAATTTCACAGCCATAACTGCGCGCTCGATGATTTCTTCGCGATTGCTGTTGAATTTGTACTTAATGTGAGGATCACTGGTGCCAATTCCAGTGTGGATGCGTTTGCGCTTGGCATATTGCAGAGCCTCAGCGGCTATGCGTATGTCTTTTTCTACGGCGCGGGTAAGAGCGCAGATTGTGGGCCAGGTCACAGCCTTGGAGATTTCCACCACCGAATTGAAGTCGCCCGGGCTTGATACCGGGAAGCCGGCTTCGATCACATCCACGCCGAGCATTTCCAGGGCTTTTGCCACTTGTATTTTTTCTACGGTGTTAAGCTGGCAGCCCGGCACCTGCTCGCCGTCGCGCAGCGTAGTGTCGAAAATGAAGAGACGATCGCTCATAATTTCTACCTATTTTGTGTTTTTACCTTAATTTTTCTAACAAATTGATATTATTTACCTAAAATAACCGCAAAATTATAAATAATCCCTCACATCTCCAAAAAAATCTGCATTTCTC
>CAYTXF010000075.1:0-10943 GCA_964440745.1 uncultured Bacteroides sp.
TATACTTCACCCAGCATCTATTCAACGATGACGATCTCTTTGAGTACATTATCAAGTAACCCTCGGTGACACCGAGGGTTACATATTTTCCATTATGTCACTTCGAGGCTTTTTGATGGCAGTGGGATGCCTGATATTGCTGGCATCTGCCAATGCGCAGACACTGCCCGGGAATGATACCGTAATGGTGGAGGAAGCGATGATCAGCGACTCAGCCATCATCGCCAATCTTACCACAGAAATGCAAGCAGCGCAGCAGCGCGAGACCGAACTCAATGCTGAGATTGCTCACCTGAGAATGCAGCTCTTTGCCGGCGATTCGCTCAGGCGCGAGTCATTTCGCGCCCATATCGACTCGCTGCGCGAAGCCACACCCGGTTCTTGGGTAGTGGTGGAGGAAGATTCCCTATTCCGCTTCTATGCCCGCCACGGAGGCCTCACCGCAAAAGAGCGCGCCCTAAGAGCAAGCCAAGAAATAGAGCATGTGGGCAAGCAGCTCGGCGTGACTCCCGACTCAGTATATGTGACCGCCAGCGACTTCGAAACAGAACTCGTGTATGGCGATTACATCCTGCTCTCCGTCACCGACATCGATGCCATATGGGCTGGCAAATCCCGCGAAGAATTGGCCGTAGAGCTGCGCGAGGTCGTCGTAGAAGAACTATTCATCCTCAAGAAAAGCCACAGCTTGTGGGTGCTTATTCGCAGCATAATATCCCTGGTGGTGATTCTGATGGCGGTATGGGCTGCGATAAAACTGCTCAATGTGGGCTATCGCCGCATACTGCGCTTAATCGACAAATGGGCCGAAACGCGCCTTCACCCCATCTACATACAAAAGCTCGAGATTCTCGACATACACCGCCAGACTGTGATTCTGCGCGGAGCCGCCAATGTGCTTCGCCTCTTAGCCGACTTAGTGATAGTGCTCATCGCGGTGCCCCTGATTTTCTCCGTATTTCCGCCCACCGAAAAGATCGCTCGCACAATCCTCGCTTACATCTGGAATCCCTGCCGCGACATACTGATGGGAATTGTGGAATACATCCCTAACCTCTTTGTAATCTGCATCATCTGCATCGCCATCAAGTTCTTGGTAAAGCTCTTGCGCTATCTTGCCACTCAGCTTGCCGAAGAGCGGCTCCACATCAACGGCTTCTTTGCCGACTGGGCGATGCCCACGTTCTATATCATACGCTTTCTGCTCTACGCCTTCGGCATAGCCATGATTTATCCCTATCTGCCGGGATCGAATTCGGGAGTATTCCAGGGCATCTCAGTATTCATCGGTCTCATTGTCTCGATAGGATCAAGCGGAGCCATCGGCAATGTGATTGCTGGATTGGTGATTACCTACATGCGGCCTTTCAGAATTGGCGACCGCATAGAGCTGCAAAACACCTCGGGCGATGTGATAGAAAAGACACCCTTCGTGACACGCATACGCACAGTGAAAAACGAAATTGTGACCGTGCCTAACTCCTTCATCATGACCACCCAGACTGTCAACCTTACGGAGTCGGCTCATCAGTATGGCCTTATTATCCATTGCGACGTGAATGTCAGCTACACCTATCATTGGCGACGCATCTACAAGCTGCTGATCGAAGCGGCCCTGGCCACACGCGGCGTGGTCGATGATCCGAAGCCCTTTGTGCTGCAGACCACCCTGGGCAATGATTACGGCATCTATCAAATCAATGCCTACATACGCGACGCCAACCTCCTGCCTGACGTATATTCCGACCTCAACGTCAGCATTCAGGATGTCTTCAATCGCGAAGGCATTGAGATCCTTTCGCCCCATTACATCTCCACCCGCAATGGCGAAGCCTCCACCCTTTGCTGCGAAGCCCCTCCCAAAGAAGAATGATACCAAAAAAAATGCGCCCCTGTTGGAGGGCGCACTTTTTGTATTTTAGGTCGAGTTTAGAGGGTGAACATGATTTGGGTCTGGATACGATTGTCGTGGCCTGAGCCCATATCCCATGTCTGGCGCTTGCCATACAGATATTCAATGCCCCACTGCAGATAAGGAGTGATGTTGTAGAACACGTTGGCAGCTCCATAGAGAGCGTACTTGTAATTGTAAGCATCCTCCTGCACGGCATAGTTGCCTACCTTCCAGATGCGAGATTCCGAACCCATGATGTTGACTTGCCACTTGTCGGTAAGATTGAAAGTGAAGCCGAAGTTGAGGCCCATCATCGGTGATGCCTGCATCTTGCCAAGCTTCTTGTCATCAGGCACAAATGAGAGAGGCATGCCTGCGATATCCTGCAGATAAGCGCCGATGCCCTCGCCGTAAGCTGCCTGATAGTAGAATATCACGCTCTTGCAGGGCTGGAGATTGCCTGATGCCATTACGCCCCAGCCTACCATGTGGCGGGTCTTGTTTCCAATCAAGTCGCGATAGCTGAAATTACGGATGATACCTGAGAGACGGATGCGGTTGTAGTTGCTTGTGCCATATTGGATCCACATGGGGATATCAGGAACCATCTGCTCAGCATCAGCATAATTGTTGACCTGCTTGCCGTCGAATGTAGGATAGTCCTTGCCGCGATACACGCCATTGCTTGCATACCACGACGGCATGTCGAGACCGATGGCAAATTGGAAACCATTATAATTCTTTGATGTATAGCTTACTTCATAAGCCACTGTAGACACGCAGCCTGAGGGGCCTTCAGGGTCGATTGTCGGAGGCTGGCAAGCGTAGTCATCCTGCAGCAGGGTCAGCTTTTCACCAGCGGTGAAATTGCGCCATGTCAAGTAAGCACGGCTCATATTGAGAGCGCCCGAATTTCCGTCGGTTGCGAATTTGATGTAACCAGTGATTTGGTTGGGTGTGCCAGCGAGACCAACAATCTGGAAGTCGATAGCGGCATTTAGGGGATTGATGTAGTAGTCGCCCTTATGGCCAGTGCGTGCCGGTACGGGGATTTTCTGGGTTACGAAGCTGATGCCAGCGCCATCAACATTGTAAAGGTTATTCCCAAGGTCTACACCCATGATAGGATTGATCTGTCCGCCCACAGTCATCAGGAACTTGCTGTCCTGCGACTTTACTACGAATTGGGGCACGGGTATCTCGTGAGGGGCCTTCGAACGATGTTCGGCCAGTATGGCAGAATCCTGAGCTGATGTGCGCACAATCGAAAGAGAGTGGCTGTTAGTCTGGGCAATGGCAGATCCGAAAACGCCGAGCGCCAGAACAAGAGTTAACGTGGTTTTCATAATTTTTAGGTTGAATTGTTGGTTATGGTGTTAATTCAAATAGTTGCTGATGTTAATATGTTTTAACAACAATTCAAGGTCGAAAAGTGTTGAATAGATAAACCAAGTATTTTACTTAGGCTACATGTTTTAATCAATTTATTTAGACCTACTGTTATGAAGTACGTAGATTCGGGCAGTGGCAAAATACCACTGATAACGCTAATTGCTATCCTATCCATATCCTTGACAGTGAATTTGCCAGGGTTGGCTATTTCCCCCCTTTTAGGAAAACTCAAGGAAGTTTTTCCCGACGTGACCGAGCTTGAGACACAATTGCTTGTGACTCTCCCCAATCTTATTATTATCCCATTCATATTGTGGTCGGGCAAGCTTTGCAACCAGGGCAACCAGCTTATGGTCCTGGTAGTGGGCTTGGCTATATACACATTCTCAGGCATCCTCTTCCTCTTTGCCAACAAGATGGTGCAGCTTATCTTCCTGAGCTGTCTGTTAGGCATTGGTTGCGGATTAGTGATTCCATTGGCTGCCAGCTTGATCGCACAGAATTTTGCGGGGCCGGCGCGCACCAAGCAATTGGGCATGAAATCAGGCGTCAGCAATTTTATGGTGATCATAGCCACCCTATTCGTAGGATGGATCGCCAAGCTGGGCTGGCATCTTTCATTCCTGGTGTATCTGGTGCCTATCATCCCTATGTGCCTGGTGCCTTTCATGTCGCGCAAATATATCGACAAGTATAAGATTGTAGACAAGACTGCATATCCCGAACCGCTGACAGCCGGCAAGAATAAGGAAATATCCAATACAGCAGCCTCTACTCAAGACTCCAAGGTTGTGGCTGAGCAAGTAGCAGAAGCCGAAGCTCCGGCACCCACCTCTACGATCAGCTCCACTGTAAGCGCGCCGTCAGCTCATGCGCCCAAATTCAGCTTCTCAGGCAAGCAATGCATCATCGTGCTGCTTGGCGTAATCGGTCTCTATATCTCTATGACCTACGCTACCATGGTAGTGTCTGACTATCTACCATTTACCATGGAGCATTATAAGATGACCACAGGCCAAGTGGGCGTAGCCACTGCCCTCTACTTCCTGGCAGCTACTCTGGCTGGCTTCACTCTTACATGGGCCATCAAGATGTTTGGCCGCAAGACCCCCTATCTGGCAATCATAATCTGCATCATCGGCCTTTACGCCATGGGATTTGTGCACACCTACGGCATCTATCTGGTCACTGTTTTCTTGACAGGCTACGGCTACGGCATCATGCAGCCTATCATCTACGACAAGACAGCCTTCATTGCTCCTACAGCTCAGCAGGCCACTGAATATTTCGGATACACGCTTACCGGCAACTACATCGCCATCGCGATGGTGCCTTTCGTGGTAGACCTATTCGCCCGCATCTTCGGCGCTTCGACCATCAACTTCCCGTACATCCTCAATGCTTCGATCCTGATCTTAGTGTTGGTTTGGGGATTCTACAAGTGCCGCAGCTACATATTCTACGTTACAGCCCAACAGCATTAATCTGATTCAAAATATTCTCTGCCCCGCTTTGGGGCAGAGAATCACAATAACGTACAATCTTAATAGCAAATAATTATGGAAACACAAAAAGAACAAGAAGCTGAGGCCCAAGCCAAGACCAATGCTCAGATCAGTCAGGAAGCAGCCGCTCAGGCCGCTCAGAATGCCAAGGTTGCGGCCCAAGCTGCTGTAGAAGCCGCCAAGGACCTCGCTGGCAATGTCAAAGACGCATATAATCAGCAGATGGATCAAATCCACGAAAAGGGATTTGTGGCTTATGCTGAGGAAAAGATAGCCGACGCTCTTCACGCAGGGGCCGAAGCTGCCGAACATCTCTCGCAGAAGTTGCGTCAAGCAGGCGAAAAGTGAGTCATTGCATTGCATTTTCCCAATCATCATGGTCGAGGACTCACGCCCCCGACCATATTTTTTCTATTTTTATTGGCATTTTTCATCATTTTGCCTTTTTATTGGCAATTCTTAATCTGACTATTGTAAATTTTTACTAATTTTGTCGATTTAAAAAGCGTGACTATGGAAACTGGATATTTCAACGATCGAGAGCGCGCCCTTTTGCCCTCTCTTTATCGCAGCTTGCTCCACAGCGTGCGTGACATCATCATGCCTGACGACAGACCTCGCGTGAAAGCCCTCATCTCACAAGCAGTGACCGACGGCCATTGTCAGCGCGACCGCTATGGCATGAATCCTGTGTTCCATAATCTCGAGACTGCCCTACTGCTTTGCGAAAAAGTGAGCCCCGACCGAAATATGGTGCTCGCCGTGATGCTCTTCAATCTGGTAAAGGCGCAAGTGGTGACCATCGAAAGCCTCACTGACGACTGGGGCGAAGATGTGGCAAAGCTCATCAACGGTCTGAGCAAGGTAGCCATGCTCTATTCCAAGCAGGCAGCCGTCGAGAGCGACAACTTCCGCAAATTGTTGCTCACCTTCGCCAAGGATATCCGCGTGATCATCATCATGATTGTAGATCGCTTGGCACTGATGAGAGCAATCAACCATCATCCCAACGAAAAATTCGTGCATGATGTGGCCTATGAGGCTAATTACCTCTATGCTCCGCTTGCCCACCGTCTGGGCCTTTACGCGATCAAAAGCGAGCTTGAGGACATGTCGCTCAAGTACACCGACCGCGAGATGTACACCGACATCGCTCACAAGCTCAATCAGAAAAAGACAGAGCGCGAGGCCTACATCGCTGCATTCATCAAGCCTATTGAGGAGCGCCTGCGCCAGGAGGGCGTGGATTTCGAACTAAAGGGACGCACCAAATCCATTTACTCGATTTGGAATAAGATGCGCAAGCAGAAAAATGATGTCGAGGACATCTTCGATCTGTTTGCCATCCGCATTATCCTGAATGTGCCTCCTGAGAAGGAAAAGGCCATGTGCTGGTTTGTATACTCGATCATTACCGACATGTACCGCCCCAATCCCGCCAGAATGAAGGATTGGATCAGCATACCCAAGAGCAATGGCTACGAAAGCCTCCATATCACAGTCTACGGCCCTGCCGACCACTGGGTGGAGGTGCAAATCCGCACTCGCCGCATGGATGAAATAGCCGAGAAAGGCCTCGCTGCCCATTGGAAATACAAGGGCATCAAAAGCGAGAACGACCTCGACCGCTGGATGAACAATGTGCGCGACATCTTGGAGACCGCCGAGACCGGCCCCATGGAGCTGATGAAAAACTTCTCGATGGATGTTTACGACAAGGAGGTGTTTGTATTCACTCCGCGAGGCGATCTTTACAAGCTGCCCATGGGAGCCACTGTGCTCGACTTCGCCTTCAACATCCACAGCAATCTCGGATGCAAATGCACCGGAGGCAAGGTCAACGGCCGAAATCAAAAAATCAATTACAAGCTCCGCACGGGCGACACCGTGGAGGTGCTCACCTCCAATGCTCAGAAGCCCAAGCTTGACTGGCTCAACTTTACTGTCACCTCCAAGGCGCGCAACAAGATTCGCCTTTCTCTCAAGGAGCAAGCCGGAGGCTTGGCCGAAGTGGGACGCGAACTTCTCTATCGCCGCTTGAAGAATCGCAAGATCGACATCGAAGAGGCCACCCTGGCCCGCTTGGTGAAGAAAATGGGATTTAAGACAGCGACTGACTTCTATGATGCGCTCGGCAAGGAGGATCTCGATATCAATGAGGTAATCGACGGCTATCTTGATGTCAAGCATCGAGAGCAGGAGGAGAGCACCCGAGTCTCGGCCGAGGAATACAAGCTCCAGCCTGCCATCAATGAGAATGAGGCTGCTCCCAGCGAAGTGCTCATCATCGATAATAATGTCAAGGGCATGAATTTCAAATTCGCCAAATGCTGCAATCCCATCTATGGCGACGATGTGTTCGGCTTCGTGTCCTCGGAGGGCGTAGTGAAAATTCACCGTTGCGATTGCCCCAATGCCGCCAACATCAAGCTGAAGTATCCTTATAGAATCATCCGCACGGTATGGAGCGGAAAGTTGGGAGGCCAGTTTGCAGCTACTCTGCGAGTGGTGGGCCGCGACGACATCGGCATCGTCACCAACATCACCTCGATCATCAACAAAGAGAAGGACTCGAGCCTGCGCAGCATCTCCATCACCAGCAACGATGGCCTATTCCAAGGCTTCTTAGTTGTGGGCGTAAATGACACCAAGGCCCTCGACAGCCTCATTAAAAAACTTAAGACCGTGAAGGGCGTCAAGGACGTCCAACGCAGCAATTAATCATAATCATGAATATCCGACATTTAATTCTCATTGCCGCAGTCGCTGCTCTGACAAGCTGCGACAAAAATCCCGAAGAAGCTCTATCAAAAGAATACATGGAGCGTGTGACCCAGGCCATGGACAATGGCCAATATGCGTTGGCTATGGATTGGATGGACAGCGTGGACCAGCGCTGCCCCACCCAGATTGAGGCCCGCAAGCAAGTGACATCCCTGCGCGCCAAGGCTATCGAAAAAGTCACCATTTCTCAGATTTCATTTGCCGACAGTTTGCTGGCTGCCACGCAGCTCGAAATCGAGCAATTGTCTCCCTTGATGAAACATATCCCGGGCGACGATCTCGAAGGCTACTACGTAGTGGCTGACGCTTACAAGCCGGGGTTCATCAATTCCACTGGAGTGGAACCGCGCGTCAACGATGCTGACTACAACTTTTACATCGTGGCACAGAACAAAGGCAAGGAAATCGGCATCAGCCAAATCACTCTCAATACTGCTACGTCAGAACTGTCATCGCAAGCTCTGCCCGCAAATACTGCTCGCCTCCAGACTGTAGAAGGTGGAGAATTAGCCTCGTTCTTGCCCGAGGAAGTCAATGACTTGGGTTGCTGGGCCAGCGCGAATCCCGTTAAGGGGGCTGTAATCAATGGCCGTAAAGGCAACGTCCCGGTTAAGCTTACCGACAAGCAGGCTGCTGCTTTCGGCACCGCGTGGAAATTCTCCAATGCCCAACTCCAAAACCGACGCGCTCGCATCATGCGCGAGAAACTGGAGCGCCAGCTTCAGATTGCCCGCGATCATCAAGCGGCCTCGCTCGAAACCGAACAATAGAAAATCACCCAATAACCCATTATTATGAAAACTCTTTTTGCCGCTTCAGCATTACTCTTATCAACAACAGCTATGGCTCAAGAAAATCCCTTTTTCCAGGAGTTTGACACTCCTTACGGCAGCGTGCCGTTCTCTCAAATAAAAAACGAGCATTACATGCCGGCCATCGACCGAGGCTTGGAGCTCGCTCGCCAAGAAATCGACGCTATCGCCAACAATCCCGAGGCTCCCACATTCGAAAACACCATTGTGGCGCTCGATCGCGCCGGCCGCGACCTCAACCGCGTGGCTAATGTGTTCTTCAATCTGCTCGAGGCTGACAGCGACGATGAAATGATGGAGATCTCCATGGAGGCATCGCAGAAACTTAGCGACTACTCTACTGACATCGTGCTCAACCAAAACCTCTGGAATCGCATTAAGGCTGTCTACGATCAGGGCGAAAATCTCTCGCTGACGCCCGAACAGCAGACTCTCCTAAAGAAGAGCTATGACTCTTTCGCCAACTCGGGAGCGAATCTTCAAGGTGAGGATCGGGAGAAATTCAAACAGCTGTCGGGGCAACTCTCTCAGCTAACTACTCTATTTGGGCAAAATGTGCTGAGGGAATCTAATACAAAGGAATTATGGCTCACCAAGGATGATCTCTCGGGCCTTCCTGAAAACTATGTCACTGGCATAGCGGAAGCTGCCAAGGAAAAGGGGCGCGATGGTGAGTATTTGGTGACATTGGCTTATCCCAGCTACGGCCCTTTCATGCAGAATAGTGATCGTGATGACCTGCGCAAAAAGCTGTATATGATGTCTCAGACCTGCAATACCTCAGGCGAATACAACAATCTTGAAATCATAAAGCAAATATCGAGTCTGCGTCGGCAGATTGCCAACCTGCTCGGGTTTGAGACTTATGCCCACCAAAAGCTCCAAGACACTATGGCACAAACGCCAGAGGCTGTCTATGACCTGCTCAACAAGCTGCGCGATGCTTACCTGCCAGCAGAAAAGGCTGAGATGAAGGAGCTGGAGGATTTCGCTGGCACAGCAATCACCCCGTGGAATTACAGCTATTACAGCAATAAGCTCAAACAACAGAAATATTCTTTCGACGAGGAGGCAATGCGCCCCTATTTCCCTCTCTACCAAGTGATTGATGGTGTGTTCGGCTTGGCTACTAAGCTTTATGGCGTCTCTTTCGAGAAACTCCACAATGTCGATGTTTATCACCCTGATGTGGATGTTTTCAAGGTAGTGGATGCTGATGGCTCTTATCTCGGCTTGCTTTACACTGACTTCTTCCCTCGCCCGTCAAAGCGCCAGGGAGCATGGATGACATCGTTCAAGGAGCAATGGACTGAGCCGGATGGCACCAATTCGCGCCCATTGGTGTCGATCGTAATGAATTTCACCAAGCCTACTGCTGATACTCCGTCGCTGCTCACTCCCTATGAAGTGAACACGTTCTTGCATGAGTTCGGCCACTCGCTCCATGGGTTGCTCACCCAGTGCACTTATGAGGGCATCTCAGGCACATCGGTATACCGCGATTTTGTGGAACTTCCCTCGCAGTTCAACGAGAATTATCTCACACAGAAGGAATTCCTCGATGGTTTCGCCAAGCATTATCAGACCGGCGAACCCATCCCGCAGGAATATGTCGACCGTTTGATAGCTTCGGAGCGCTATGGCGCGGCTTATGCGTGTCTGCGCCAGCTGATGTTTGGCTACATCGACATGGCATGGCATTCGCTCAAGGAGGATGTGGAGGATCCCATGGCTTTCGAGCGTGAGGCTTACGAGTCGGTAGCCATGTTCCCCGACATTCCTGGCACTATGACCTCAACGCGATTCAATCACATTTTCAGCGGAGGTTACGCCGCCGGATATTATAGCTACAAATGGGCTGAGGTGCTTGATGCCGACGCTTTCGCGATGTTCGAAGAGAATGGCATTTTTGACCAGAACACGGCAAAGGCGTTCCGCGAGAATGTGCTTGAGCGAGGTGGCACCGAGAATCCGGCTGTGCTCTATCGTCGTTTCCGTGGCCAGGATCCTACCATCGACGCTCTCCTGCGTCGCGATGGCATCCTCCCTCCCCTCCCCAAGAAGGACATCCCCCTTGATCCCGAAAAGCATTAACCCCCGGATTTCGCTCAAGACGAAATATATATATTTTGACGAGAATCTACGAATTAACGAGAATCAACGAACTTTATCTTTTCTCGTCTTTTCGTAAATTCTTGTCTTTAGTCTCTCTCGTCTATTCTCGGAAGATCGAGAGAAGCTGGTTGGTATCAATCGTGCCTTGGGGACGGAAAGATTCCGATTGCATGTATCTCAAAAAAGAGACCAGGAGCTGGGTGCGCTCAGGATGGCTCGGATCAGCCAATTGGCCCTCATCCCACAAATCCATAGCGCTCATTAGCAGAAGCCCTTCGCCGCATCGTGCCTGGAAAGCTGAGCCGAGCCGACGATTGTTAGTGAAATTGTCAATTTGGCTTATTATCTCCTCAGCCTCCGGCACATTGGCCATATCTATGGTTGTAGAATTCTTCACCAGACTCCACCATTGCCAATTGCTATGGCTTTCTGTAGGGAATG
>CAYTXF010000075.1:11043-16269 GCA_964440745.1 uncultured Bacteroides sp.
GAATTCTTCACCAGACTCCACCATTGCCAATTGCTATGGCTTTCTGTAGGGAATGCCTCAAGAGCCGGATGACTCGGGTCGCAGATCAAGCCCATGGTACCGGCCTGATCTGGGAAATGCACAGGGCTCCAAAACACTGGCACAAACTTTCCGTCCAGGCCTTTCAATTTATCCTTTGTTGGCGATAACAGCACTTTCTTTCCCTCAGCTAAGGCCTGCAGGGCTGTGTTTGGATCTTTTGTCAGCACAATGCCTTGAGTCATATTTATTACCTCTTCTTCATTGATATTAGGGAAAATCCATATCGGCCATGAATTGGCGCATTCAGCGTCATCAATCCAAAGGCGCACATCGGCTCGCAAAGGCTCCTGCGTCGCAGGCAGGATGACATTGATGTTGCCTGCCTCTGTAAGCTGACCCCTGGGGAAATCGGTCTGGGTAAACGCACCCTTGTCAATAATTGAAGCTGACTTTGTGTCGATGATCTCCCAGCGGAGTGCCTTGCCCAATAGATCCTTATCAGAATAATTAGCCATCTTTGCCTCTGCCTCAAATGATTCGCCTGACTTATAAATAGCTTTCGGGAAAAGCGCGAGCGGCACTATTGGCGAACAATGCTGGCGCCATTGGTCAGCCTCAATAATTCCCTTGCTGTCCCAAAAGGCATCAAGCAGCCCTACCAATGCAGTGCCCTGGCCAGGATAATCGTGGAGGTCCAGAAGTTGGAAACCGCTTACTCCATCAGTGCGAAGCGCGCGCTCTACCTCTTCCTTATAAAGAATTGAAGCCAGGGTGCCTGAAGCCTGTGTCCAGGATGACGCTTTGTCGAGCATACCCAAAGAATCAAGGCAGTCCCTGATGCCCATAAAATTGAGAGGCAGCAGCGTGCCCTGATATTTTTCAATTTCATCAAGGTTGGGGTACACGGCATATTGCCCAACTTCGTGGATGATAAGCGGCACTTGCAAATGCTTTACTGATTGCCGATAGTCGGCATCAAATCTGGGTGGTTCCACATCGAAGAGGCCTTGTCCCCTAACCCAGCCGCTATCGGTGTACTGTGTAACAAAGAATTGATCATTTGGCTCTGGATGCTTACCGTGACCGGGCTCGAATGTAAAACTTGTGGCAGCGTAAAGATGACGCGGATCCCTTTCTTGCATCTCAGCTACCATGTTGTTGAGAATTTCAAAATCAGGCTGCATTTCATTGCCGCAGGTCATCAGCAGGAACGAGGGATGGTTGCCATAAGCTTTGCTGATGAGCTGAGCTTCTTTCTTCAGCCAAGCGACTGTCGCAGTATCTTCCCCTAAGGTAAGGGTCCAGCATGGCAGTTCTATCTGCAAATAGATGCCCAGGCTGTCAGCCAAACTGAATGCAGCCTCAGGCGGACACCAAGAGTGGAATCTCAGATGGTTGAGGCCCCAGCTTTTAGCTGTGTCGAATGCTTTATGCCAGCCATCGGTGGTCATCGGCGGAGTGCCGGTTAATGGAAAAATGCAGCTTTCCAAAGTGCCGCGCAGAAAGATTGGAGTGCCATTTACCAGAAGCTTGTTGCCATCAGTGCTAACCTCGCGCATGCCAAATTGAGCATTGGCCTCTGACTTCTGACCTTGGCTGGTCAAAAGCGTGGCATTGAGTTGGTAACAAACCGGCGAGAATTCGTTCCATGCTCGCGCATCATTTGGCATAGGGCATGTGAAATCAAAGCGTTGGCTTCCAGGGGCTATATTTATTGACGCAGTTTTAAGAATTTCCTGATCTATTCTTAAGGTGAGGTTTGCCTCGGCTGATTCGTTGAGATGATTTTCAATTTCAGCCGTGACTTTTATCTCATTTCCCCTGACATTTGGGGTAACGATAACGTTGGTGATTTCGACGGGATCGATCATTGCAATCGTCATCTTGCCCAAGACCCCGTTCCATTTGATTTGGGTCTCGTCGGTATAGGCATGACCCATGTCTGATACTGAGATGTCATAGAGCTTTCGATTGTCGATGCGCAGCGTCAAGGTATGCATGCCTTCATTGAGTCCCTCAGGAATTTCAAATTCGTGGGGAGTGGTGAGGCTTTCCTGTGGATTGTTCACCTCAATGCCGTCGATCCACAAGCGACTTTGCCAAAGCACTCTCTCAAGACTGATGCGCAAAGGCTTATTAGCCATTTCTTTAGGGATGACAATGTCCCGCTGATACCAAGCCGGTCCCACATAGCTATGCTTGCGTGTAAGATGGCTCAATTGCGGGCGTGTCAATGCCGGGGCCAGCGTATTGGGGACCCCGAGGCCGTTGCTGTCGGTAGTGCCTGGGAGCCAGGCGCTGTCGGCAAATTCTCTTTGGGTCCAGTCAATTGCCAGGCCCTTGTCATTGCTGTCAAGCCAGCATTTCCATTGACCAGAAAGGTCTACAGTAGTTTTAGAATATGCCCACAATGTGAAGGCTAAGGCAAAGAATAAGGTAAAGCGTCGCATAAGGCAAGTATTGATTATGCGCAAATTTACAACTTTTCCCCCAATCCCAAAATAGACAACCCCCTCCCTTCATATGGACAAAACAATTATTTCTTTCGTCTCTCTCGTCAATTCCTTGATTCTCGTCAGTTCGTTTTTTTTTGTATATTCATAAAATATCCTTATATTTGTGAGAGATTTTGAATTAGCACTAAAAGTGAGTATAAATATGAAACAGCTTCCTTATGGAATATCGGACTTCAAGCGGATTCGTGAAAACGATATGTACTATGTGGATAAGACCCGGTTCTTACCCCTTATGGAAGAAGAAAATAGTTATCTATTTCTAATTCGGCCCCGCAGATTTGGCAAGAGTTTGCTTATAAGCGTGCTCGAAACCTACTACGACATTAATGAAAAGGATAATTTTCACAAATACTTCGATGGACTTTACATAGGCACGAATCCCACCAGGGATGCTAACTCATATCAAGTGCTAAGATTCGACTTCTCAAAGGCAGGAGGCACGCCCGAGGCACTGGAAAAGAAATTCAACGAATATTGCTGTGGCGTTTTAGATGATTTCATCTTAAAATATGCACGATTCTATGAAAAAATAGTGGTCGATAAGATTCTGAATTCTGAATACGCAGAATCAAAATTGAATTTAATAACTATTGCAGCGAAAAGGCTGAGATTGCGTCTGTATCTTATTATCGACGAATACGACAATTTCACCAATGATGTGCTCAGTACAAAAGGCAAGGAAGTGTTCCAGTCGCTCACACATGCCGACGGATTCTATCGCCGATTTTTCAAGCTGTTCAAAGACAGCTTTGAGCGCATATTCATGTTAGGAATTTCTCCCATCACTCTCGATGACCTTACCAGCGGATACAATATAGATTGGAACATTTCCGACAAGCCCAAATTCAACACTCTCCTCGGCTTCGAAGAAAGCGAGGTGAGAGAAATGCTACTATACTATAATGAAAACGCCAACGTACCCGCTGATATTGACGCTGTGATCGAGGATATGAAGCCATGGTATGACAACTATTGCTTTGCTGCAGAAAGTTATGGCAAAGAAGCAGTCTACAATTGTGACATGGCTTTGTACTATATAAAGCCAATGATTGAAAAAGGACTTCCTCCCAAAGACATGGTGGATAAGAACGTGCGCACCGACTTCACCAAGCTGCGCCAACTGATTAACCTTGACCGTGGCATGCAACGTGCCGACCGCCTCTCTGACATCGAACGCATTGCCAATGATGGCTACATTAAAATGCGCTTGAAGACTTCATTTCCGGCTGCAGAACTTCTCGATCGCGACAATTTCCGCTCGCTGATATATTATTATGGAATGCTTACCATTGGCGACGACGAGGCCTCCATTCAAAAAATGGTGATTCCCAACCAGTGCGTGAAGCAGCTCCTGTGGGGCTTCCTGGCCAATATGTACAAAGAGGAATGTCCGATCGATGTAGATGCCCTTGGCAGCGATTATATTGAAATGGTATACAACGGCGATTGGGAGCCGGCCATTAAAAGAATTGGCGATATGTATCACCGACTATCATCGGTGCGCGACTCACGTGGTGGAGAATTCAATCAGCATGGCTTCTTCAAGGCTATGCTCGGCCTTTGCAATCTCACTATCTTATGTCCGGAAATGGAACTCAATTATGGATACAGCGATTTTGTTATGGTGCCCCTTTTGACTCACTACCCCAAGGCCAAGCATTGTTATATTTTCGAAATGAAATATGTGGGGGCCAATGCTACCGACGCTGAAATCGAAAGCCAATATGCCGAGGCTGAAAAACAAATCTATACTTACTCCGCAGATCCCCGCCTTATAAAACTGATACCCAATTGCACCCTCCATGGCATCACGCTCCTATTCTGCGGCCACGAAATGCGTCCACCACGCCTCATTTTCAACAAAAAATTGTAAAATAGTGCACAGTGTACAACGATTGCTAACTTTGCTGACTGATTTTTAAACTAAGCTTATGAAGATACAAAATTTAAAAAGATTGCGCCTTTTTGCCGTGATGGCTACTGCTTGCCTTTTCTGTGGAGCAGCTGAGAGGACCGAGACCGACCTGCATTACAGAATTTCTGAAGACAAACAGGTTCAAGAAAGATGCGTGCTCGACGTGCGCTATGATGACCAGAAGGAAGGCTGCCCGGTTGTCGTGTGGTTCCATGGCGGAGGCCTGGAAGCGGGCAGCAAGGAATTGCCCAAAGAGCTCGATGGAAAAGGCTACGTCGTTGTCGCAGCCAATTACCGCCTCCTGCCCACGGTCCCGGTTGACAGCTGCATAGCCGATGCTGCGGGCGCGGTTGCATGGGCCTTCAGGAACTGCGAGAGCTACGGTGGCGATCCCGAAAGGATATATGTGGCTGGCCATTCTGCGGGAGGATACCTGGCAGCGATGCTGGCTCTCGACAAGTCAAGGCTTGCTGCCGAGGGCATCGATGCCGACCGCATCAGGGCCGCAGCCCCCTTCAGCGGACAGATGATTTCCCATTTCAACCACCGCAAGATGCAGGGACTTTCGCCGCTGCAGCCCACCATCGATTCCACGGCTCCCATGGCCCACGTGCGCCCTGACTGCCCTCCGATGCTGCTAATCTGCGGAGACCGCGATTTGGAACTCTACGGCCGGTACGAGGAAAATGCCTACATGTGGCGCCTTCTATGCCTTTCCGGACACCCCGCCGTCCGGCTCTACGAACTCGACGGCTTCGACCACGGCTCCATGGC
>CAYTXF010000076.1:0-16105 GCA_964440745.1 uncultured Bacteroides sp.
TACATCTGCACGAAGCGGCGGTAGCTGTCCCAAGCGAAGCGGGGATTGCCGCTCTTTTCTGCCAGTGCCTTCACGGTTGCGTCGTTCATGCCCAGGTTGAGCACGGTGTCCATCATGCCGGGCATAGAGGCGCGAGCGCCTGAGCGAACCGACACGAGCAGCGGATTCTGGGGATCATTGAATTTTTTGCCGGTGAGTGACTCGACATGGGCGATTGCCTTCTGCACATCTTCCTTGATGCGTTCTACCACATAGTCGCGGCCGTACTGGGTGTACTCAGTGCAGACTTCGGTGGTGATGGTGAAACCCGGAGGCACGGGCATGCCCAGCAGGTTCATCTCGGCCAGGTTGGCTCCTTTGCCGCCCAGCAAATTGCGCATCGAGGCATTGCCTTCAGCTTTGCCATCGCCAAACAAATAGACTCTTTTCATTTAAGGTTTGTTTAATTAAACGTATTGGTATATTTCTTTTGTGTTTGCATTCAGCGCGTTTAAGGTCATCTATTCTGCCTCTGCAGCATGGTGATGCATTTAATAGAAACAACGCATCGGGCACGGATGTTTAGGCAAAAGTTTTTGACGTTCTGCAAATTTAATACTTTTATGACATTTAACAAAAATTTTTCTTACCTTTTTCTACTTTATTTTTGCAATAATGTCATATTTGACGTTTCCGTGCCAAATATTTTGACTAAAACAAATATATTTTGTAATTTTGCGCTTTGAAAACAAAGTAACCACAAACAATCTATCATAAGAAAGATGGCAACAGAACTGAAAGGCCTCACCAAGCGCAGCGAAAACTACTCACAGTGGTACAACGAGCTGGTGGTGAAGGCAGATTTGGCAGAGCAGAGCGCGGTGCGCGGCTGCATGGTGATTAAGCCCTACGGCTATGCGATATGGGAAAAGATGCAGCAGGCCCTCGACGGTATGTTCAAGGAGACCGGCGTGCAGAACGCTTACTTCCCCCTGCTGATACCCAAGTCGTTTCTTTGCCGCGAGGCTGAGCATGTCGAGGGTTTCGCCAAGGAATGCGCCGTGGTGACCCACTATCGCCTCAAGAACGATCCCGAGGGCAAGGGCGTGGTAGTCGACCCCGATGCAAAGCTTGAGGAAGAGCTCATCATCCGCCCCACCTCAGAGACCATCATCTGGGGCACTTACAAGAATTGGATCCACAGCTGGCGCGACCTGCCCCTGCTGATCAACCAATGGTGCAATGTGATGCGCTGGGAGATGCGCACACGCATGTTCCTGCGCACGGCCGAATTCCTGTGGCAGGAAGGCCACTGCGCCCACGCAACTCCCGAGGAGAACGAAGAGCGCACCAAGATGATGATCAACATCTACGCCCGCTTCGCCGAGGAGTGGATGGCAATGCCCGTGATCCGCGGCGTGAAGAGCGCCAACGAGCGCTTTGCCGGAGCCCTCAACACCTACACCATCGAAGCCATGATGCAGGACGGCAAGGCCCTGCAAGCCGGCACAAGCCACAACCTCGGCCAGAACTTCGCCAAGGCATTCGACGTGACTTACAGCAACAAGGACAACCAGCCGGAATACGTGTGGGCCAACTCATGGGGCCTCTCAACCCGCATGATGGGTGCCCTGATCATGAGCCACAGCGACGACAATGGCCTGGTGCTCCCTCCCAAGCTGGCGCCCATCCAGGTGGTGATTATACCTATTTATAAGAATAAAGAGCAGCTCGACAAGGTGACCGCCACAGTTGAGCCAATCATGAAAGAGCTCAAGGCAATGGGCATCAGCGTGAAGTATGACGACGCCGATAATCGCCGCCCAGGATTCAAATTCGCCGACTACGAGCTCAAGGGAGTACCCGTGCGCCTGGTGCTTGGCGAACGCGACATCCAGAACGATACCGTGGAGCTCATGCGCCGCGACACCCTGGAGAAAGAGAATGTGCCTCTCGAGGGTATCGCCGAGCACATCAAGGATCTGCTGGTCAAGATTCAGGAAAACATCTATCAGAAGGCCCTGAAGCATCGCGCCGACATGACATACATCTGCGACTCATACGAGGACTTCAAGAACCGCATCGAGGACGGCGGCTTCTTCCTGTGCCACTGGGACGGCACCCCCGAGACCGAAGAGCGCATCAAGGAAGAGACCAAGGCCACAATCCGCTGCATACCCCTGGAGGGCGACAAGACCCCGGGTGTGTGCATGGTCACCGGCAAGCCCAGCGCCCAGCGAGTGATTATTGCCCGCAATTATTAATTTAGCAAATCATGGATCAGAAGGCTTTTAACTCACATTTGGCACAGAAAATGGGCATCGACGCCAAGGAAGCGGCTCGGCTGATTGCGGCTTTCGCCTCGGTGCTCAAAGACCGCGCCAACAATCTCGACTCGATTGCGATACCCGGCTTTGGCAACTTTGTGGCTGGCAAAGTGGCTGAAAAAGTGGTTAAAGACCCCGCCACCGGCAGCAACATGCTGGTACCACCACAGATCAAATTGGAATTCATAGCAGGTGCAATGCTCAAAAAACAAGTGCTGCAATGAACAACATAATCACCCAAAAACGCCTGGTGGAGCTGATAGCCTCCACAGCGCAATGCTCTTCTGACATCGCGCAGGCTTTCATCGTGGCCTTATCCAACAGTGTGAAGGATGCCCTGCAAAAGGACAAGAGCGCCAAAATCAAGGATGTGGGCGAGTTCCTGGTGACTGCCGACGGCAAGATCCGATTTGTGCCCGATGCGCATCTGGCTGAGGCTATCAACGCACCCTTCGACATGTTCCAGCCCGAGGTGCTAAGCCCTGGCATCACTGCCGAAGAGCTCAACAAGCCGTTAGCAAAGATCGTGGTGCCGGAGGCTCCTCTGGCCGAGACTCCGGCAGAGCCTGCTGCGGAAGCACCCTCTACTGAGATTCCGACCGAGCAGCCGGCAGAACAAGAAGTAGAAGAGGAGGCAGCAGAACAGATAGAAGAAGAAATCCCTGCTGAGAAGGTAGCGGAAGAGACGCAACAGGTTTCAGAAGAGGTTCAAGAAGGGCTAAAAGAAGAGGCTCAAGAAGAGCCAAAAGAAGAGGCCCAAGATGTGCCCAAAGAAGAGGTCCAAGAAGAACCTGAAAAGCCGGTAGTAAAAGCCCCCTCTAAAGCAGTGGTCTCGCCTTATCTCCCCGAAGAAGACGAGGAAGAGGAAGACCCCCGCTACGATGAGGTAAGCGATAGCGAGACAAGTCTAGAGAAAGGCGGCGGCGGATTCCCCACCTTCATGGTGATCATGGGTCTGCTCGTAGGCCTCATCTTAGGCTGCGGCATAGGTTTCTTCCTCCACGATCCCATCCAGGAAATGCTCGAGCCAACCCTGGCTGAGGCGCCGGAAGAACAAATCTCCGACGCCGACTTGGCCCTGCTCGACATCTTCTCAGAAGACAGCGTAGAGGAAGCCCAGGAGGCTCAGCAAGAAGCCGCTGCAGAGCCCCAGCAGGCAGCCCAGCCAACGCAAGAAACTCCACAGACTCCTGCCAAAGACAATGCAAAGGACGCAGCCCCTGCCGCAAAGCCCCAGGCCAAGGCCGATGTCTATGACACCGTCACCTCAAACCTCGCTGCCCTCTCAAAGAAGCACTATGGCGACAAGGCATACTGGGTGTACATCTATCTTGAGAACAAGTCGGCAATCCCCAACCCCAACAAGGTGGGAGCCAACGTAAGGCTGAAGATACCCCCACTGGAAAAATACGCCACCCAGGCTACCGAGGCAGAGCGCAAGGCCGCTGCCAACCGCAAAGCTGCAGAGATACTGGCTCAGTACAAATAGACAGAGAATCCGCCTTTTTGACCACAAATATTTAAAAAAGGTTAATTCTTTAAGATGTTAAACGCATAATAAACAAAATTAACATTCTTAATTAACACATTTCATAAGTTAATTGTAATTTTGTAGTTGGAAAGTTTGCTTATGTAAGTCAACGTTCCAACTATATTTTTTAATATCCTAACAACCTAAAAGATACCAACCTTACATTTATGAGCGATACAGTGAATATCAGAGAGCTCAACAGCCTGGTGGCCAGCAAGAGCGACTTCATCGGGATCATAACCCATGGAATGGACTCAACTATTGTAGGACAGAAGCACCTGGTAGAGTCTCTCATCATTGCTTTGCTTTCCAACGGCCACGTACTCCTGGAAGGCGTGCCTGGCTTGGCAAAAACATTGGCCATAAAGACATTGGCCCAACTGATCGACGCAAAGTACAGCCGCATCCAATTCACCCCTGACCTGCTCCCGGCCGATGTGATCGGCACAATGGTCTACAGCGTGAAGGACGAATCATTCAAGGTAAAGAAAGGCCCGATTTTCGCCAACTTCGTGCTGGCTGACGAAATCAACCGCGCCCCCGCCAAGGTGCAGAGCGCTCTGCTCGAGGCCATGCAGGAACGTCAGGTGACTATCGGCGACTCCACATTCGCCCTCGACGAGCCATTCCTGGTGATGGCCACCCAGAACCCCATCGAACAGGAAGGCACCTATCCCCTGCCCGAAGCCCAGGTCGACCGTTTCCTGATGAAGGTGGTGATCGGCTATCCAAGCCGCGATGAAGAGAAAATCATCATCCGCCAGAACATCAGCAACGACCGCAAGCCCGTCAAGGCCCTGCTCAATCCCAAAGAAATCATCGAGGCTCAAAAAATAGTGGAGCAAATCTATGTCGACGAGAAAATCGAAAAATACATCGTGGACCTGGTGTTCGCAACCCGATTCCCAGCCGACTACGGGCTCAACGACCTCACTGGCATCATCGCCTTTGGAGCATCGCCCCGCGCATCGATATCGCTGGCTCGCGCTGCCCGAGCCTACGCATTCATCCATCAGAGAGGATACGTGATCCCCGAGGATGTGATTGCTGTAAGCCACGATGTGCTGCGTCACCGCATCGGAGTGACCTACGAGGCCGAAGCCAACAATATCAACACCGACGAAATCATTACCGAAATCCTTGACAAGGTGCAAGTGCCTTGAAAGCAGAATGGATGCCAACGAGTTATTAAAGAAAGTAAGGAAAATAGAGATCAAGTCGCGCGCATTGTCACAAAACATCTTTGCGGGCGAATACCACTCTACCTTCAAGGGTCGAGGCATGACATTCTCGGAGGTGCGCGAATACCAATACGGCGACGACATTCGCGACATCGATTGGAATGTGACTGCTCGGCACAATAAGCCCTTTGTCAAGGTATACGAGGAAGAGCGCGAACTGACAGTGATGCTGCTGGTGGATGTCAGCGGAAGCCGCCTCTTCGGAGCCGTAGGCTGCGAGAAGCGCGACATGATCACCGAAATCGGAGCCACGCTGGCTTTCTCGGCTACCCAGAACAATGACAAGATAGGCGCCATCTTCTTCAGCGACCGCATAGAGAAATTCATACCGCCCAAGAAAGGACGCAAGCACATCCTGCTGATCATACGCGAGCTAATCGATTTCACTCCCGAAAGCAAAGGCACCGACATAGCCAAGGCCGTAGAATATCTGGCTGACGCTCTGAAGCGCCGGTGCACGGCATTCCTGGTGAGCGATTTCATCGACACCAGCGATTACAAGCATGCCCTAAACATAGCCCGAAACCGCCACGAGGTGATGGCCGTGCAGGTGTATGACAAGCGCGACGCCACCCTGCCCAACGTGGGGCTCATGCGCGTGGCTGACCTGGAGACCGGCTCAAGCCGATGGATCGACACCGGCGCCAAGAAGGTAAGGAAGGCCTACGACAAATGGTGGTACGAGCGCCAGCAGTCCATGGCCGAGACCCTGCGCAGCTGCCGCGTGGATTTCACCAGCATCGCTACCGACGAGGATTATGTGAAAGCCCTGCTGGGCCTGTTCAAGACGCGCCGCACGCGATGATCCCCTACTCTTCAAGCATTCCCCTAAGAATTTCCAAAGACAGATGAGCGTAAAATATTTTCAAAAAATACTGATTGCGGCTTTCGCCCTGGCCCTGTCCTGGATTCCCAGCACAGTTTCGGCCAAAGGCGCAATGTCAATCAAGGCTACTACCGACAGCGCCACACTGGTGATGGGCGACCGCGTCACTGTGAATGTGGAGGTGATCAAGGGCCAGCATCCCGGCACCATAGTGGACATGCCCAAGAAAAAGCAGGATTATCACGGATTGGAGATGATCGAATGGGCATGCGATTCCTCCGACATTGGCAACGGTCGCACTCAGCTCAACTACCACATCATATTTCAGGCCTTCGATCCCATGGATGTGCTCACGCTGCCTCCTTTCCGCTATGCGTCGGAGGGCGACACCGTAAGCAGCGACATACTCACTTTCAAGGTATATCCCGTGGATCTGAGCCCCGAACTGGGCGATGTCAACAATGTCGACAGCCTCACCATACACCCCTCAGAACCCCCGCTGGCTCTGAAGAGCATCTGGTATGACTACATACCCGATTGGTGGCTATGGGTGTTCCTGGGCATCCTGGTATTGGCTCTCGCATATGTGGGATGGAAGCTGTATAAGAAGAACGGCCCCGCCATCTTCACTCCCCGCAAGCCCATACCGCCTTACGAACTGGCAGTGCAGCGCCTGGCCGCTCTCAAGGACCGCAAGCTGCTCGAGCAGGGCCAGACCAAGACTTACTATACCGACCTGATCGACATCATGCGCGGATACCTCGACGGGCGATTCGGCATCAACGCTATGGAGATGACCTCGACCCAAATCCTGCGCAAGCTGCGCGAGAACAAGGAGACGCATCTGTCAGCAGCTCAGATGGAGCAGGTGCTCCAACTGGCCGACATCGTGAAGTTTGCAGCCGCCAACCCCACCCCTGAGGAGGGCCTGCGCACTTTCAATACCATTGCCCAATTCTTAGAATCTACAAAGCCTGAGCCCGAGCCAGAAGAGGAAGCCTCAACCGACAAGGGCAAGAAAACAACCAAAGGCAACAAAAAATAACCCCTCATGCAATTTGCTCATCCTACATATCTCTGGCTTTTCTTCGGCTTCATACCGCTGATCGCTTGGTATGTGCTTAAGCAGCGCAACGCACGCCCCTCGCTGGGAATGTCAACCCTGGCGCCATTTGCCAACCTGGGCACACCCTGGCGAGAATATGTGAGGCACCTGCTATTCGCGCTGCGACTCGTCGCCATCGGATGTCTGATCCTGATCCTGGCGCGCCCGCAAACTCGCGACAGCTGGCACACAACCTCGACCGAAGGCACCGACATCGTACTGGCCATCGATGTCAGCACCAGCATGCTGGCCATGGACTTCAAGCCTGACCGCTTGGAGGCCGCTAAGCAGGTGGCAACCGAATTCATCTCTGGCCGCGAGAACGACAATATCGGCGTGGTGATATTCGCTGGTGAGAGCCTCACAGGCATACCCATGACAGTGGACCGAGGCATGCTGGTGAATTACATCAACGGCATCAGCACCAACGTGCTCCCCGACGGCACCGCCATCGGCGACGGCATCGCCACAGCCCTCAACCGCATCAAGGAAGGCAAGGCCAAGAGCAGAAGCATCATTCTGATCACAGACGGCAGCAACAACACAGGCGTGGTGGCTCCCCTGACGGCAGCCGAGGTGGCCAAGGAGCTTGACGCACGCATCTACACCATAGGCATCGGCACCAACGGCATGGCCGACTTCCCAGTACTGACTAACTACGGACCTTCGACCCAGCGCATGCAGGTGGTCATCGATGAGACTACGCTGCGCCAAATCGCCAATCTCACCAACGGCAAATATTTCCGCGCAACCGACGAGAATGTGCTGCGCCAAGTGTTTGATGAAATAGACAGTCTTGAAAAGACCCGCATGGACGTGCGCCACTTCTCGCATGCCGAAGACAACTACATGCTCTTCGCATGGATCGCCTTCGGCCTGATAGCCCTGGAGCTGTTGCTGAGATACACGGTGAACAGATCAATACCCTAAGACCAAAGACCAAAGACTAAAGACCAAATATGTTTGATTTTGCATATCCTCATTTGCTATTCCTCTTGTTCAGCTTGGTGGCGCTGGGCCTGCTTTTCCTGTGGGCGCAGGCCAGAAGAAAAGCCAATCTGCGCAAGTTCGGGCACCTGGCTGTGCTCCAGCATTTGATGCCGGATGCGTCGAAATACAAGCCGCGCGTAAAAATCGTGCTGCAGCTGCTTGCATTGGCAGCAATCATCATAGTGCTGTGCCGACCGCGCGCCGGAGAGAAAGTGCCTCAGCAAAGCCGCATCGAAGGCATCGAAATCATGATAGCATTCGATGTGTCGAACTCCATGCTGGCATCAGCCAACGACGATCCCAACGGCATTAGCCGCCTTGACCGCGCACGCCTGCTGCTGGAAAAGCTCTTGGGACGCCTCGACAATGACAAGGTAGGCTTGGTGGTATTTGCCGGCGAGGCCAAGACGCAAATGCCTCTGACCACTGACTACTACACCGCAAAGATGTACCTGAGCGAGCTTAGCCCCAAGCTGGTGAGCCTCCAAGGCACCGCAATCACCGATGCAATCAACATGTCGGCCAACGCTTTCACCAGCGATGACAAAGTCAACAAGGCCATCATCCTGATTACTGATGCCGAAAACCATGAGGGCGACGCCATCGAGGCGGCCAAGGCTGCTGCTCAGCGAGGCATTCAGGTGGATGTGATCGGTGTGGGCTCTGCCAAGGGTGTGCCAATACCCATCAACGCTGCAGGCACCGACTACCTGCGCGACAAAGACGGCCAGGTGGTGCTCACATCTTTCGACGAGGATGCTGCCAAGCGCCTGGCTGAAGTAGGCGACGGCATCTATGTCAACGGCGCCTCCAACAAGGCCCTCGACACTCTGGTGTCGGCTCTTGACGAAGTCGACAAGACCGAATTCAAGAAAGTGCAGTACAAGGCAAGCGCTGAGCAATTCCCCACCTTTGCCTGGATCGCTTTAGGCCTCCTGATCATCGATCTGTTGGTGGTAGACCGCAAGATGAGCTGGCTCAAGGATGTAAATCTCTTCTCAAAAAAATGACCATCTTATGCAACGTATCTTTATATTGTCAATATTATTAGCCTTAGGATTGGCCTTGCCTGTGAGCAGCCTCGCATACGAATCGACCAAGCTTGAGCGCAATCTGGTAAAGCAAGGCAATCAGGCATTCAAGGACGGCAACTACGCCAAGGCTCTCGAGTGCTATGACAAGGCACTGATTGCTTCGCCCGGTTCAGAATACGCCCGGTTTGACCGCGCTGTGGCCTTGTCGCATCTCTCATCGAATCCCGAAGATTCCCTCTACCAGGAATCCATCACCACCTACACGGCCCTGGCCGAAGCAGCCGGTGATGTCACCATCAAAGAGAAGGCCAACTACAATCTGGGCAATCTCGCATTCGAGCAGCAAAATTATCCCCAGAGCATCGAATATTATAAAGAGACACTCAGGATAAATCCTAACAATTTGCGCGCTCGCGAGAACCTGCGTGTGGCACAGCTAAAACTGCCCCCCGAAGATCAGAACCAAGACCAAAATCAAGATCAGGACAAGCAGGATCAGCAGCAACAACAAGACCAGCAGCAACAGCAACAGCAGGAACAGCAACAGCAGCAGGAACAGCAGCAACTGAGCGGCAATGCCGAACAGATACTGCAGACTATGCAGAATCGCGAAAACCAAACACGCGAAAAGACAAAAGAAGAAGAAGCCAACACCAATCGCCGCACTACTGACAAGCCTTGGTAATAGTAAAGTGACAAGTGACAAGTGAGAAGTGAGAAGTGACAAGTGACAAGTGACAAGTGACAAATTACAAGTGACAAATTAATCGTATGACGAAAATACGTTTCAACATATTTATAGCAATGTTGGCAGTGGCACTCAGCTCCTGGGCAGAGACCACTTTCAACCTTATCAATCCTCGCACCCCGATCGAGGGCACAAAATTTACCATCACATTTAGGCTCGTCAACGGTTCTGCCTCATCGATTTCGGCCCCTGAAATACCCAATTGCCGACTGCTCTACGGTCCCTCGACCTCCACGATGTCGTCGACTCAGATTATCAATGGCCAGATGAGCTCGCAGCAATCGATTGACTATACATTCACCTACTTGGCTGAAAAGGCTGGAGAGACCACAATACCAGCAGTCACAGTAAGCGCAAATGGCAAGTCGCTGTCATCGAAGCCCTACAAGCTGAAGATACTTCCTCCTGACTCAAATGCCGGTGCAGGCCAAGGCCAGGGTCAAGGAATACCTCAGGGCAATGCCAATGGGGGAGCCCAAGCCAAGATCTCGCCCGACGACATGTTTGTGAGAATATCGCTCAACCGCTCGTCGGTCTACGAGCAGGAAGCCGTGGTGGTTAGCGTTAAAGTATACACCCGCTACGAAATCAGCTCTTTCCAGATCACCGCGCAGCCTACATTCGAGGGCTTCCTGTCGGAGGAGCTTGAAGTGCCTCAAGGCACCGAGATGGAGCATTACAATGGCAAAAACTACTACACAGCGTACCTGAAGAAATGCATCGTGTATCCGCAGAAAGCAGGCCAGCTTACCATCACATCAGGCAAGTACGATGTGACAATTGTGGATTACGAACTCGTGAGCAACGGTTTCTTCCAGACACGCCGACCCATCGAAAAGCGAGTGGTTACCGAATCGAACACCGCAAAGGTGAACGTGACCGCCCTGCCGACAGCTCCCGCCGGATACACTGGCGCCGTGGGTGACTTCAAGGCCTCAGTGGAAATGAAGCCCATTGAGCTGCGCACCAACGAAGCAGCCTCATACATCTACAAGGTAGAAGGCACCGGCAACATCAAATACCTCAAGACCCCTACCCTGGACCTTCCAGCAGGATTTGACCAGTACACACCCAAGACCGACATCAATGCCCGCTTTACCGGCAATGACATGCACGGCACCTACACAGTCAATTATACGCTGGTGCCTCAGGAGCCTGGGAAATTCGAAATAGATCCCTCACGTTTCGTGTATTTCAATCCTCGCGACAAGAAGTATCACACCATCGACCTGCAAGGTTTCGAAGTGAAGGTGGCGCAGGGCATGACCACATCGGCGGTGACCGAGCAGAAGACCATAGCCAAAGGCATGACCGACATTCTGCATATCAAGGTGACCGGCGACAATCTCACCAAGACTCCCACCTACCTGTTCCGCTCAGGTCTCTACTGGCTGCTTTATGCGGCTGCAGCCATGCTGCTTATCATTGTGATCTACATTTACCGCCGCCAGCTCAAGCTAAACGCTGATGTGAAGGGCCGCAAGCTTGCACGCGCCAATAGCAAGGCCACCAAGCGCCTGCGCCTGGCCAAGGCTGCCATGAACGCCAAGGACACCGACAAGTTCTACGCAGAGCTCAACCGAGCCATGTGGGGCTATCTGAGCGACAAGCTCGACATCCCGTCGTCGCAACTTCTGCGTGACAATATCGAGCAAAAACTCGCGCAGTTTGGCCTCAGCGAAGAAGCTATCCGCCAGACCATCGACATCCTCGACCAATGCGAAATGGCGCGTTTCACGCCCCATTCCGAGGCTGAGATGAGCCAACTCTATGATCAGGCCGTAACTACCATCAAATCAATCGAGTCTACGAAAAAATGAAAAAGATACTATCCCTGTTAGCGTCGGTCATCATCGGAGTGTGTGCAAGCCACGCAATGTCGCTGGCAGCTCAGGCCGACTCTGCTTACAATCATGAGGACTTCGTGCAAGCTGTGCGCCTGTATCACCAGGCCATCACTGCCGACGGCGTATCGCCAGAACTTTACTACAATCTTGGCAACTCATACTATAGAATAGGCAAAATGGGCCGTGCGGTGCTTTATTACGAACGCGCCCTGCAGCTTGACCCTTCGTTCAAGGACGCCCGCACAAATCTTGAGTATGTAAAGACCAAGATTATTGACAAGCCCGAGGATGACAGCACATTCCTTGGCAACGTGCACCAGGGCATCACCGGCTGGATGAGCCCCGATTTGTGGGCCTGGACTGCTTTCTGCATGTTCATACTGGTGCTGGGATGCGTGGCGCTATATGTGTTCTCAGGCAATGTAAATGTGCGCAAGCTGGGCTTCTTCGGAGGCGGCGTGGCAATCATCCTCTTCCTGTACACGCTGATCGTGGCGATGCAGGTGGCGCATGGCCCCTACAAGCACAACACGGCCGTGGTGATTGTGCCAACTGCCAACATGAGCACACAGCCCGGCTCCCACACCGGAAAGAACACCAAGATCATACCTGTGCACGAAGGCACAGTAGTGGAAATAGTGGATTCCATGGCCATCCCAGGCGAATCTTCATCGCCCCTGTGGTACGATGTGAAGATCAACAATGCCACTCGAGCCTGGGTGCGCAGCGCCGATGTGGAGAAAATCTGACTATATTTTTTAACATTTCATAAAGAGTTGCAATTCAATGGTTTAGTTTTTGAAATCAAAAAATCCGTAAAATTTTTGCCTCAAATTTTTGGTTATTTCAAAAACTAACTTTACCTTTATATCGAAATTGTAAAAATCAACCAAAACAACCATAAAAACGTAAACTGTAACCATCATGAGCAGGACAATCACCTTCAACGAGCTTCGCCGTCTAAAAGACAGCTTGCCCGACGGTTCTATGCACAAGATTGCTGACAAGCTAAATGTAACCGTACAGACAGTACGCAATTATTTTGGGGGCGCTAATTACGACATGGGTCGCAATTGCGGCGTGCATATTGAGCCCGGGCCCGACGGCGGTATCGTTGTGTTAGATGATTCAACAATCTATGACATGGCCATCGATATCCTGAAAGAGGCCAATGGCGACAAATAAAAAGCCACAAGTCAACAACGATCCAACGAGCAATACCCGCGACGAAGGACTCGAGAGAAGAGTTGTTCGGGGTATTGCTCGTTAATCGTAGTTAAGCATAACCACAAGTTTCAAGATATGGCACCGGATCGTTTCATAACAGTAGCAATACACACCTACGACAAGGCCATTGCGCTGCGCGCTCTGCTCGAAAGAGAGGGCCTGGAGGTGCAGTTCCGCAATGTCAACATCGAGCAGCCTGTGATCTCCTCTGGCATCAGAGTGCGCATCCACGAGCGCGATCTGCCGCTTGCCCTGCGCATCATCGAGAATCGAGAAATATTCGCCGACCCCATCCTGCCAGCTCGCCAAGGCGATCCGGCCCTGCCGGTCATTGTGCCTACCGACTTCAGCGACATCTCTCTGATGGCCACCGAAGCAGCCTTCAAAATAGCCGCCTCTCACGACACTTCGATCATGCTGCTGCATACTTACATCGATCCCTACGTGGCCGGCACAATGCAGCTCACTGACAGTCTCACCTACGAGATCGCCGATGCCAATGCCCGCGAGCAAGTGGAGTCAGCTGCCAAGGCTCAAATGCGCCACCTTATTTCACGCCTGAAAGACATGATCAAGAAAGGCGAGCTCCCACCCGTAAAATTCGACACATGCGTCACTGAGGGCGTCCCTGAGGATGCTATCAGCGAATACGCCAAGGCCAACAATCCCTTCCTCATCGTGATGGGCACCCGAGGCGCCAAGCGCAAGGAACTTGACCTCATTGGGTCAGTAACAGCCGAGGTGCTCGACAAGTGCCGATTCACCGTGCTGGCTCTTCCAGAGCCTCCCAGCGGCGTGGCTGCACCATTCAAGGTGAAGAACGTGCTTTTCTTCAGCAATATCGAGCAGGAGGATATCCTGGCCATGGACACCCTCTATCGCATTTTCCCCAAGGCTATGGCCCATGTGACAATCGTGAACCTTCCGGGCAAAAAGCGCCAGCTTCTGCGCAACTCCGCTGAGGCATCCAATGCCCTGCGCGACTATTGCACACAGAATTTCCGCAGCTACACCTTTGATGTGCAAGACCTCAACATCACCCAGGCCTTCGCCGAATTCAATCGTCTGGAAGCCGAAAATCACTTCGATCTGATCGTGGTGCCCAATAAGAAAAAGAATGTTTTTTCACGCTTTTTCAACCCCTCGCTGCCTCACAAGGTGCTCTTCTCTTCTGACCTGCCCACGCTTGTAATACCTGTGTAAATTTTTTTCTAAAAAAATGTATATTTTTCACAACCCTTTGTTACACTTTAATTTCTGAATCTGTTACACATATCAGCATGGTATGTGGAACAGATTTTATTATTTTTATAAGTCATTCATCTACAGGGGCTTCAATTGGGAAATCTATAACATTACTTTATATTTTGACGTAAATTATTGACATTCAACAACCTTATAAAAATTTCGATTTTTCCAAATTTTTTTGGATTATTTTATATGAAATTTTCTTTTTAAATTTGCATACCTAAAATCAGAGAGAGAGAGTTAGCGACCAAGAGAAATGAAAGGAAACAATCACATAGAATTATGGGATCAATGCCGCCAGATCATACGCGACAACATACCTGCCGAGCAGTACGACGTATGGTTCAAGGACATCGCATCCGTCGGGTTCGTCGACGGTGCCTTGACCCTGAGCGTGCCCTCTTCGTTCTATGTGGAGCAACTCGAGGAACGCTACTTTAAGATCTTAGGTCCCGCTATCAGAAAGGTTTACGGAGAAAATGCAAAGCTTTACTACAGCTTTTTCCAGGTAAAGGACGCTGCCGAGACAGCTGTCAATGTGCTCAGTTCAAATCCAAGCGGCACCATTCTGGATCAGCACAAGGCACAGCCCGCCAATCCATTCCATGCACAGCCCCAGCTCGACATCGATCCGCAGCTCAATCCGAGATACACCTTTGAGAACTACTGTCTGGGAGAAAGCAACAAGATCACTGTATCGCTTGCCGAAGCTGTTGCCGCGAAGAACATGACCTTCAATCCCCTATTCATCTTCGGCAATTGCGGAGTGGGCAAGACTCACCTGATACAAGCCATAGGCATACGCATCAAGGAGAACAATCCGCGCAGCCGAGTGCTGTATGTGACTTCGCGCCTGTTTGAGAGCCAGTACACGGCAGCAGTGGCAAATAAGAACACCAACAATTTCTTCCACTTCTATCAGAGCATCGACACTCTCATAATCGACGACATACAGGATCTGCATGGGAAACCGGGCACGCAGAACACTTTCTTCCACATATTCAACCATCTGCATCAGAACAACAAGCAGATCATACTGTCGTGTGACTGCGCGCCGGCCGACATGGAGGGATTCGAGGAGAGACTGCTGTCGCGCTTCAAATGGGGCATGGCCTCAAAGCTTGAAGCTCCCGACTTGGAACTGCGCCGCAAAGTGCTCGAGCGCAAGGCAGAGCAAAACGGCCTGTCAATCCCTCGCGAAGTGATGGAATACATTGCGGCATCAGTGACTGACAGCATACGCGAGCTCGAGGGCATCGTGGTGTCGCTCATCGGCCATGCCACTGTCTCTGGCCGCGACATCACCTTGGATCTTGCCCGACAGGTGATCGCACGCGCTGTGAAAATCAACCAGAAGCCTATCAATTTCGAATTGATAGCCGAGGAGGTATGCTCATACTACAACATCGATCCAGACCTCCTGTTCACCAAGACGCGACGCCGCGAGGTGTCAGATGCCCGCCAGGTGGTAATGTATCTGGCCAAGGAGGTCGCAAAGATGCCGCTGGTAGCCATAGGCCACCATCTGGATCGCACACATGCCACTGTCAACTACGCATGCCATACCATCGAAGAGCGCTTGGCAATTGACAAGCAGCTTCAGGCCGACATTGCAGCGATTCGCTCAAATCTTTGACAGAAAAATTTTACGCAAGCCTGTCCAGAGCCCTAAAAGGTTCCAAGATAGGGCTTTAAGAAAAAAGTTTGAATTTTTTCAAACTTTTTTCAGTTTTTTAGACAAATTTCGGAGAAAAATTGTTATATTTGTAGCCGAAAACCTGAAAGCGTGCTTTTGGGTGGTTATATAGAACTTTAAATTTTGGGAATGGCATGAAAAAGACTGCTACATATGATACCGGAGTAGCAACCGCTAATGAGCGGCTGACCTATTTTCGTGTGCTTCCCTCTACGACCTTAACCTTATTTGCCGGTTGCCGGGGCCTCTGCCGTCTGTCTCTGACGGATGGAAGTTCCCGACAATACTCTCCCATTCCTTAGAGTC
>CAYTXF010000077.1:0-15980 GCA_964440745.1 uncultured Bacteroides sp.
TCTTTTAATCAAAAAGTTATGGTTTTGTAACAATTTTTGTTGCTGAAGACCCGCGCATACGGCAATCAGTGATAACCCGTAGTTGTCATACGGGTATTCCTTGCCAAAACTTTTCTGCGGATAGCTTTTTACATCATCACGGACGCAGAAATAGAATTGGTTGCGCCCGCCACTTTTATGCTCATAGAAAGCAGCCTCCGACTCAATTATGCACCAATCTGGGGCATACTCCCTGTAGCGTAGCGCGTCCTGGTACGTGTCAATTTTGACAACCTTGTACGAGTGTCCGGCAGTCTGCTCGTTTTTATCTATAACTGCATCAAACGCATCCAGGATGCTGTCAACCGACATCCCAGACCAATCCCTATTGTCAGTGCCGAAAGGACTATTATTTATATATTTGAACAGAATAGACTTCATTATCTTAGGGTTACATAGTCGAGTGCTTTTCCCTCTGGTATGATTTTAGCTTTTAACTCTTCGGGGATATCCAATGTCGAGAGCGAAGCGCCAGCTTCTTTGTGGATACCAATGATGCCCTCCGTGGGATTGAGCAGCGTGAGCATCTCTGCGATGGTAGCTGAGTCGGCATGGCCGCTAGTATGTATGTCATAGACGTACTTAAACATCTCCCGAAACTGACGGAACTTCGGATTAAGTCGCACTTGTGCTGGGATTTTGTAATATCCCTGCCACACGGAGTATATCAATGCACAATCTTTCGGGTCGTAGAGAGCCAGTGTTTCCCGCACTTTCTCCAACTGTCCGATGCCAACGCATTGCACAAAGCCCTGGTCAGCAACCCACTTTTCAAAATCCATAGTATTTTCAGACGTAGCTTTACCGGACAAAGGATAGAATGTCACACCAGAGCCGAACTTTTTGGGCATTGCTTCCATATATCCTTTTATACTGCGAAGCATCATGCTGGAGCAGGCCGTGAGGGGCTTGTTTGTCGCTTTGGCCGCCAAGGATGCCGATGAAAGGCGGTCGCAGTTGAGCGAAGAGGTCAACACGAAAACATACTTGTGTTTCTTCATCACTTCGACCATCTGCCTACGGACATCGTCTTCGGTCGTGATAGTCTGACTACGTTTGAGCATGGTTCCTTCTGTGATGACAACATCTACTTGGCCAATCCGCTTTATTTGCGCCATAAAGTCAACGCCCAACCCTTCGCGCTTGAAATCGCCGGTGTGAAGTACACGTTTGCCATCGGCTTCAATCAACAGCATGATTGAACCACAAGCAGAATGAGGTACTTCATATGCCTTTATGTCAATATCACCAACCTGCTCGGTTTTTGACTTGATGACTTTTGCGCGATTGAGTATGGCGATATGAACATCACAAAGGTCGTGTAACTCAGGATTTTCGAGCGCGTCGAGAGTAGAGAGCAATCCGTATTTAAGTTGACAGTGCTGCTTCGTGCCTGCGCTCATGTATTGAGGCACATCGCCAGGGACATATGCAATCATGCCGATATGGTCGGCATGGGCATGGGTGTAGAACACAGCCTCGTTCTCCTTGACGTTGCTGGCGAACAGGCGGCGGACTAACTCCCTCTTGTCGGCATCGGACATCGCGTCCTCGCTGGGCAGGTTGTCTCCCATATCTATGAAAATGCGCGATGTCGCGGTCGATACTTCTGTTATACAGCCGCCTATCTGGTCAAGGCCGCGATGGATGTTTATTTGCATAAATGTCGTTTTGACAGTTTATATTTCGCCTTCGGATATTCTTCACCTTCATTGTCACGCGGAAGATAAATTGTATCTATTCCTGTTACGCCGTTTACTTCTAGATGTTCCTTGAAATCACGTTCATCGGTGTCCATAGCGCATTTCATTACGAAAGCGAATCGTGGTGGTTTTTGCATATCAAGTTTAACATCTTCGTCTAAAAGGTGCTCGGACTTCTTGGTTTGGAACAACGTATTTATATCCGTCAAAAACTTATCCCACATCTTTCCACCCATAGTTTGCAGAAAGTCCTCGATATGAGCTAAGGCACTGGATTTCTCTTTCACACTTTTACCCACACTCTTCATTCCATACTTCAGTTCGAACACATATAGTTGGCCTTCTCTGTCAACTGCGAGGATATCGGCACGCGGCTGTTCTTTGGTAGCCATTCCGTTGACATCCTTCTTTTTATAGTCGGATTCGGAACTAACAGCATATTCTATGTCCAGGACAACGAAGTCGGTATCATCATCGAAACACTTGTTGTATAACGAGATATAATGCTGAACGCTTCTTTCTCCTTTCACAACTTTCAGCCAACCATTATCTACTAAGCATTGTTTCCAATTGCGTATCTTTTCTTTCATATCTTCAAGCACAGCTGACACCTCACCCCGTGTTGTAGCAATCTTAAGACGCCCTACTACTGCATCACGTTGATCTACCAAATCGCTGTAAAGCGACAGAGCCTCCTTGTGAGCCTTATCCAATTCATCTTGGGTCGCATCTTTATACGCCTTTGATTTTTGAGCTCGCTTCTTGTAATCGTTGCTCCGTAACTTTTCAATATCGGAAGAACGCATGCCGTTCTTGTTAGGTGTATAGAAATATTTCTCATCAAAGAAGATACCTTCTTCACCCTCCAAGCGGAGCAAACTTCCTCCAAGATAATATATATTTACCTTGCCGCCACGATATTGCAAGTCAAGTTCGCTGTTTGGCTCTTTGGCTATGTCGACAATATGCTTAAAGCATTGAAGCGCTTTCATAAAGCCTTCGGGCATTTCGCCGCGCTTGACATAACCCGGCTTTTTAGGCTGTGTAGTTGTATTATTCATGCATCACATGTATTATTTGTTCTACTTCATGCTGTATAACCTCTTCTGTCCACCCCACATTCGGGAAGACTTCTTCAAGTTCCTCCTTGATATATCGTGTGGCTTCCGGAATGAGCAGCCCCTCTTCTATGCCATATTCAAACTGGTTTTCATAGATGTCCATGAAAATGTCGAAGATGTGTCGCTTGTGGTAAATCTTTAAATCAGTCATACTCCCAATGCACAAACAGGTTGATGTAGGTTCCGTAGGCAAGGGCGGCTGCTGCATTGGCATCCTCTTTGCCCAAGAATTCTGTCCAGACGAAAGGCAACACTTCTGCTCGTTCGGCAGATGGTAAGCCGAAGTCTTCTTCCATCTCTTGGAATCTCTTAAAGCCCCCTTTCACGTAATGCTCAATGGTTGCTTCATCATCCTGCCAATTCAAGTCTTCAAATTCAGGGTATCTTCCGTTCTCAATCAAGAATTTGCGAATCATGTAAGCATTGACCGCGCAAATATATGGAATTTTGCCACCGTCATGATCCCAACTATACCACAACGCTCCTTCTATCAGGTGAGGAACAGCCTCTTCGTCCGACAACTCACTACCAGACATGATAGCCGAAAAGAATGCTTCCTTATACAAAGCAACCTTCTCGTCAACCTCGGCGTCAATGATTTCGCCTTCTCTCAGTTGGCAGTCGAGTCTGTCATCCCACTCCAACAGGGTTCGTCTCCAGTTGACATTAACCCCATCGATGTCTGCTTCTACCTTTTCACGGGTTGGGTAAAAGTCGTTAAGGGTTGTACTTTCATTCATGTCGTTTCTGGTTTATAGTTTTTCAATATGTCCAATGCCATGCCTACCACAATCTTGCGCAGTCCGATTGGCTCCAGCACTTCTATGTTTTTGGCGTAGGGCAGGATGGCACGTGCAAAGTCCGGCGATGGTTTGATGTAATACTCAAAGACGGAGTAATCCTCATGTGTTTCCACTTCCTCCTGCGAGTGGTGCAAAGGCAACGCCCTTGTATATGGTCTCTGAGCCTTGTTGATTTTCAGACGTACTTTGCAGGGCTGGTACTTGTCAAATCCTACAGCTATGCCGTAATCATTGGCGAAGTACTCTTCTGCGCTGAAATCCTGGGGGTATTCAAACTTTTGCTCGGTCTGTACCAAGTCTTCCATACGGTCAAGGGCAAGCAAACGGTACTCGCCAGGAGCATCAGGCAACTCCACCACCACATACCACCTCTTTTCAAAGAGCCGAACACACAGAGGATTCACGGTCATTGGCTCACGGGCTTCATCCTCTTGGAAGCGATGATATGTGATTACCAATTGGCATCGCCTCTTTATCGACCTCAGTATTGGCAACAGATATTCATCACCCGAAGGCACCCTGTCCAAGACAATCTTATCTTTCTCGCCTTTATACTCTTCTATGACATTGCTGATGGTGATGGTGTGGAGCATCCACGATATGGTCTTGTTCTTCTCCAGTGCATCATCATTAGCGATGTAGTATTGATAGTGTTTTGCAGGGTTGCACTCAATAAGGATGCCAAAGATGTCTTCCACATCATTCTTCCAACGCGCAAGGGTGCGTGCGCTGAGCTCGCTGTGGTCAACATTCAAATCAGTATCATACCACTCGCTACGCAGTTCCTCCAGTGTAGCTCCACGCTTGCGGCGCAGAGTGTTCACCAGCCAGACATATTTATTGAAGACATTCATATGGGTAAGTGTTTGAGTGCAAAGATACGAATTTTGTCAGACATTTCGTGTCCGAGCCAATGGAAAAGTACTCAAAATGAGTGCTCTTTTCATCAAAAAACATCAAATGCAATGTTCGAAGGATAGATTTTGCATCCGAACATCACAATGATTTGCCTATTTCGTGAACTTGATTTCACCTCGTTCACCGCACATATAGGTTGTCGAACCTTGCTTGATGGTCACTGTCGTTGATGTGTACCCTTGCAAGGTACCTGTTTTAGTCCACATAAGGCCACCATTGGGATTATAGACATACACGCTTGAACCTTTTTGTTCTGCCATGCCAATCATAATGCTTATGCACTCTTGTCCGTGTCGTGCACAACTTCTAATTGTTGATTTGTATGTAATTCTATTGGAACTTCACCACTTTCACCCGCAGCCCATGCTTGCGTGCCAATTCAATCATACTTTTGGTGCCACGGGACTTGCCATCCCAGAATGCAACGAGGGCGGAAGAAATCCGAGCCATTTCCTCGTTTCGTTTAGGCCCAGCAGCACGACCGTAAGTAGCCCAGTCGGCAGGCTTGATGATAACAGGCAATCCATGCTCTTCCGCAAAACGCTCTCCGAGTTTGTCCGCGCCAGAAGCATGGCCTGACACTACTGTGACTTTTGAAAGAAGTGGTAAACAATTCTTTTTTCCTTTAATTTTGTGAAATTTTTAACTGATTTGAGATTATGATTTCAAAAGAGGATTAGGAAAAATTGTTTACCTCAGTAGAAAGTTTTCGTGTAGAACATACGATATCCACAACTAATATGGATAAGCTAAGCGAGGCCATTTGTGCGTTTGCCAAGGACTTGGCTCATTACCGCTTTTGCAGTAAAAGTAACCCAATCAATGCTGCTGCCCCAACCTCTGCCCCAACCTCAGGAGGGCTTGTCCCAATCTCTGTCCCAACCTCAGGGCGGTTCGTAGATTTTCGTCCTTATAAAACACAGGCTTTTCGTCTTGATCATTTTTTTGTGAATTTTTGTCAGAAAAATTGTGATTGTTTTGGAAAAATGCATTAACTTTGCACTTTCAAAAGTCAAAAGGTCAGAATAGAATGATCTACACAAGGTACAACCACGAGCATAGCTGCTCCCTGGCACCTCAAAGGTTAGGGATGGCTAAGGTACCCACTCTCACTTCATCACACGCAAAGACCCCAGAAGCCCATGACACACCATCGGAGAGAGGCTTCTCAAGATGTCTACTTACGTTTCCAATTACTATAATTTCTAACTTTAAACTCATCTAACTATGTCTTCATTAAGATTTAAGGTTGTTGAGGAGGCTTCAAGCCGTAAGGCGGTACCGGTGACGATACCCGCTGAGCGCCCCGAGGCTTTCTACGGCAAAGCCGTGTTCAACGCCCAGAAGATGTTTGAGTATCTGCCCAAACCGGTTTACGACGCTCTTTCTCACGCTATTGAGAACAAAGAGTCGATTTCACGCGAGGTTGCCGACAAGGTGGCCGAAGGCATGAAGAAATGGGCGATCGACAATGGCGCGCGCCACTACACCCACTGGTTCCACCCGCTCACCGACGGCACCGCTGAGAAGCACGACTCCTTCATCAACCATGATGGCAAGGGAGGAGTAGTGGAAGAATTCGACGGCAAGCAGCTCGTGCAGCAGGAGCCCGACGCCTCAAGCTTCCCCAATGGAGGCATACGCAACACATTCGAGGCTCGCGGATACTCGGCTTGGGACATCTCGTCGCCTGCTTTCATCCTGGGCGAAACCCTCTGCATCCCCACAATCTTCATCTCATACACTGGCGAGAGCCTCGACTACAAAACTCCGCTGCTCCGTGCCCTCAACAGCGTGGACAAGGCCGCTACCGCAGTGGCTCGTTACTTCGATCCCGAAGTGAACCATGTGCACAGCTATCTGGGCTGGGAGCAGGAATACTTCCTGGTCGACGAGGCCCTGTTTGCAGCCCGTCCCGACCTGGCACTTACGGGCCGCACACTGCTTGGCCATGAGAGCGCCAAGAACCAGCAGCTCGAAGACCACTATTTCGGCGCCATCCCCAGTCGCGTGGAAGCCTTCATGCTCGATCTCGAAATCGAAGCCCACAAACTTGGCATACCCGCAAAGACGCGCCACAACGAGGTGGCCCCCAACCAGTTTGAGCTCGCCCCGATCTTTGAAGAGGTGAATCTCGCCAACGACCACAACCTGCTGCTCATGTCGCTTATGGCAAAGGTTGCGCGCAAGCACAATTTCCGCGTGCTGCTGCATGAAAAGCCCTTTGCCGGCATCAATGGCAGCGGCAAGCACAACAACTGGAGCCTTGGCACCGACAAAGGCGTGCTCCTCTTTGCACCTGGCAAGACTGTGAAGCAGAACCTGCAGTTCCTGACATTCGTGACCAATGTGATGGTGGCCGTCAATGAGCACAACGCTCTGCTGAAGGCATCGATCATGAGCGCCACCAACCAGCATCGCCTTGGCGCCAACGAGGCCCCACCAGCCATCATATCGATTTTCACCGGCACACAGTTGGCCCAGATCCTCGACAAAATCGAGAACTCCACCAACGAAGAGCTCACCGACCTCTCAAAGAAAGAAGAATACTCGGTAGGGCTTTCGCAGATTCCCGAACTCCAGATTGACACCACCGACCGCAACCGCACATCGCCATTCGCTTTCACCGGCAACCGCTTTGAATTCCGCGCCGTAGGCTCAAGCGCCAACTGCGCAGCTGCAATGCTTGTGCTCAACGCCGCCATAGCTGACCAGCTCAACCGCTTCAAGGCTGCAATTGACGCCCGCGTGGAAAAAGGCGAAGACCTCGACACCGCCCTGCTCAACGAAATCCGCGAAAACATCATCAAGAGCAAAGCCATCCACTTCGATGGCAATGGCTACAGCGATGAGTGGAAGGAAGAAGCTGCACGCCGCGGCCTCGACTGCGAGACATCAGCTCCCAAGATCTTCGACGCTTACCTGAAGCCCAGCAGCGTGGAGATGTTCAAGCGCACCGGTGTGCTGAGCGAGGTTGAGCTTAAGGCCCGCAATGAGGTGAAATGGGAAATGTTCACCAAGAAGATCCAGATCGAAAGCCGCGTATTGGGCGACCTGGCCATCAATCACATCATCCCGGTGGCCACTCGCTACCAGTCGATGCTGGTCGACAATGTGGTGAAGCTCAAGAGCCTCTTCGAGGGCGTAAAGGGCGCTGACATCGTGGCTCCCGACTTGGAGACCATAGAGAAGATCAGCAAGCACATGGTAGCTATCAAGCACAAGACCCAAGAGATGATCAATGCCCGCAAAGTGGCCAACAAGATCGAAGACGAGCGCGAAAAGGCCATCGCATACCACGACAACGTGCAGCCCAAGATGGACGAGATCCGCTACCATATCGACAAGCTTGAACTCCTGGTGGACAACGAAATGTGGCCACTGCCCAAATATCGCGAACTATTGTTCATACGCTAATATCCAAGCATGGAACCTCTCAAACACGAATGCGGAGTCGCTATGATACGGCTCCGCAAACCGTTGGAATACTACAAACAGAAATACGGAAGCTACAGCTGGGCCATATCCAAGCTGTATCTGCTGATGGAAAAGCAGCACAACCGAGGCCAGGAAGCCGCGGGAGTAGGAGTGGTGAAGCTCCACTCCAAGCCCGGCAGCGAATATGTGTTTCGCGAGCGCGCCATCGGTAGCGGCGCCATCCAAGAAATCTTTGGCACCATCACCAAGGCCATAACCCCCGAAATGCTTAGGTTGCCCGCTCGAGAAATCGAAGAGGACGTGCCTTTCATGGGAGAAATCTACATGGGCCATCTCCGATACAGCACCACCGGCAAGAGCGGCATCAGCTATGTGCATCCGTTTTTGAGGCGCAACAATTGGCGCAGCCGCAACCTGCTTATGTGCGGCAATTTCAACATGACCAACGTCGATGACGTGTTTGAGAGAATCGTGCGCACGGGCCAGCATCCGCGCATCTATGGCGACACTGTGCTCCTGCTTGAGCAATTGGGATACATGCTCGACAAGGAGAATCATCGCCTGTATCGCGAATATCGCGACACGCTCGAAGACCCGGATCTGGCCTATGCCATTGAAGACAATCTCGATCTGAAGCGAGTGCTTCGCGATGCATCGCCCACCTGGGACGGCGGCTATGTCATCTGCGGAGCCACGGGCAGCGGCGACATGTTTGCCCTGCGCGATCCCAATGGCATACGTCCGGCATTCTACTACATCGACGACGAAGTAGTAGTGGTGGCCTCAGAAAGACCAGTGATTCAGACTGTGATGAATGTGACGCGCGAATCAGTGACCGAGCTTCAGCCCGGACAAGCCATCATAATAAGCAAAGCTAACCAGGTTGACGTCAGCCAGATCAATGAACCGGGGAAGAATGAAAAATGTTCGTTCGAACGCATCTATTTCTCGCGCGGAAGCGATGCCGACATCTATCGCGAGCGCAAGGCTTTGGGCACCAACCTTGTGCCTAATCTGCTGAAGATGCTTGACGGCGACATCGACAATGCGGTATTCTCTTTCATCCCCAATACCGCCGAGGTGGCATTCATGGGATTGACTCAAGGCCTGGAGAAATATCTTGATCACCAGCGTATGCGACAAATTTTGGCATTGCAGAAGAGTGGGGACCTTGTGCCCGAGCGCTTGGCTGAGATCATGAGGCGCAAGGTGCGCAATGAAAAGATTGTGATTAAGGACATCAAGCTGCGCACATTCATCGCCGAGGGCACCTCGCGCAATGAATTGGCCTCGCATGTGTATGATGTCACTTACGGATGCCTGCGCGACAATGAAGACACCTTGGTGGTGATCGATGACAGCATCGTGCGCGGCACCACCCTCAAGCAATCGATTATCGGAATGCTCGATCGGCTCAACCCCAAGCGCATCATAGTGCTATCTTCCTCGCCGCAAGTGAGATATCCCGACTATTACGGCATCGACATGAGCCGCATGGCTGAGTTCATAGCCTTCCGCGCAGCCGTAGAGCTTCTGAAAACTACGGGTCGTGAAAAGGTGCTTGAAGACACATATCACAAAGCTTTGGAAAACCTCAAGTTGCCCCCGGAGCAGCAGGTCAACTGTGTGAAAGCCATCTACGAGCCCTTCACCGAAGAGGAGATAAGTCGCCAGATCGCCAAGATGCTCACGCCAAAAGAAACCAAGGCCAAGGTGGACATATTGTATCAGAGCCTTGATGGCATGCATAAGGCAATTCCCAATCATCCGGGCGATTGGTATTTTTCGGGCGATTATCCCACTCCTGGCGGTGTAAAGCAGGTGAATCGCGCTTATGTCAATTATTACGAAGGAAATGCTGAGGCACGCTGATATCAGCGCGCCTCTTTTTGATTACTAATCCAACCAATTGCTAATCCTCGATCTTACGAGGCTCAATTTTATCCCTAATATTCCATGTTTTTTAGAAATTTTTTGTATCTTTGCACTGACTTAACATTTCACCTAACCTGAAATGTAAGTCAGCCTGAAGATCAATGCCAAAATTTATTACTCCAAGAGTGGGGTTATTCTTAGAGTGAAAAATATAATCATAATAATCTAAATATTACATTCAAGTCAGTATGAAAAAAATCTTTGCTTCGGCCCTTGCAATGACTATGGCATGCGCTTATGCATATGCTGATATCAATTGTAGCGGCATTGTGGTGGATGAGAACGGCGAACCGATGATCGGAGTCGTTGTCACTGCCGAGGGACAGTCTACTGGCGTGTCGACTGACATCGACGGCAAATACAAAATCACTGTACCCGACGGCACCAAAAACCTTACCTTTAATTTTGTGGGTTATCAACCTCTCATGGCGCCTGCCAAGGCAAACATGGGCACTGAGGCCATGGTGCCTGAGCAAAACATGCTTCAGGACGTCATCGTGACCCAGTCGATCGCCCGCACTCGCATGACCCCTGTGGCTATCTCCAACGTCGACGCTGCCCTGATTGAGACAAAGCTTGGCGGCCAGGAATTTCCTGAGGTGCTTAAGACTACCCCCGGCGTATGGGCAACAAAGGATGGCGGTGGCTACGGCGACGCCAAAATCAACATGCGCGGTTTCAAGAGCCCCAACACCGCTATGCTCGTAAATGGTATCCCCGTCAACGATATGGAATGGGGCGGCGTGTACTGGAGCAACTGGTCGGGTCTTAGCGATGTCACCAGCAGCATCCAGACTCAGCGCGGTCTTGGCGCCAGCATCCTCTCGGCTCCATCAGTGGGCGGTACAATCTCAATCATCACTAAGAGCCTCGATGCCGAGCAGGGTGGCACTCTGTGGTACGGCATGGGCAACGATGGCATGAACACCTATGGCGTGAGCCTTTCTACTGGCGTGATGAAAAATGGGTGGGCCGTAACCGCTCTGCTAAGCCGCAAGTATGCCGACGGCTACATCCAGGGCACCAACTATAGCGCTTACACTTACTTCCTGAATGTGTCGAAACGCATCAACGACAAGCATCAGCTTTCGTTCACCGCAACCGGCAGCCCCCAATGGCACTACCAGCGCAGCTCATACGATGGCCTTACCATCGAGGGATATCAGGAATACGCTCGCAACTACATGAATGGTGAGAGCCCCTATCGCTACAATCCGAGCTATGGCTTTGATAAGAATGGCCAGCGCGTAAGCCAATATTACAACCACTATCATAAGCCTCAGATCTCGCTGACCCATGTATGGCAAATCAACTACCACTCATCGCTCACCACATCGGTGTACACCTCGCTTGCCAGCGGTGGCGGTTACAGCGGCCAGGGTCGCGACGGATACAGCACAAGCTCTTGGTACGGAGCCAACAATGGAGTGCTCAGCACCGCTTTCCGCAATGCTGACGGCACATTCGACTTTGCCGCAATCCAGGAGATGAACGCAACCAGCACTAACGGCGCCAAGATGATCCTGGGCGACAACACCAATGCCCACGAATGGTTTGGCCTCGTCAGCAACTACAAGAACAATCTCCTTGACAACAAGCTGACATTCACCGGCGGTATCGATGTGCGCTACTATGTTGGCCATCACAAGATGACCATCGAGAACCTGATGGACGGCGAATACTGGATCGACGATTATCGCGCAAATGTAAAGGTAGAAAACAATGCCATTGCATCCGACCCCGCCTGGAAATACCAAAAGCTCGGAGTGGGCGATGTGATCTACCGCAATTACAACGGCTACACCATGCAGGAAGGCATCTACCTGCAGGGCGAATACAGCGCTCTTGATCGTCGCCTCACAGCCATCGTGACTGGTACTGTCAACAACACTGCATATTGGCGTCGTGACTTCTACTACTACGACAAGGCTCACGAAAAGTCAGAGACAGTCAACTTCTGGGCTGGTTCAATCAAGGCTGGTGTCAACTACAACATCGACCGTCACCAGAACGTATACTTCAACACTGGCTACATCACCCGTGCTCCCTTCTTCTCAGGCGGCGCATTCCTGAACTCTACTACCAGCAATGCTACCAACCCCAACGCTGTGAATGAGAAGACTTACTCATTCGAACTTGGTTATGCTTGGCGCTCCCCGATGTTCAGCTTCACTCTCGACGCTTACTATACCAAGTGGCTCGACAAGACCACAACCCGTACTGGCGAATTCACCAGCGGAGAGAAGGCCGGTCAGCGATACACATTCAACATGCAGGGTGTTGACGCTCGCCATATGGGTCTCGAATTCAACGCCGCATTTGAGCCGGTGAGCTGGTTCAGCCTCAACGGAATGCTTTCGCTTGGCGACTGGATCTGGGATAGCGATGCCACCGGTTACTTCTACGACGAAGGCGGACAGCCTCTGGCAAGCGTGGCCACTGGCGCCATTGCATCGGGCATCGAAGCAGAAGACCACCTCAAGGGCGTGCTCAACCAAAAGGGTATTCACGTCGGCGGTTCTGCCCAGTGGACAGGTGCTGTGGGCGTAACTTTCCGTCCGTTCAAGGGCATGCGCATCGGTGCTGACTGGACTGCCAACTCGCATAACTACAGCGACTATACCGTGTCGACTCCCTCGGCCGGTGGCACCATCAATGTGGCTGAACCTTGGCGCATCCCATGGGGCAACCAGCTTGACCTCAACTGCAGCTATCGCTTCAAGATGGGCGGTTTCAATGCCACCATCTACGGCAATGTCAACAACCTCTTCAACTACAACTACGTAGTCGATGCCTACACTTCATCGACCACCGAGGGCACTTGGCAGAATGCTTACCGTGTATTCTATTCGTTTGGCCGCACCTACACCGTGCGTCTCAAGCTTCATTTCTAATCTAACTCAAGCACACAACTGAAATGAAAAAATCAATTTTATCATACGCACCACTGCTGGCCAGTGTAGCATTGGCCTTAGCATCGTGCGACGACAACTCGTGGAACGATCACCTCGACGGCTTTGAGGATGAGGATTTCACTTATCAGGATGTGCAAAACATCAACTACACCCTGACCAAGAATGACTATGCGTCAATCTCTTCTAATGCTACCAACATTGCGCTGGCTGGAGCCGATACCACCGCCCTCCAAAATGTAAAGAAGAGACAATACTTCACCGACGTGATCACACCCGAGAAGTATCTGCCTGCTTTCCTTGGCAGCTCATCATTCCAATATTTCGTGCTTGACAATGGCTCGAATGTGAGAGTGACCTACAACTACTACGAAGGTCTTAGCGATGAAATCGCCATTCTCCAGGATGCACAAGCCTACACTATTACTACCGCCGACTACAAGGAGGCTTGGGGGAGCGAGGACGACTATATCAAGGGTTATGCTCCCTCAACCACAGCAGCCGATAATATCCCCGCAGCTTTGGCCAACGCTGGTCTCACTGGCGACAATGGCGAATATGTGGTAGTGACTTACAATGTCAGCGACCAAGAGCCGGTGTTCACTTCTGAGGAGAAGATTTGCACATATTTCACTGTGACAGACCTGGAGCAAATTGGCGAGAGCGCTTACTGCGCAATGGCTGCAAGCGGAAACGCTGCTACTGCTTTGGCTGAGGGCAAAACTTACGGCTATCTCAATCCCACTTCTGTGGATTATGATGCCCAGGGCATCTATTCAGCGGTTGAGTCAAAATGGATGTGGACCATCACTAAGACCGATGGCGGCTACTATATTCAGGATGAATACAATCGCTATCTGTATCAATCAGGCACCTACAATAGTTTCAACGTCTCTGACGAGCCTTATGAGAATTGCGTATGGGAAATCACTCTGGTTGATGGCGCTGCCAAGATCTTCAACCCAATCGTGGAGAAATGGATTCAATTTGACTCCGGCTATAGCAGCTATGGCAGCTACAATACAGAGAAGGGCGAAATGCCAACTCTTTATGTGCTGAATCCTGACAGCGACCAGGCTTCGGAAGTATTTGTGCCCACCAAGGTGGCTTACGCATTGTATAAGTGGAATGGCTCTGCTTGGACAGCCGATACCTCAGTGTCAGTGGTGCAACCCGAAGACTATGCCAGCATGGGTGAGAGCGGCAGTTACATGACCACGGCTGATGCCGCCCTCTATCTGCCCACCTACCTGCAAGTGACCTATCCTTACGCTCAGAAGAATACATCGAAGTATGTGCTTTACTTCACTTCTTCTAAGGGAGATATCGCTGTGAGCGAGTACACCTACAATGGTTCGGCTTGGGTGCTCAACAACGGCGTGGTGACTAAGACCACCAAGTTTGTCAAGGAGAACGGTTCATGGATAGTGGCTCCCGGCTTGTCGGTATACACCCACACAAAAGCTACTGAGCTGGTTTCTGGCGAGAAGTACCTGATTGTGACCGAGGGCATCGCTGCCACAGCGCTGTCAACTTCAAAGACTTATGGCTACCTCAACGGCACCACCTGCACCTATGATGACACCAATCTCTATCTTGCTGATGCCTCAGAGTGCGAATTCACATTCACCGACGAGGGAGATGGCTGGAGCATCTGTGACAATTACGGACGCTACTATTACCAGACGGGTACCTATAACTCATTCAATGTGACAAATGAACCCGATTTCTCAAGCTCCGTAGATGGCTATCTTTGGAACATTGAGTTCAATGAGGACGGCACTGTCTCAATCGTCAATGGAATCGTGCTCAAGACCATCCAGTACGACGAGAGTTACAGCAGTTATGGCAGCTACTCCAATGTGACTCACACTCTCCCCACAATCTACGTAGCCGTAGAATAACCCCCGCCATCCAATTCCTTATAAAAAATAAAAACCCGGAATCGCTTGATTCCGGGTTTTTATTTTTTTTATTGCATGCACTTTGCGATGACGGCTTTCAGATCTTCGCCGCGAGCATCGCGGCTTACGATGGTGCCATCGGGGCCAATTACCAAGATGCATGGAATGCCAGAGATGCCATAGAGGTCGGTGGGAATGCTTTGAGCATTGATGATCACCGGCCATTGGATCTTAAGGCGGTCAATGGCTGCAAGCGTGTCTTCTGGCTTGTCCCATACTGCTACGCCAAGCACCTGCAGACCCTTGTCGGCATACTCATTGTAAATCTCCTTGATCACCTTGATTTCGCGTACGCAAGGTCCGCACCAGCTGGCCCAAAAGTCAACAAGCGTATATTTGCCATTGCCTACATAATCGCTGAACTTCTGGATTTTGCCGTCGTATTCAGCCTCAAAATCCTGGAAAGGCTTTCCCTCAGAGGTTGCTTCCTTCTTCTTGGCTGCGTCAATCAGGCCTTGCACGCGGCGGTATCCCTGGAGATCGGGGTGCTGCTCGATAAAAGAGAGCATCTCGGGAGCCTCGAGGAACTGGCTATAGTCGAGGAATATCAGATAGCCGAGAGGAGAATCCAGATTGTCCTCAACGCTCTTCTTCATGTAGGCTAAGAGCTCGTCGTAGACAGCCTGCTGCTCTTCCCGAGAAGCAGAAGTCTGGTATTTGGAAGTGATGTTTTCAGCCTCCTTGGTGAATTCGTTGTAAGCATCGTTGAGCATAGAGCCCACGGCTTGGCGATTCTGCTGATTGATGGCCACTGTGCCTTGCTCCAGGATGAATGTGCCATATCGCGATCCGTCAGGACCGATAATACGAGCCACCCAAGGCTCATCGACTGTGCCGGTGAACACGGCAGCATTGTCAGAGACAGCCACGCTGTCGACCTTGTCGCCAGTGTCGAAATTATAGAGATACACTATAGAGCCATTTTCCACCGGAAGCGGAGCAATCACCTTGTAGGGGTTTTGCTGAGCGCATGCCGTAAGGACAGCCCCAATGGCCAGGGACATTAGTATTTTTTTCATTTCATGTATAAATTTTGGTTTTCATGGGCAAAGATAAGAATTTTGACGGAATTTTTTGTAATTTTGTAGTTGCAAAAAGAATCACACAATGGAAAAAATAAAGAATAAAGAATACGGAGGCGAACGTC
>CAYTXF010000078.1:0-15938 GCA_964440745.1 uncultured Bacteroides sp.
TCACCGCAAAGGAAACCACCCAAATCTACCAATTGATGATATAAAAGGCGATGTGATAGAATGTGCCTTCCTCAGCGAACTCCGTAGGAGTTCTTTCGATTAGCCACAAAATTGTCCCCAAAAATCCCAAGCCCCTCAGGCTTTTTGATCCTGGGTTTCTCACGCCACCTCCCGTCAGGCCGCAGACGATAGGAGAGGGGCTCCGTGAGCCCCGGATAGGAGAGGGGCTCCGTGAGCCCCGAAAAAACGCGGCTCACGGAGCCGCTCTCCTATCGTGGATGGCCCTTCGCGTCAGCGAAGAAAATTTCTTTTGTTTCTTTGGTTTCTTAGTGAAAAAATATCATGAAAGGAATTCTTTTCACACGAAGAAACGATAAGAAAAGAAAGAAATAAATTATTGGATAATAAGAAATTATGAGTTGTTGCCAGCCTGATATGCAGTTCACGGAACTGCACTCCCCAAACCCAGCCTGACGACACCCCATGACATGCCTCCTATCATACCAACCCTGATGCCAGCCTTGGTTTGGGGACTGCAGTTCCATGAACTGCACCGCCAACCCTGATGCTAATCCATTATCTGCAGTTCGCGGAACTGCACTCCCCAAACCCAGCCTGACGACATCCATGATACCCGTCTATATCTACCCCGATGCCACCTTCATTACATGCGCATGGGGTGACCCCCTGCTATCCGATGCTGGCGCTCTGGTGAATTGCAACAAAGTCCAGCCCCTGTTGCATTCCTCCCCGGGATGCAACGAGGGACTGGTTCCTGTTGCTTTTTATTCTGGTGAAAGGAGATTTTCACTGTCGATGCCTCCCTTTGTAAAATTTGAACGTGAGACATACTTGGCAAATATTTATTAAAAATCCTCTAAATGTATTCCTTAATACCATATTTAGAGGATTTTTAATATATTTTTGCAAGATAAATTGCTTTAGAAACTTTTATGTTTCAATGAAATTATTTATCTTTGCATAGGAAAAATCAACGAAAATATGGATAGCGGAACTAATATTATAGGGCGCCAAGAGGAAATTCAACTCTTAAAAAATTGTTATGAATCTGGCAAACCTGAGATGGTAATTATCTATGGGCGTCGACGTGTAGGCAAAACATTCCTGATCAAAGAATATTTTGACAATGATTTTGCATTCTACATGACAGGACTTTACAAGGCTCCAAAGAAACGTCAGTTGGCTAATTTTGCCTATAGTCTTTCTCAATATTCAGGTGAAGATGAGGAAATACCTAAGGATTGGACTCAGGCATTCAGGAGGCTTAAAGATTATCTGCAATCTGTTAATCGAAAAGGACGTAAATTAGTTTTTATCGACGAACTTCCATGGCTTGATTCTTCGCGAGGCGACCTGATAGAGGCTGTGGATCTATTTTGGAATGGTTGGGGCAATTCTCAAAAAGATCTTATGTTAATTCTCTGTGGCAGCGCCACAAGTTGGATGACAAATAAATTGTTGAGCAATAAGGGCGGTATGTTCAACCGAGATACCATGCGGATTTATCTTAGCCCATTTACTCTTTTGGAAACCGAACAATTCCTTCATAACAAAGGTATTAATGCTTCGAGATACGAAATCGCAGAGTATTATATGATTATGGGTGGAATTCCTTACTATTTGGATAAAATTCAGCGAGGTTTCAGTGTGGCCCAAAATATTGATTTTCTTTTCTTTAAGAGAAGAGGTCCGCTATGGGATGAATTCAAGCATTTGTACCTAACGTTGTTCTCCAATAATAAGAGACATGTAGATATTGTGCGCTTCTTGAGTACCAAGCGCGAGGGATTTACACGTGAAGAAATTGCCATGGGTATTGGTATGCCAGCTAATGGTGATCTTTCTCAGTACCTTGATGATTTGTACACTTGCGACTTTGTAATTCCCTATAAACAATATGGACAAAAGAATAAAGGCATTGTATATCGCCTGTCCGATCTTTATTCACTATTCTATTTCCGGTTCATAGAAAATAAACCCGAGGAAGACTTTTGGAGCCATAATATAGATAGCCCGGAGCGAAGAGCCTGGTCAGGCTACGCCTTCGAAGAAGTATGTCTTTGGCACACTCGACAAATTAAACAGGCATTGGGCATTAGCGGCATATCCAGCCAAATCTCTACATACCGCAAGGATACTGGAAAATCACGCACTCAAATTGATCTCGTTATTGCTCGACGTGACGATGTGATTAATCTTTGTGAGATGAAATTCTCTCGCACCAAATTTGGAATAGATGAGAAGTATGAGAATGAACTTAGGCATAAGATTGAGATGCTTGATGAGAAAAAGAGTCCGATCCAATCTATACATTTGACAATGATTACCACACACGGTCTAAAAGACAGCATCCATAATAGCATTGTTGATCGTTCACTCACCCTCAATGACCTCTTCCAGTAACTATTTTATTTTTTTATCCTTTGTTATTTAGGAGCTCGATGGCGTGTTTGCCGGTGATTTAATTCTTCTTCAATTAAGTTTGGAAGAGACTATGCAAAAGTACTTGAAAATTATAATTTCTTTGTTAGGAGGGAAGTTGGCCGTAGGCAGCGAGGCGGTGGCGGTGATCGAAGACCATGTAAATTGGCACGAGGGTGGTGGTGCCAAGCAGTGGACTCGTGGTTAGGTGCGCCTCGGCGATGTATTGGCGCAGCTGCTTACAGGCTTCCTTGACCTTGGCATCGGGGCTTTTCGCATTGGCGCCCATGTGCTTGAGCTCGATCAGGTAGCTGTATTTGGCTGGGTTGTCATTTAAGGTGCGCGGCACCATTAGGATATCGCAATAGCCGTCGCCCAGCTCGAGTTCAGGCCACACGTCGTAGTAGGGATTCTGGCACAGGAGTCCGCGTAGAAATGCTTGCTCCTGCGGTTCGGTGCTGTTGCGGATGCTTGAGTATTGGTGGCATAGGCTGCCCATCTCCTCCACCATTGGCTTCCACTTGCCCTTGACGGCAGCTTCGCGTATGGTATTCTCGAGGATGTCGATTTTTTCACGTAGCATAAAGCCTTCCTCCTCCATGATGTTGAGCATATAGTTGAGGTAAAGGTCGCGCATGGTCTTGTTGGTTATTATCAGCTTGCGCAGCCCGTATTCATCGATGCCCCCGAAAGTCAATGTGCCATAGTAGAAGAGCATGCTCTTGAAATTCTTGATTTCTCCAGCTTGACCAGCTGGGAACTGCACCTCTACATTTCCAGTGATGTAACCTTTGGATATAATCTCCTTGATGATCTTGATGCGGTATGATCGGTCACCCAAGTCCTCCGACATCACAAGGAAATTGAGTTTCTGAGGGTCAACACGAGCGCTTCGGTCAAGCAAAACCTTTGGGGGCCTGCCTTTTTCCACAAGGTCACGCATATAACGCAGCACCATCTGGGTATTGTAAATGGGAGCCTCAACCCCGTAGCAATTTTCACAAAAGCAGAAATTGTCGTACCATGGTTTCATTTCAGCAATGATATCCTCGTTGCTCATATTGATTGAACCTTGTTTACGATAGTATTCTATCATGTCAATCAGTTCGGATTCGGTAACACCTATTGCGGAATTGAACCACTCATCCAGCGAAACCATGTCAGCGATGTTGAAGCCCGACGTGAGGTCGTCATAAGTAACTGGGCTAACCCCAGTGAGGAATATGCGGTCAAATGTACCCTTGCAGCCGCTGAAGAAAGTGCGATAGAACCCCTCGCCATGTGTTATCGCTTCGTGGGCTTTTACGCCGCGCAAGGCAAGTATGGTATTTGTGAAATTGTCGTATTCGTCTATGGCAAGGAAAATTTTCTGATTCTTTAGGTGTGCATTATCAACTATACGATTGATTGCTGACTTGACATCACCACTTGTCAATATGCGATCTCTCTCTTCTTTGGTGTAGTAATCCTTGTACCTAACCAAAAATTCGTCGAATTTTGCCATACAATAGGTGGTAAAATTCTTCTCCAGGTACTCAGGGTGATAAGTCACTTGTGAGAAATCAAGCTTTAATACCAAATACTTGCTGGCCCATTCCGTGGGCTTCCTGCCGATGTCGAGATCGCCGAAGAGTTCTTGGAATCGGTCTTTAAGATTGACATCGTAGTACGCCATGAGCATGCTCGAAAACAGGGTCTTGCCCATGCGGCGAGGGCGCACGAAAAGTATGAACTTGTTCTGGCGCTCCAATAGGCGTATGTAGCTGCTCTTGTCGAAGAAATAGTAACCTTCTTCCCTAAGAGTCACGAAATTGTCAATATTGGTCGGTATCTTCTTCATGTCTGCTGTCATTAGGTTGTTAAGGGCCAAGATTCACCATCGGCTATGTCATTGGCAAAGTTACGACTTTTCCCAAAAATACCAAAATAAAACGTCAAAATCACACAGGGCTGCAATCTTGGAGTTCGCGGAGGTAGAGGCGGGCACACATCTCGGCATCATCGCCTGCGCGGTGATGAGTGCCCTCGGGGATGCCAAGTTGTGCACAGAGGTGACCCAGTTTGTTGCAACTGAAAGCATAGGTGCGTCGGGCGCGGCGCAGCGAGCAGTCCCAGCGCAGTTTGGGCAGGTGCACATTGTAATACCGGGCCGCTTGATTGAGACAACCTCGGTCAAAGCCCGCATTGTGAGCCACCATGAGGTCAATATCATCAAGATACAGCCGCTCGATTTCCTCCCATACTTGGGGGAAGTCGGGCGCATTCTCCGTATCCTCAGGACGGATGCCATGCACGCGCACATTGTAGTAGCTATATCGATTATCCTCAGGCCTAACGAGCCACGAGCGAGTTTCAATAATATGGCCATGTATTACCACGCATATGCCTACTTCGCAAATCGAATGTCGTTTGCCGGTGGCTGTCTCAAAATCTATGGCTATGAAATTTATATCGGGAATCATAATGCTTCTTGTTGTGCAAAGTTACAAATAATTTGTCAGATTATACGATAATATCTCATTTAGAAATCTGAAGCAAGCCCGCACATCCGCATTTTTAATACAACATTTCAAAGGATGGAAACGTTAGAATATGAGGTTGGTCCGACCGACTTCTTATTCTAACGTTTCCAACTAAGGTATGAGCACTAAGGTATGAGCAAAGACATTAAAGATAATAAGGACACTGAGCACGCTGAGCCATCTCGGCTTGAAACTGATATAAAAAAAGAGGCTCAAGCCTTGGAGGCAGAAGTCAAGGCAGAGGCAGAAACCATTCAGGCCAACGCAGAGGGCAATGTTAAGACTTTGGAGAAGCTTTGGAATGGCAACTACAAGCGAGTATGGAGCGCCAATTTCATGCTTTTCTTCTCATTCATGCTGCTTACACCTCTGTTGCCACTTTATCTTCAGGAAGACTTTGGCGCTGATCGCCAACAAATAGGTTTGGTGCTTTCGGGCTATACGCTGATGACCCTCTTGGTGCGCCCATTCAGCGGATACATTGTCGACTCTTTCCCTCGCAAGACTGTGCTGATGGTCACTTTCTTTCTCTTCGCCTTGTTTTTCGGAGGATACATTGTGGCCGGCACACTGGTGCTGTTTACCATAGTGCGCACATTGCATGGCTTGCCATTCGGGGCTTTGACAGTGGCCAACAGCACCGTGGCCATCGACGTGCTCCCATCGTCGCGACGCACTGAAGGAATCGGATATTATGGCCTTAGCAATAATATAGCCACTGCCATCGGTCCAACGATTGCCCTATGGATCTATGCTGCAGCGGGCAGTTTCCAACTCCTTTTTTGGATATCTTTGGCAATAGCCTTTGGCGGATTTTGGATTGACAGCAAGGTGAAGCTCAAGCCTCGCCAGGTAGTCCGTGTGAAGGAGAAGATATCTTTTGACCGTTTCATCCTGGTCAAGGGCTGGAGCCAAAGCCTTTGCCTTATCTGCTTTGCCTTTTCTTATGGCATATTGTCGACTTATGTTGCTGTCTATGCCAAGGAACATTTGGGTGTCACCGGAGGTACCGGAGTTTTCTTCATGCTCTTGGCAGGCGGTCTGATCTTGTCGCGCCTTACCGGCAGCCGCTCGTTGCGCAAGGGCAAGATCGCGCAGAACGCCTCGATCGGCATCATAGTGTCGGCCGTGGGATATGTGCTGTTTGCCATCACTGATTCGCTTTGGCTTTTCTATTTGTCGGCGTTGGTGATAGGCTTGGGCAACGGACACATGTTCCCTGCTTTTCAGAACATGTTTATCAACATGGCTCCCAACAAGCGCCGCGGCACAGCCAACAGCACCCTGCTTGTGTCCTGGGACATCGGTGTGGGCATTGGCACCTTGATTGGTGGCAGCGTGGCCCAGTATTACGGCTATCACCAGGCTTTCTGGATAGCGTTCGCCATAAATGTGGTCGGTGCAATCTTCTTCTTCCTCTATGCCCGCCAGCATTACCTCACCCACAAGCTCCAGCCCTCCACGCAGCAATAACCACAGGGTTATAGGCCGTCGGTGAGTTCGAGCCAGCGCATTTCTTTTTCGTCGAGGAGGTCTTTTACTGCACTGTAGCGCGCAGCCTTGGAGGCTACGTCGTCGATCTGCGCGCCGCTATTGAAGAGCGCCTCCAACTCATCCTTTTCCGCATTCAGGCTCTCAAGTTCGGCCTCGATGGCTTCGAGTTCGCGCTGTTCCTTGTAGCTGAGACGCTTCTTCTGCTGAGGCCTGTTATTCTGCGCTTTTGGGTCACTATCGCTATCTTTTGTTTTCGGCTTCGGTGTTTTCGCTTCCTGAGCAGCCTGCTCGGCCTTTTGCTCCTGCAAGAAATTGCGGAAGTCGGTGTAATTGCCAGGAAAATCCTTAACCACGCCATCGCCTTCCATCACAAAGATATGGTCCACGATATTGTCAAGGAAATATCGGTCGTGGCTCACAATAATGGCGCAACCCTTGTATTTTGCCATGTAATCTTCGAGCAGACCCAAAGTGACGATGTCAAGGTCATTGGTAGGCTCATCGAGAATCAGGAAATTGGGATTACGCATCAATACAGTGGCCAAATACAGACGGCGCCTCTCGCCTCCGCTCAACTTATAGATGTATTTTTGCTGATCAGGCACAGAAAAGAGGAAATGCTGCAGAAACTGCATTGGGCTCAGTCGAGCGCCGTCGCTGGTCACAATTTCTTCGGTCATTTCAGTCACGGCATCGATCACCTTCTTGCTTTCATCAAACTGGATGCCCTCCTGCGAGTAATATCCGAATCTCACTGTGTCGCCCACATTCCACTCGCCGGTATCCTGAGGCACAAGCCCAAGCAGCATCTTGATGAAAGTGCTTTTGCCGACCCCATTAGGCCCGATTAATCCTACCTTCTCGCCTCGAGCAAAGGTGTAAGAGAAATCATCCAAGATCTTTTTGTCGCCAAAAGCCTTGCTTATGCCCTTGGCCTCAAAAATCTTCTTGCCGATGTAGGAGGCCTGATTAAGCTCGAGATTCACATTGCGCTCACTGAGATTCACGCGCGAACGCTCCTTCAGGTCATAATATTGATCTATGCGGTATTTCGCCTTGCCAGCGCGCGCTTGAGGCTGGCGATTCATCCATTCCTGTTCGCGGCGCAGGGTATTTTTCACTCTCGCCAATTCTGCGCCCATGGCATCGATTCGCTCCTGACGCCTACGCAGATAGTAATTGTAATTCCCATCGTAGGCATACATGTGTTCGCGATCAATCTCCACGATGCGGTTGCACACTCGATCAAGAAAATAGCGGTCGTGAGTCACCATCAGGATTGTGGCGCGAGCCCGCTGCAAATAATTCTCGAGCCACTCGATCACCTTGATGTCGAGATGATTGGTGGGTTCATCTAATAGCAGAATGTCGGGTTCGGAAATCACGGCGCAGGCGATGGCCATGCGCTTGAGTTGGCCTCCGCTCTGATGATCCACTGGCGCCTCAGCGTCCTCAATGTCTAATTGAGATAAGATTTGCACCAGTCGTTGACGATATTTCCAAGTGTCTTCCTCAGTATGCTGGGCCTCAGGCGGGGTAGGGGCCTGCTCCAGGCAAGCCTCAATTATCGACAAGCCTGGGGTAAAAGTGCTGTCCTGATCAAGATAGGCCACGCGCAAGCCATTGCGCAGCGTGATCTTCCCGCTATCGAAATCCTCATTGCCTGCCAGGATGCGCAGGAATGTGCTTTTTCCGGCACCATTTTTTGCTATTATGCCGATTTTGTCGCCTTCGTTGACGCCTAAGTTCACATCGCCAAACAACAGGCGGTCGCCTACGCTTTTTGTGAGATTCTCTATTTGCAAACTGATCATGAGCGATTTCGATATTGGATGAGACAAATGTTATGCCAATTCTTCGGCAATGAATTTTGATGTGGGCGAATCTGTAGCAGCAATCTCCTCGGGAGTGCCGGTGGCGATGATCTTGCCGCCATCGCGACCTCCGCCCGGTCCCATGTCGATCAGATAGTCGGCGCATTTTAGCACATCGAGATTATGCTCGATCACCAATACAGTGTTGCCCTTGTCGACAAGGCGATTGAGCAGGGCCAACAGCGTGTTGATGTCTTCAAAATGAAGGCCAGTGGTGGGTTCGTCAAGGATGAAAAGAGTGCGGCCTGTGTCCTTCTTGGCCAACTCGGTAGCTAACTTCACGCGCTGGTTCTCTCCGCCTGACAAGGTCGATGAGGGCTGCCCAAGCTTGATGTAGCCCAAGCCTATGTCCTGGAGCACCTTGATTTTCTTTAAGATTGATGGGATGCCACTGAAGAACTCCACAGCCTGGTTGATGGTCATGTCGAGCACATCCGCGATGGACTTGCCCTTGAATCGCACCTCAAGAGTTTCGCGATTGTAGCGTTTGCCTTGGCATACCTCGCAGGGCACCAGCACATCGGGCAAGAAGTTCATCTCGATGCTGCGGTAGCCATTGCCGGCACAAGCCTCGCATCGGCCGCCGGCACAATTGAAAGAGAATCGTCCTGGCTTGTAGCCTCGGATCTTGGCCTCTGGCAGGTTGACGAAAAGATTGCGGATATCTGTGAACACGCCTGTGTAAGTGGCCGGATTCGATCGCGGCGACTTGCCCAGGGGTGACTGATCCACAGTCACTACCTTGTCAATATTTTCCAGTCCTATGATTTCGCGGTACGGCAGAGGCTCTTGGAGCGATCTGAAGAAATGCTGGCTCAGGATGGGCTGAAGGGTTGCATTTATCAAGCTTGACTTTCCGCTGCCCGACACGCCGGCCACGCATGTGAATGTGCCCAAGGGGAGCTTCAGATCCACATCCTTGAGGTTGTTGCCTGTGCAACCCTTCAATTCAAGGAACTTGCCATTGCCTTCACGGCGCACTGCCGGCACTGCTATCTTCTTTTCGCCATTGAGATACTGAGCGGTAAGAGTATGCGTCTTCACCATATCCTGCGGGGTGCCGGAGAAAACCACTTCTCCGCCCTTGCGGCCAGCGCCCGGACCGATGTCCACGACATAGTCGGCATCAAGCATTATGTCTTTGTCGTGCTCCACCACGAGGATTGAATTGTGGGCGTCGCGCAGTTTCTTTAGCGAGTCGATCAGTCGGCGGTTGTCACGCTGGTGGAGTCCGATGCTCGGCTCGTCGAGAATGTACAGCACATTCACCAATTCCGAGCCCAACTGAGTAGCCAAGCGTATGCGCTGGCTCTCTCCGCCCGATAGAGTGGCTGAGGCGCGATTGAGCTGGAGATATTCAAGACCAACATCCACCAGGAAACGCAGCCTGTTGGTGATTTCTTTTAAGATCTCGGTGGCTATCACGCGGTCGGTGGGTGACAGCTTGTCAAGGATTCCTAATGACCATTGGTAGAGCTCTGCGATGTCGAGGCGCGAGAGTTCGGCTATGTTCTTGCCGTCGATAAAGAAATGCAGGGCCTCGCGATTGAGGCGGTCGCCCTTGCATTGCGGACATGTGACGCGCGAGAAGAACTGTCCGCTCCATTTTTGAGCCTGATAGCCAGCATCTTCGCTCTGCTGCATCTCTATGTATTTCACGATTCCCTCATAGGAATTGAGATAGGTCTGAGCCGAATAACTGCTATTGGGCAGCACCAGACGCTCGGTGGTACCATTGAGGATGTCGTCGAGGCATTCCTCAGAGAGTTCTTCCACCGGGGTCTTAATGGTAAAGCCGTGCTTTTGGCAAATCGCGTCGATTTGCCAGAAAATCATGCTATCCTTGTATTTTCCCAAGGCGGCGATGGCTCCGGCGTGGATCGACAGTTTGGGATTTGGTATTACCTTCTCGCGATCCACTTGGTCGACATATCCGAGGCCTTTGCAGCATGGGCAGGCTCCCTGAGGCGAGTTGAAAGAGAAATTATGGGGAGCAGGCTCGCGATAGCTGAGGCCAGTGGTAGGATCCATCAGTTGCAGCGAATACTGGTAGAGGCGCTCGTTATCGTCAACATCAATGATGAAGAGCTCCTTCTCGCCTACAGTAAGGGCGCGATGCACCGAGTCGCGCAGGCGTTCGTCAATCGTTGTTGAGGCGCGAAATTTGTCAATCAGCAGCTCTATATTGTGATTCTTGTATCGGTCGAGCTTCATGCCGAATTCCAATTCGCGAAGCTTGCCATCCACCCTCACATAGAGGTAGCCCTTTTTGCGCAGGTTCTCAAACAGTTCTTTATAGTGGCCCTTGCGGTTTTTCACCAGGGGAGCCAATATGTAGAGTTTCTTGCCCGCGAATTTCTCACCGATCAGCGCCAGAATCTTGTCCTCGCTGTAACGCACCATGGGCTCGCCCGAGAGGTAACTCACGGCCTTGCCGATGCGGGCGTAGAGCAGACGCAGAAAGTCGTAGATTTCTGTGGTGGTGCCGATGGTGGAGCGAGGATTGCGGTTGACCGTCTTCTGCTCGATGGCAATCACGGGGCTAAGGCCCTGGATGTTGTCAACATCAGGGCGTTCGAGATTTCCAAGCATGTTGCGGGCATAGCTTGAGAAAGTCTCTATGTATCGGCGCTGGCCCTCGGCGAAGATAGTGTCGAAGGCGAGCGATGATTTGCCGCTGCCGCTCAGGCCGGTGATCACCACCAGCTTGTTGTGGGGCAGCGTGACATCAATGTTCTTGAGATTGTGCACGCGAGCGCCAGTGACGTCGAGCGTTTCTTGCGGCCGCATTATTGTGGTATTCATAGTCATTGCAAGATCTTTTTACATGAAATTTTACAAGAAAATTTGACATGAAATTTTAGATTGGGCCTCTCGGCTATTTCACCCAAGTGGGGTTGTAGACTGCTGTCTTCTGTGTCGAGCGTTTCTGGCTCTGTTTCTTGGGTATTTTCACTTGGTAGGTTTTGCCTGCGCGGTTGGTGAGTTTCTTGGCGCGGATCCATTGGTTGGCTTCACGCAGTTGCGAATAGGTGATGCCGTGAGCGCTTGCCCAAGTGGGCCAGTCGGCCACTGGACCGCTCACCTCCACTATGTCATACTCCATGGGCATGTAGAGTTGGTCGCTGCGCAGGCTGAATCCGTACTTTCCGGGATTCTCCATCACCTCCTTCATGGCCATGATGCGGAAGATGTAGCGCATTGTCTCATCGGCCAGCCACAGGTCAAAGGCTGATTCTACGCCCTGGGCCTCAAGTTCGCGGCTGATGCGGCCTTGGCCTCCGTTGTAGGATGCCATTACCGACTCCCAGTTGCCATATTTGTTGTAGGCCTGCTTTAGAAAACGGCAAGCCGATGCGGTGGACTTCTCTATGTGGTAGCGCTCGTCGACTTCGTCGGTAACCTCCAATCCGTACTGCTTGGCCGTGTCGGGAATGAATTGCCATATTCCGGCAGCCTTGGCTGCGGAATAAGCTCGGGGATTGAGGTAGCTTTCCACGCATGCCAGATACAGGAAATCTTCGGGAATGCCATTCTTTTTCAGGATGGGAGCCAGCACCGGGAAGTATTTGTTGGCGCGCTTTATTGTGAGCAGGGTATTGCCATGGGTGTAAGTGATGGATGCCAATTCGCGGTCATATCGCTCATACATGTCTTCGCGGTCAAGGTCGACATTTTCCCCGCAGAATACGATGCTCTTGGGGATGTCCGGGGTAATGACCGTGCTGAACTCTGTGTTTTGGCTTTGGGCTTCTTCTGCCCCTGATGCTATGCTTGAGATGCAGCTTATGCCTAATGCTGCCAAGGCTATGGTAAGTATCGGATATTTCATTTCGAGTGGATTTTATTCGCTTTCTGTACTTGTGTTTTCACGCATTTTCACGATGTTGATATCGCCGCTGAGGTCGTACTTTTTGCCGTCGCTGCCCTCGGCCTTGATCACATAGTAGTACACGCCGGCAGGCACCAGTTTGCCTTTGTATTTGCCGTCCCAACCAAGACCAGGATCAGTGAATGAGCACATCTCCTGGCCCCAGCGGTTGAAGATGTGGCATTCAAAGCTTATGATCGATTTGTAGCTCACGCGCCATTCATCGTTGACACCCTCGCTTGTGCCAGGCGAGAAGGCATTGGGACAGAGCAGAGCGCTCTCGCCCACAAAGATCTCATAGCTGTCGCCTATGTATTCGCAAGTGGCGTCGGCATTGTCGCAGACAAAGCGCACATAGGTTGTGCCATTGTCGCGAAAACTGTAATCGAATTCCAGTTGCTGCCAGCGGTCCACGATAGTCTCGAATTCCGAGTCGTTGCTCATCTGCCATTCGCGGAAGAGAGCGGCATCGGTGACAGCGGCGCGGAAGTGCACCTCAACCGGGGCTGACCCTCCGAGAGTGCCGGCATCGACTTTCTGTTCGTTTTCGTTGTCGCGCTGTTCCTGGGTGGCTGAGGTGCGTGCCTCCACGGCAATTGCCGTGTAATAGTCGCTGGTGACGCTCTCTTCCATGCCCCATTCTTTCAGGAAGCGGTCGCCCGAGATGGTGAACTCGGTATTGCAGAGGGGCGCTGTGACGCCAAATACGCTGCTGGCTGAGGCGATGGTTTTCTCAAGAGTGGTGCTAAGGTATTCTTCGGTGGCTTCGTCGTATTCGAGCGATTCGTATCTTACGGTCAAGTCGCGGCTCAGTTCTTTTGAGGCGCCATTTATAGTATAGTATGTGATTTGCGAGGCATTGCCCTGGATTTGGAGGCGGGCGCGGTCGCAATCCTGCTCATCGCTGAATGTGATGCCGTCGAGTTGGAGCTTATGATTGGCGTAATTGGTAATCCAGAAATAATAGCGATCGGTGCCATCCTCGATGATGTAGCCGTAGTCTTCCTGGGGCAGGGTGATGGAGTAGGCGTTGCCGTCCTTTTCGGTCGTGATTTCTTCGGCATAGCCTCCGCCGAGATTGCTGTAGCGCATCCATGCCACCTTGGAATTCGTGGCCTCATATGTGGCTTTTACACCCTGAGCGGAGTAGAGCACATACAGGTCGTTGAGTCCGGTAGAACTTTCCGGACTGATGGTGATGGGCGCCATGGCGGAGCCTTGAAAATTGATTGTGGCGGCTTGCGCGGATGCAGCCATCATGGCTGTCAGGGCAAGCGCGAGTATGGGGAGGTGTATAGAGATCATCCTTGAAAATGCGAATTAACCTACAAAGTTACGAATTTTTTCCCATCCCAAGAGGGCCCCAGCACTTTTATTATGTTAAATTTCCTTAGAATGGAGTGGATGTTCGGCTATTTTGTCTAATTTTGCGCATTAAATCTAACAAATAACCAAATGAGACTAACAGGGAAAAAGATGATTTGCCTCGTATGGCTGGTGTCGGCCTTGGGCTTGAGCGCGCAAAAAGCGCATTTCGCGATTCTTAGTGACACGCATGTGTCGCCCGGCACTCCTGCCGAGGTGCGCCTCACCGATGCCATCGCTGAGATCAATAATTCAGATTTCGACTTTGTGATCGTCAATGGCGACCTTACCAATCAGGGGGCTGATGACGAACTTCGCAACATCCATCAGCTTCTCCAGGGAGTAAAGGCTCCCCTCTATGTGGTGCCAGGCAATCATGAGAACAATTGGAGCCAGAGTGCTACCAAGACATTCGTGGATTTGTGGGGAGCTGACCGCTTCGCTTTTGTGCACGACTCGCTGGTGTTTGTCGACATCAATTGCGGACCGTATATGAAGATGGGCGATGGCCATGTCAAGCGCGAAGACCTGCTGTGGCTCAAAGCCACACTCGATTCTCTGGTGCAGCCTGGATATAAGGTGGTGTCGCTCAACCATTATCCTATTCGCAAGGATGATCTTGACAGTTGGGAGGCCTATGCTGCGCTTCTGTCAGCATATCCGACGCTCATACACATCAATGGCCATTACCATAGTTGGCAAACCTATAAGGTAAGCACAACCGGCATCCCCGGGGCCATGGTCAGAGCCCTGGACATGAAGGGGGATGTGCCAGGATATACGATCGTGGACATTGATCCTGAGTGGATTCATTTCTATAATAAGCGTACTGGCGAGCAGGCGGAGCCTATGTTTGCCTTCCCGGCCAGGGTAAAAACCACGGCTCAAGAAACGGCTCAAGAATCTGTGGCAGGACAGTCTTTGCAGTTGGAACATCTGCGCGAGGCTTATGCCGACAAGGCGTCGATTTTCACGCGCTTGGCATTCGATGAGAATAATGTGTATTTTGGCAATTCCTTGGGCGAGGCAAAGGCTGTGGACAAGAACAGCGGAGAACTCCGCTGGACAGTCGATCTGGGCGCTCCTGTGTTCAGCAGGCCGGTTGTGCTGGAGAAGGGCAACATCGCCTTTCCGAATGCCACGGGCATTAAGATCTTGGATCCTGCCACGGGGCTTGTGGTCAAGGACTATCCTTCGGCCGAGGGGCCTTATGTGGCGGATGGAAAGATTAGCGGAAAGTCATGGCTGCAAGGGGGATACAAACGCATGGAGAATCGCGATGCAAAGACTGGGCGCTTGAAATGGACTTACTCTGACCTTGACAACTATTGCCAGGCTTCGCCTGTGATTGATGGGGATGATGTGATCTTTGGTGCGTGGGATTGCTATTTGCGTTGCTTGGATCTGAAATCGGGCCGATTGAAATGGAAATGGAGCAATGAAAAGAGCAATCAGTTGTTCAGTCCGGGCAATGTGGTGCCGGTGGTGAACGATGACTATGTGATTATCGTGGCGCCTGACCGCTATATGACATGCTTAAGTCGCGCCGATGGCAAGGAGATATGGCGTGACAACAGTCACCGTTATCGTGAAAGTCTTGGATGCAACGAGGATGCTACGGTGGCTTACGCCAAAACGATGGATGGGGAGTTGGTGGCTGTCGATGCCACATCGCCCACATTTCGCGAGTTGTGGACAGTGGATATGGGCCTGGGCTATGAGCATGCTCCGTGCATAGTGGCAGAAAAGGATGGCGTGGCTTATGCGGGTTCGCGTCGGGGCATTGTAACCGCTGTGGACACTGAGGCTCGCCAGGTGCTATGGCAGGAAACTGTGGGCGCCGGCGAGATCAATGGCATCGACCTGGATCCAACCACGGGAGCTCTCTGGGTTTCTCTCATCGATGGCACCATCTTCGAAATAAATTTCACCACGGAGACACGGAGGTAATTTCACCACGGAGACACGGATGTAATTTCACCACGGAGACACGGAGACACGGAGGCTTGGATTTGATCACGACCGCAGATTACGCGGATTGGCGCAGATGAACACGGATTGAAGAATAATCAGCGTTCATCCGCGTTCATCCGCGTAATCTGCGGTCGAAATCAAATCCGTGTCTCCGTGGTGAATTTCACGCTATTGGGTGATTTCACCACGGAGACACGGAGACATGGAAATAAAAATATAGAGGAGCGACCGCGGATTACGCGGATTGGCGCAGATGAACACGGATTGAAGAATAATCAGTGTTCATCTGTGCTCATCAGTGTTGATCTGGGCTCATCAGTGTTCATCTGTGCTCATCCGCGTTCATCTGCGTTCATCCGCGTAATCTGCGGTCGAAATCAAATCCGTGTCTCCGTG
>CAYTXF010000079.1:0-15647 GCA_964440745.1 uncultured Bacteroides sp.
ATCTTTCTGCACTATAATTTTTGTCTTTAGCAGTGGGCTCTTATCCTAAGTTGTCGTGGAGGGCGAAGACTATGCCGAGGACTGCCATGATGATCAGGATTGAGCCCACGATCTGGTTGATGAGCTTGAGCGAGCGCACATTGATGCGGCGGCGCAGCTTGCTCACAATCAGAGTGATGCCCCACCACCAAAGCAGAGCTCCCCCCAAGATAGTGAGGTATGCCCATATATAGTGATAAAACCGGTATTCAGGCAGGAAGAAATTGAATCTCGCGAAGAGGCCTATGATGAAGAAAAGTATAAGTGGGTTGGAGAATGTGAGCAAAAAGCCGCTCACGAAATCGCGCCAATAACTGGTGGCAGGCTGGTTCTGCACGCTGCGCAAGGCTCGCGTAGGATTCTGCTTGAACAGATAGATGCCGAATGCCACCAGCACCACCCCGCCGAAAATCTGAAGCAGGAATTGATGCTTCTCGATGAAGTCAGTGATGAAGCTCAGGCAAAAGCCAGTAAGCAGGCAGTAAATAAGATCACTCAGAGATGCCCCTATGCCGGTGGCTAAGGCCGGATAGCGCCCCTTGCTGAGGGTGCGTTGGATCACAAGCATTCCGATCGGGCCCATGGGAGCCGAAATCAGAATGCCAATGGCCAGACCGCGCGGCAATATGTAGAGGAAATGCTCCAAGGATCAAGCATTATTTGTATTGCTGTAAGGCAGCGGGATCGGCAAGGGCCTCGCCAAGAGTAATCGGGAGAGCCTTGAATTCTGTAACCTTCGCTTCAGATTTGACATGCTTCAATAGCGTGGAAGGCGAGGGAGCCTCTTTCAGAGAGCGGTACTGATCGTAGGTGTAATCCAGGAAAGCAGTGTTGGGCCCTATTCCGCCACGGCGATCAAGCCACCATCCGTCGCCCAGATCGAGCGGAGTGGAATTGGCATTCAGATCAGTCGGCGCGGGGTAGCTGATCACCTGCTTGCCCGAGCGACTCAGCGTGATGGGCACATACTGAGCGTAATCGCCATTCATGCGGTAAATTACAGCCTTTGGCAAAGCCTCAGAATTATTGGCAGGAACAACTCCAGGAGTGGATGCGCTGGTGCGCACTTGCCCTGCCTGTTGCACTACTTTCCCCGCGTCCTTGCTCGAAGTGCATCCAATGAAAGCAATCGTCATCAGGACTAATAATAAAGAAATATACTGTTTCATACTCTTTTTTCTTTTTTTGACTATTCAATCATATCAAGGTTTAAGACTGGCGCCTCAGCTTTTCAAGAACGAGCGGAGCACAGCCTGAAACTGCTGTGGGTTGTCGAGGAAGCTGTAATGGCCGCATCCCGGGAAAGTCACAAGCCCGGTGTCAGGAATGAGCTTGTCCATAATCTTGGCATCGCCAATAGGAGTGGCGGTGTCGCGTTCGCCCCATATCAGCAAAGTCGGAGCCTTGATTTTAGGCATCTCAGCCTTCAGGTCCTCATTGACCACCTTAGAGAGGATGGCGCGCATCCTGGGGGTGGAGTTCTGATAATCCTGCGATCCCCGCTTGGCACGCTGACGCTCGATATACTCGCGAGCCTGCTCGCGGCCCATACAAATTTTTGCCAACAGCTTGAGCAGCTTGAAGCTGTACACCTTGAAATAATATTTAAGGCTGCGGCGCGGCTTCACACCGGCAGCATCGACCAGTATGAGCTTGTTTGCCTTATTGCGCGAAGCGTACAAGATCCCTACCCTGCCTCCGAACGAATGGCCCAGCAGGATCGGCGCCTCGATGCCAAGCTCTTTGACAAGCTGCTCCACCATCTGCGTGTACTCTTCCACGCCCCACACCTGAGAGGGTTCGCTCGAGCTGCCAAATCCGGGGAAATCTATATTGAAGACATGGCATGTCTCTGCAGCCACCTTCTCTATCGAAGCTACAGTGTCGACATTGCAGCCCCAGCCATGCATCAGGATAAGAGGCTGCCCCGAGGATGGCCCGGATTCTCGGTAATGAACCCGGCATCCCATGATGTCCTTGTAATTGTCAATCTTAATAGTCATATTCCAATTCAAAATCATCGATGTAGAGCACAGCGCCATTACCGCCGGTGAAATAGTCGCCATACTTGCTGGCACTGGCTGTAATCAATATGTAAGTAGGCACTCGGTCAGTAGCCTTATACTCGAGAGGTATTTCAAAAGGCACGTAGGCTTCAACGTCGTAACCCGCCTGAAGCTTTCCGTAGGCCACCACATAGCTGCCATCAGGATCGAAGAGTTGGCGATTGCTGGGGTTGGTGCGGATTTCGAATGGTTCGGCGGTGTCGATGAGCGAGCACCAGATGATGCAAGTGTCGGGGCGCCCCTTTAGGTCCTCATAGCCTGTCGTGGTGCTACTGATGGGAGCCGTCGTATACTTCATGTAGCCCTTGAGCTTGGTAGGCCGCTGCGTGAAAGGTTTGCCGAAGCTGAGCACGCCATTGGTGCCATCGGTGCGCACGTAATAGCCCACAAATATGTTGCCGGCTGCGAGCTTGCCAATGACTCCGATGCCCACGAATTTAGTCTCCAGTCGCGCTGCCTGCCCGGTGCCGGTGACTGTATCATCGGTCGGCGCGGAGTTGCTCGAGCCCAGGGTTGTGGCGCCCTTGTTGCCCGTGTCCCAATACTGCTCGCCGCCCTCGGGCCACGGATTCCACACCTTGCCGTCGAGCCACCACTGATCGAAGTCGCTATTTGGCACTTGCTGCACCTGGCCAGTGGTGAACGTTATGGATTCGCCCATCTCATCGTCGCTGGTAGCGCGAGCATCGTAGGTAGTAAGCGGTGTGAGTCCTCGCAGACATGCCCAGAAATCGCCGCCGTCGTGGGTAATCCAGCTGGCCGGAGCCTCGATCCATTCAGTGTCGCCATGGATGCGGTATTGCACGCCATTTGAGCGATCAGCCTGAGCCTGGCCGTAGACCCATGCCACCTTGGTCCAGGCATCCACTCTTACGGTCTCTACCGATGCCTCGGTCTGCACCAGATAGATGGTCCAGTCCTCGTAATGGCCGTAATTCTCAATGCGTATCACAAATGGGTGGCTGAAATCGACCAACTTGCCAGCTATCTCCGGGCTCATCACTGAAGAGGTAGGGCCAAGCTTACAAGTCAGCACCCTCACTGCACTAAGATCTACGGCACTGCTAATGGTGGCCACCACGCGGCGCCCTGGCACATCGATGGTGCTGGTGCCGATCTGGCCCTCTACGGTGAAGTAGCGCTCGATCGGCTGTGAAGCCTGTATGCGCCACTGGTAGTTCTGATAGAGGCCCAAGGTGAGATAGAAAGTAGAGGACAGATCGAGCACTGCGCTGTCGAGGTTGCAATCCACCACATATGCCTTTGGAGTCAGCTCAAAACTGTCGATGCGCACCTCGTAGATATTCGCGTCCTCGGGGAAATAGAGCGTGGCTAAGCGGTTGGCGCTGTCTATGCTGGCCGTGCGATTTTGTCCCACAGCACTGATATATGTAAAGTTGGCCTGTATTCTGGGATACGGGATATCGTTCTTCAGGCATGAGTATGTCACCATGCCCAATACCAACATTAGCAATATTTTGAATGTCGCTTTCATCACTGTACTGTCTTTAAATAACGATCATCAAGCCAAAGTTGATATTGAATATGTTGAATTTGAAATTCGCCCCGCTCGAAAAGCGGCTGCCGTCATCCTCGCCGTTGGTGCGCTGATCCTCTTTGTTGAATTTAAGGCCAAACACACCGAACGACACGTTGAAAGCAGCATATTCTTGAATGAATATGCACAGGCCAGGGCTGAAATTAAGGCTGAAGCCTCGCGTTATGGTCTCTGTATCATAGAGCACGTCGTCGTAATAGCGCTTGAAGCGCGACGACCCGGTGGAAAAGTCAAGGGCCACCTCATTGAACACGGCAAAACGCTTCTGATCGCTCAATCCCACATAGTTGCGATAGAATACACCCAGGCTGTAAGTCTGGGAATAGTAACTGACATCGTGGAGGGTGAAATTCATGTCATCATCGAAGTCCATGGCCAGGCTGTTGAGGTCGCCCAGACCTCGGGTGTACACCAGGCGCATGCCCATCGACTGATTGTTGGCAAAGGTATATGACACCGTGGGGCGCAATGAATAGATCTTGCCGTTGAAGTCAACATTCTTAAGCACTGACAGCACCTGTATGTCTTCCGTATTGAGCTCGCCGTAGCTGGCGCTGAGCCCAAATGTCCACTGCCCCTTAGGAATATAAAGGTAATTGAAGAGGCCTCGATCATAGCGGCCGTAATTTTTAGTGGGGATTACCAGGGGCACAGTGTCGCCGTCGACAATCACTCGCCTGAGCAGCTCGGCAGGCACCTCCTTGATGGAGTCCTTCAGTACCACCGGCCCGGCTGCCCAGGAGCTCAGCACACTTATCAGAAATATGGCGATTATCTTAATTCTCATGTCAATTGTCTATAAATAAAACACCACTCCGAAAGTTATGCTGAAAAGATTTATGCGGAAATTCGCGCTTTTCGTGTCCATGTTGGCCACATACACCTGATCGGTTGTGGCCTTCCGATGAGTGTAATTGAAGCCCAGCACTCCGACATTCACCTCGATGGCCGAATAATTGTTGAGAAACATTATCAGACCCGGAGCCACGCCCACGTTGATGCCATAATTGCGAGTGAATGTGCCGGTGAGATCCTCGCCTGTGCCGCTGCACAACTTGGATTCTCCACAGGAAAATTGCAACTGCAGCTCATTGAACATGCCGAAGCGGGTACTGCTTCCAAAACTTATATAGTTGCGGAATGCTCCCATCACCGAATAAGTATGGGATATTGAAAACAGATTGTCGATATCATAATCAGTCTCAGAATCTATCTTCACATCCGCATAGTCGAGGCGAGTGCGCTGACGGCTGTACGACATCTTGCCGCCAGCTGCCATGTTGTCAGCAAAGGCGAACATCAACATTGGAGTCACCTTGAAAGTATAAGTGTCGCCATCGATGCCCTCGATTATCAAAAACTGATAATGATCCTGACTGCTTTGCGAATAGCTAACACTAACGCCAGTGATCCATTGGCCTTTCGGCACAAAATTGATAGGCTCAATCGCCCGGGAGAACACTGGGATTGAGTCTTCGACTGCAACTGATGCCTGCTCTTGAGCCGACGGCACCGCTTCCTGAGCTCGGAGAGCCGTCGCTATTGCCGCAAAGCAAATCAATATTGCAATATGCTGGAGAATGGTCTTCATCTGTCGCATCAATAAGCAAAGGAAAGGTTATCAATCCATAAGGTGCTCCCCCTGAACCAAGCATTCGGCACATTGGCCGTAACAGTCACGCTCTCATCCTCGCTGGCCATGTCGCCCTGATTGACAGTCGACGCAAACAGCACCTTCAGGCGCGTTGCCTTTACCCCTATGATGTCGTAGGTGAGTGGCAAGTTAAAGGCTACGAATGCCGGTGTAGCGCTCAGGCGCTGGGTAGCTCGCGCTATCGTCAGCGGTTCACTGCCGGCATCATTGATAAGCTCTATTTCCACATAGCCCTCATCTTCAGGATACGACGGATCTGGATCGTATTTGTAGAATCCATTCAATGAATATGGGCGCGATGAGAAGGCCATCCCCTGGGTGTAAGTCTCAGTGCATGTGGCCGAATTGAAGCTGTAGGAGCCCAAGAACAACTTCCCTGCCGATCGATGGTCGATGTTTGGCACATTTTCATTGTATGGCACGTATTCGCCCTCCTCTTGCATGTAAGGCGGGATTTCTTCGCCGTTAAGCGACCATCCTACCGAACTGATGCGGATGGATTTCGATCCCGACACGTATTCGTCGAAATCAATCACCGATGAAGGCTGCATGTACCAGCTATTATGATTCTTTGCCTGGCGACAGAATGTCTTGTCATTGACCGACGCCCAGTACTTAGTAGGCCACCACACCACCCAATCCATATAGTTCTGCTGATTGTAGATGGGAAATGCTGCTGCCGAATATGAACCTCCGCATGGGAGATTGCCATATTTGAAGTCTTCCTCGACATCCTCAAAATCGCCCATAGGCATCTGTGAAGCACCCTCAGTCACGATTTTAGCCTCTGCCACATTTTGCCCCTCGATAATTTCTGCCTGCAAAGTGTAGGTGGTGGAAGCTTGAAGTCCGGTAATCCACAACAGATTATACTCAGGCTGCCTCGACGATACAGTGGTGGGGTTGCCATTGGCATACACCTTCATGTACTGCAGCAGGGCCTCGGTAATCTCGGGAGTTTCGGCTGTGACCACTATCAGCGCAGATGTGGCAAATGGGTCCACTCCGATTGAAAAATCTGGCACCTGGCGCTCCACTTGAGCAGTCAGTTTGGGCAATCCCATGAAGTCGACCCTTATCGGCACCGGATTGATGCCAGGATCCACGCTAAAGCCAAGGGACAACTGCAGCGAAACCGGATCCATCTCAAATGTCTCAATGGGCAGCTCTTTCAAGGCATTCCCCATTCCATCCAGCTCCCATATCGCAATGTCTTTCTCCTCTACATCGGGGGCAGTGGCTTGCAGCACAATCTGAGCCTTGTTCACACCTACGATGGCCGGAGTCTGGCTCACAGGCGCCAGATCAATGCTGCTGATGCTGGCACGCAATATCGCCACCGGCGACACGCGATTTTCCAGATCGCGAGCTTGCATCACGAATGTGACAACAGTGTTTTGGTCAATGTTTATATTTTCCAGAAGTTGGGTAAAATCTGCTTCGAGGCTCATAGCTTCCTGCGTCACTTGCAACCCAGCTTCTTTTACGGCATTGCTTTGGCCAAAAAGATTGTATTCTCCCACATAAGATATGGCTCCCGCAGGATCTGACATCACGGTAAGTATGACTGACTGAAGCCCCCGACCGCTGGCATGGGCTGTCATCTTGATCTGTTGTTCCGATGGGTAGCCTTCGATCAAGTTAATTGTCTCGTTTGACTCAAATCCCTCGCACACTATCCAGGGCTCTGTGCTGTCAAACAGGGCGTCGTCGACCACTATGCTGCTTTCCTGAGCTCCGCATGAGGCGATAATGCTGGAGCCGTCGTAATCTACGCTCAGCAGGTAAGAGCTCGCTGGGGCGGTATCGACCTTCAAGTCAGGAATCACGCTTACGCTGCGCCCTTGAGCATCTTGTATGGTGAAAAAGAAATATGTTTCGCCCGGTATGAGCAAAAGGGGGCTGACTGCGCCCTTGTCGACATCCACATATTCGCACTCTGCCACATGAGCCACAAAGCTGGCATTCGGAAAGGCCTGATTGAATTTCTCGCTAAGCGCCAGTTTCCACATGGCTTGTGTAAGGGTGCAATGCACCAATACTTCTGTGCGCGCTGCCTCAGTAACCTGAAACTTTGTTTCTCCCACATAGCAGGCGCAATTGTATCCTTCGGCCAACTCTTGGCCGGAGACCGCCTTGGCGACATAACTGCCTACTTGAAAACTTTCATAGTCCTGAAAGCTCTCCACAGTGGGCCAAGTGTGGCTGTAGACGCCGTCTTCGCTCGTGATGGTAAAAGTGAAATTGTCAATCAGCGGCGCTTCCGGCTCTACCGACACCTGAAGATCGGGGACAATCCACCCCAAGCCTGAAATCTCGGCATTCTGGTGAGATGAGCAGCTGACCGTCATTAACGCCCCCAAGAGGCAAGCTATTATTAGGTTATATGTCTTTAAATTCATAAATGATAGCGAAACGTAGCACTATGTGGAAAATCGAACCACAAAGTTACATATTTTTTAACAAATACCCAAACCTTATGGTTTTTATGACCATTTTTTTCTCCCTTGACATCATTTACCTTTCTTGCGGCGCAAGAATCCGAACAGATTGTCGAAATCGCGATGCCACACCACTCCAACACCCTGAGTGGTCTGCGCTGTGCGCAGATAATAATTCTGATCGTTATATCTATTGTAGGCCTTCAATCGCAGATTCCCGCTGCGGTTAAGGAGATATTCAATGTCAAAATCACCAATGAACTGGTTCTGATTCAAGCTCTTATCGCGATATCCGAAATTGCCGTTGAAGAGCAAGCGATTGTTGAGAAGGCTCGACGATAGGGTAAGATCCACCTCTATATCTGAGAAATCGCCTCTGTCGCTGCGCAGGTTAGGAGCTATGCTCCAGTTGTCGCTAAGCTTTCCGAGCATGCTCGACAGCTGGCTGGATATTGTGGCCGAGGCTACGGAGAAGATCTCGTTGCCCTTGGTTGTCGAGGCCATATATTCGGGAGTGTAGAAGCGATTGAGGGCCAGCAGGTAGATGATCTGCCGATTCATCATATCGTCGGTAGAAACAATGCTCCTGACCTTGCGATACACATCCTGGGTAAGAGTCGGGAACTCGAGGTCGAACGCTATGTCAGGCTGCAGCATATTGCCTGTCACCTTCATCACGGCATAGACCGGCACATTGGTGCGATTGAGATCCTTATCCTGTAGGAACGATTCATCCAAGTCGCTAAGGTTGGCATTCACGCTGTAAATGGCATTTATGTCGAGCTGAGCGGCATAGGGATCGCCGGTGAAGGTGATGCTGCTGCCTTGGCGTATGGTAAAGTTCTTGATCAGGATGTCCTGCAGGGTGAAATTGTAGTCGCCCCGCTCCAGGGTGTAAGTGCCCATAAGGCGCAGATCTTCATCAGTTGAGTCATATGTCATGGCCATCTGGCCAGCCCCATAGGCGTGGATGCAGTCGCCCCCTATTGGATCCATCACTATGTTGACTTGTGCCTGTGGCGTAATATCCACCTTGATGTCCATGCGGTAGTCGGTAGGCTCATCCTCCTCTTCGAGGCGCTGAAGGCTCTTTGCCTTTTCAACAGCCTTTGACTCTATCTTCACATCAGTATACGCGTCGCCTATGATTACGGGTGTGACATCATTGAAAACAATAAATGAATACTCGGCGGCCTCTTCATCATCGAGGAGCTCGAACGTGAAGGTAGACTTCGGGGCTGTGCTCATGGCCACTCCAATATTCACCACACCGGGCTCGCCGGTCACATGTGCGCTTCCATTGCCATAGATTGTGCCGTACCACCTCGGATTGTCGGCCTTGGTAATATTGTAGCTCAGGAAGTTACGTGCTCCTGTGATGGCGAAGTCGAAGCTTGGCTGATGGAAATAGTAATGCTTGACCCAGCCGTTGAGCTTGGCGCTTTGGCCATTTTCGTCGTAGATCGTGATATTGTCAAGATCGATTACTCCGGGTCGGATGCGCAAGCTGTCGCTGGCACTGTACCAAGTGTTAGTGAAGTCAATCTTGAGTCTTACGGTATCGGCCATGATGTCGCCAGCCAGATCTATGTATTTGAATGTGCCATAAAGATGGGCTCGGCCTGAAGCGTAGCCTTCGATATCGCTGCAGAAAGCGTCCATGAATGGCTTGAGAAATCCTACTTTTACATGATCAGCGTCGAAGTCGAAGTCAAGATACTCCTCAGCCGGCACTATCGAGCCTTTTATCTTAGATTGGCGGCCATCGGTCTGGTCAAGGACAGCGTCGAAGCAGAATGCAGCCTTGTCCACATCATAGGTGATCTTGATATTGCCGTCGCCCAACACGCACCCATTGTAGCCCATATCCTTCACAAAGAAGTCAGTGCTCTCGATATTGGGGCTCTTGGTGAAAAGTTCGGTCACCCGCAGGGTGCCTGTAGCATTGCCGCATATGAGGGCCTTGTCAATGTCGAGTGTCTCAAATATGTCGATGAGCTGGATACCCTTGAGATTCACAATAAGTTGGTCTTGTGGATATTGGCTGGCTGTGCCATTGACCACTATTGTCTGCGAGGGGGCCTGCAGTGAGAAATTGTACACCTTCAGGTACTTGTCTCTATAGAAGATTTGGCTCGGGAGAATGTTCCATACCTCGTTGCCAAAATTGATGAGGCCTGGCTTTATGTCCACCTCTACGCTGAGCTGGCGATCGGCGTCCTTATATATCTGTGTGTCAAATCGTATGTTGCCATTTATTGGATTGTCGCGCACTATCTGCCAGTCGACATTGGTAGCCAAGCGGTCGTGCTCAGCGTTGATCGACGCTATCATGTCCATGGGACCTTTCTTTGTGGGATAGTGGGTGGTGGCATAGATGTTGCATTGTTCGCTGATGCCATCGAGCGAGAGCGACACATAGGTGTTTTCCACCAGATTAGAGCCCTGTATGAGATAGGGAGCGTCGACATTGACTCTGGCCTTATGAGTGGAATCGCTCAGGTGGCCGCTAATGTTGACGGGATCGAGTATCAGCACTGGCAAATTGAAAAATTCGCACAGATGCTCGGCATCGGCCACTGTAAAGTCGAAAGTGAAGTCATTGTTGCCTTCAGGAGTGCCCCTATGCTCTTGCATATCATGCATGCCGGCATTCGAGGCAAAGCTGGGGAAAACCTCGTCCATAAGCAGCATCACCGACTTGCCCACATTTGCCAAGTTGTAATTGCCCTGCAGACTGCCCCGCATGAAGTCAGAGTCAATGTTGATCTCTCCCATGCCTCCGCGATTATTGGCATCAATATCTATTTTCGAAATTGACAAGCCTTGGCCTTTATTATCGACATAGTGGAGATTCGTTGCACGAACATCGCCAGCGAATTGTGCCAACGACCGTCCCTGCGCCTGCACTTGTATGTTGCCCGATAGATTATAGCCGGGATGCTTCTTGTAGAGATTGAGCGTGTCGAGATTCACGGCATAGAGGCGGCATACCATGTCGAGACTCATCGATTTGTCGGCCTCCTTATTTATATGACTGTAGAGGGAAATTTTGGCATTAGGATCTTCGCTGGCGAAATTCACCACATAGGTTCCGTCATCGGCATTGAGCTTCAGGTTGATGTCACGATAGTCGTAGCCACGCATCTGACAATTGTCGACATGCACACTCACGTCGCCTTGATGTCCCTTGCCGAAACTGCCCACGGCTTGCGCCTGAGCAGTGCATAAGCCCAACTGCGAATTGCCCAAAAGCGCTCCCAAGTCAAGATCTTCCAATTGTGTCTCCACATCCATGTCATAGTTCTTGCCTGACTTCGCGAAAGTGCCGTCGGCATACACTGTGCCCGCATCTGACATGACTTTGACATTGCCCGAGCCTGCCGAAAGGGTCCCTTGATATTGGGCCTCAACCTCAAGATTGGTGCAAACAGTTAGGGCTTGATCCAACTGCTTGCTTACGTTAACGCCCAAGGTTTCTAAAAGGCTGTGGACATAGCCATTCGTGCTGGCGAGGTCGAGATTGCAGTCAACAATATTCATCTTTTCCAGGCTGTCACAGTCGGTAAAAAGCCCATGCATTCTTGCAGTGAATTGACCGGCTTCCGCAGAAATCAATAGATGCTTGACTTCTATGGAATCAATTACTCCGCTGGCTTCCAAAGAAATGTCAATGAGCTGGCGAATATCCTTTAACTTTGGCGTTACGGGGGCCAAATCAGGAAGATACACATGAGTTCCCGGCTCCAGTCCAAACTCAAGCGGCAATGTCCTACCCAACTGAGGCATCATCTCCTTCCAATTCCCCTCGATAGCCATAGGACTGACTATCAATGTGCTATTGGGCATTTCTATCTGCAATAGGGTGATTTTTGCCTCATCGGGAGCCACAGCCGCATGCAGGACCAGATTTGACAACATCAGTCCCGACTGCTCTCTTACTGAGAGATGATTTACCTCAAGCTGGTAGCTCTGATCAGAGATCTTCGGAGCATAGATGTCGCATCTCAGATCAGTGAACAGAAGATGGCGAGGATTCAGCCTTCCCGGTGTGGGCTGGCTATCGAGCACATCATAACTGACCTTTCCATTGAGGATCTCAAAATCGTTGAGCCGCAGATCGAAATGCGTTTCTTTCGGCTCCGACTCCTTGCTGCTAAGATGGTTGATGATGTTCTGAATGTTGAGTGGGGCATCGTCGCTTTCGCGACTCAGGCTCAGAGTGAGCCCATCGAGCACAACATAGTCAATGATGAGTTTCTGATAGGCTATCAGGTCGAGAAATTCGACTCGGGCCTCAAGCTCATTGACCCACAAGGTGCCATTGCCATTATCGTCAACGGCACGCACGTTCTTTACGGCAATGCGGTTGAATGGCGCATACGTCACCCCTCCGATCTGCACCTCTGTGCCAAGCACTTGGCCCAATATTTCCTCACCCGCGCGGCAGAGGCGCTGTTGGGCCCAATCGGTCGACAGCAGTATGTAAAATGTTACGGGCACCCCGATGGCCATAATCAGAATGACTATCAAGAGTACCCGCAATATTTTTATCGCCGTCTTCATCGATAGGAATTGGATCTCAGGATTTGAAATTTATGATCAAATTACAAATATCCGTCTCATTCCTGTACCTATCTTTGATAAAGATAGCGCTTGATCGAACGCTTGGGCGTTTTGGCGAACTCTTCCTTCATGATCGACATGTGCTTCACTTTCGAGTAAGCAGGCATCTCGCTGTTGAGCTGACGCAGATTCTGCTGCATCAGGTCGGAGAGTTCGATTTCGCTCATTCCCTGCTTCTGGGCATTGTCATAATCAGGGTATATCAGAGCCTCGAGCTGCCCGTCGGCGGCTTGCACCACAAGGCTTTCAGCCACATAGGGCAGATTGTTGAGCACCTGCTCTATTTCTTCGTGGTAGATGTTCTGGCCTGAAGGTCCCAGGATCATATTCTTGTCGCGACCTCGGATGTAGAGATATCCGTCATCATCGAGATTGCATATGTCGCCAGTATTCATCCAGCCATCCTTGAAGACAGCCTCAGTGGCATCTGGATTCTTATAGTAGCCAAGCATAACATTGTCGCCCTTAACCCAAAGCACACCGGGCTGATTGGCGGGATCGGGACTGTCGATCTTGGCTTGCATGCGCTCCACAAGGCGGCCGCAAGATGCGGGCCTCATGTCCTGCCAAGGCGCGTAGGCAATCAGGGGCGCGCACTCGGTCATGCCGTATCCCACAGTGAATGGGAACTTGATGCGGCGTAAGAATGTCTCTACATCTTTGTTAAGACCGGCACCGCCGATGATGAGTTCCTGCAGATTGCCTCCGAATGTCTCGGTGAGCTTGGTCTTAATCTTGCCCAGGAGCTTGTCGTCGACAAAGGGCACCATGAGCATGAGCTTCATCAGGGGCTTGTCAAGCATCGGGAAGACCCGTGTCTTGATGATCTTCTCTATGATCAGGGGCACTGCCACAATAAGCTTGGGACGCACTTCCTGGAACGATTTCATTATGATCGTAGGCGACGGCAGGCGAGTGAGGAAATGCAGGTGACAGCCTTTATTGAAACAGAAAATAAGGTCTACCATCAATCCGTACATGTGGGCGAGCGGGAGCATGCACACAATGTTGTCGCCGGGCTCCAAGAAGTGGAGATTGTCGAGGCAGAACTGCAGATTGCTCCACAGCGCGCGATAGGGTATCATCACTCCTTTAGAGAAGCCTGTTGATCCTGAGGTGTAATTGATTATGGCCAGCTCCTCGGGCTGATCAATGTGGTACACGACATCGTTGGGTGTGAAGCGGTCAGGGTATTTCTTGCCGAAAAGCTCGTTGAGATGCTTTCTCGCGTAGTCAACTTTCTCACTGCGGCTGAGCAGCAACGAGAAGTCGGCAATCAGAATTGCGGCCTCGAGCCCCTTCATTTCCTCCGGATCGAGGTTCTCCCATATGTCGGCATCGCAAAACATCAACTTCGCCTCGCTATGGTTCACCAAATGCTGTATGTTCTCGGGATGGAAGTCGTGCAAAATGGGCACAACCACAGCGCCATATGTGAGCGTAGCAAAAAAGGAGATGCACCACTGGGCGCTGTTGCGGCCGCACAACGCAATGCGGTCACCCTTCTGGATGCCGGCTTCTTGCATGAGGATGTGCATCTTGGCGATTTTGCGCGCTATGGCGCGATACTGCAGGCTTATGCCTTGGAAATCGGTGAGCGACAACATGTTCCAATGCTCGCGCACTGAGTCCTGTATGTACAGGTTTAGGCTATTTCTCTTCTGCATAGTCTGTATTTTGTTAGAGAGGTGTAATTTTCATTGCAAATTTAGACAAAATTTCTGACATATCTGTTCTTTTTACTCATTTTACATTTTTTTGTGCATTTATTGTGCGAAACTTCCGTAATTTTTTTGCTACCTTTGCAAAAACTTAACTACCATATCATGATTAAGACAATCGGCATAATAGGCGCTGGCAACATGGGAGGCGCCATTGCTCGCGGCCTGGCTCAAGGCTCTGCGATAAAGACATGCGACATCACTGTGGCCGATCCTTGCGGTCCCGTGCTCGACGCCATTCAGGAAGAATACCCCGACATGGCCACTACCACCGACAATCTGGAGGCAGCTGCGGGCAAAGATTTAGTGCTCGTAGTGGTAAAGCCCTGGCTGGCTGAGACAGTGTTTGACCAGATTCGCGAAGCGCTTGATTTCGACAAGCAGATTATTGCCACTGTCATTGGAGGCATGAAGCTGAATAAGATCGATGAAATGCTGGGGCTGCCCGTGGAGGCTCAGAAGCCTGCCACTGCGGTGATCATACCCAACACCGGAATAGGCGTGCTGCAAAGCATGACGTTCATGTCAACGCGCCGCTGCTCCCAGGAGCAAGAAGAAAACCTCGTGGAGATTTTCAACGAACTGGGCAAAGCCATGCTTGTGCCCGAGCACAATATGGGAGCAGGCACGGCCTTGGCCTCATGCGGCATCGCCTATGCCATGCGATATGTGCGCGCGGCCATGGAGGGCGGCGTGCAACTGGGCTTCCGTCCCGAGGAGGCCAAAGTGGCAGTACTACAGACTATGCTCGGAGCGGCCGAACTGCTGTTTGCCACAGGCGAGCATCCCGAGGCAGCCATTGATCGCGTCACCACAGCTGGCGGCATCACCATCAAGGGCCTCAATGCCATGGAGGCGGCCGGATTCACTCCTGCCGTAATTGCCGGCCTGATCGCATCTTGCCCTAAATGATTACCCTTTTTCATAATAAGTCCTGCCATAAATAATTAAGGAAAAATGGAAGCCTGCATTTTCAGAGCTCGAAGCCTTAATCATGGCTTCTGGGTATATGGTGACCTGATTGTCACCGAAGACACGGCCGCCATTAGAGGCGTAGACCCCGAGAACCATATCGGCGAATTCCCGATCGCTCCCTCTACCTTAGGACGTCGCACAGGCCTGCGCGATGCCTCCGGCACCAACATCTACGAAGGCGACATCATAGAGGTGGCAATGGCCGACAAGCCGGCGATCCGCCATCTGGTGAAGTATCTCGACGACCTTGCCTGCTTCGGATTCAAAGAAGGCGATTGCGCGAAGCCACTATGCGAATACCTGCTCGCCGACCCCTACAAGCGCCCCACCCTGCGCATCGTGGGCAACGCCTATGATTCGCCTGACCTTCTGGCTCAGCTTTCGCCATTGCTCCTTGCATAACCTAAATAGGCCTATAGCAACAACTTAAAAAATTTTTCAGAAAAACCTCATAAAAAATTTGGTGGTTCCGAAAAAAGGTTGTAACTTTGCAGTGCTTTTCAAGAACACCACTCGGGGTTTAGCTCAGTTGGTTAGAGTACGCGTCTGGGGGGCGTGAGGTCGCTA
>CAYTXF010000080.1:0-15518 GCA_964440745.1 uncultured Bacteroides sp.
AATGTGCAACGCAAAATGTGCAACGCAAAATGTGCAACGCAAAATGTGTAACGCATAAAGTTGATGGATATGTTTGACAAGAATCCTTTTTTGATATATGGCTACAAGAGCCCTGAGTATTTCTGTGACCGTCAGGAAGAAACTCAAACCTTGATTTCTGCCATTAAGAATGGGAGAAATGTAACACTAATGAGTGCTCGGCGCATGGGCAAGACTGGGCTTATCAACAATGTGTTTTATCACATTGGCAAGAGTAATCCTGAAGTGAAATGCTTCTATCTTGACATTTTTTCTACTCAATCGCTTAAAGATTTCACACTGCTCTTTGCTCAGACTGTTTTGGGGCAGCTTGACACTTTGAGCGAAAAAATCCTAAATCGCATGGGTGATTTCTTCAAAAGCTTTAGGCCTTTGATATCGACCGACCCATTCACTGGGGCTCCCACTGTGTCGCTGACAATGCTGTCAGATACTGCAGAGGTGTCTTTAAAGGAAATTTTCTCATACATCGGGAAGAGCGGGAAAGAGTGTGTCATCGCTATTGATGAATTCCAGCAAATCACTGAATATCCGGAAAAGGGCACCGAGGCCTTGCTGCGCTCATACATGCAGTTCATGCCGAATGTCAGGTTCATCTTCTCTGGCAGCAAGCAGCACATAATGTCCGACATGTTCTCCCTCCCCAATCGACCTTTCTACCAAAGCACCCAAAAGATGAATCTGGGGAGCATTGACCGGAAAGAGTACCACAAGTTTGCTTCTGGCCATTTGGCAAAGGTTGGTATTGTGCTTTCAGCAGAAATCTTTGACTATATGTTCGATAACCTCTATGAGCATACTTGGTATGTGCAACGGGTTCTTAATAAGTTATACGAGGCAGGGAATGGCACTATCAATCCTCAGGACATTGATATGACCATCCAATCTATTGTCAAGGAGGAAGAATACAATTTCCAAAAGCAGTACAGCATGCTGACACAAAACCAGCAGAATCTTCTCAAGGCAGTAGCAGTGGAGAAGACAGTAAAAAACATTAACGGCAAGGAGTTCATCGGCAAGCATAACCTTGGAGCCACAAGCAGTGTTAACCGCGCGCTGTCATATCTAATCCAAAATGAATTCATCCTCGACACCCCCGCCGGTTACCAAGTCTACGACCGCTTCATGGCCGTATGGCTCTCCCGGTTGGTATAGATCGAAGAGAGAGCGGAAAGGGTAAAAAAATGTTATGTTGGGGTGAACTAAAGGTGCAAAAAATGGTTATAAATACAAATGAAGTATAAATCAGGTTTTAAGTGAGTATATAATCAACGTTCAACTATACATGATCACTTATCAGCAAAATATTATCCGATTGTGACGTCCCCGCTATAGAAAATCATAGAGCGGAGGGGCGTCAAACTTTGTAATGCGACTTGCCAACGAGACACCCCGCCGCTCTTTTTGTGTCTTAAAGGCAAATTGGCGTGTTATTAGAAACGGGGTGATTTTATCGACTAATTTGCAAATATGTTAAATGTAGGTTAAACCTAAGATAGGGATATAAACCTTTTTCCTGACAATTTGTCATATTTTACGTGAAACAAATAATGGCAAATACAACAAAAACAACCAAAAAACAAGAATTATGAAAAAGAAACTTCTTACATTAGCCATTCTCGCATGCGGAGCGCTTGGCTTCACAGCAGTAGCCCAGGACGAGGGCTTGGTGGCTGTTTCAGAAGAGGCTACCCTCAATCCCAATAATAAGATGTATCAGCCTCAGGTCTTCACCGACTACGCTTTCGAGGGAATCATCCTTGACACCGACCAGCAGGCTCAGATGGACAAGATCAACGAGCAATACAAGCCTATCGTCAACGGCACCCTGGTGCGCGGACAGGCCTCTTGCCCCGGCGACAGCGCCCGGTGCAAGAACAAAGATAAGGCATTCGACCGCTCGCAGGCTCCCTGCGACAGCGCCCAGTGCAAGGGCAAAGGTCCGCGCGACGGACGTCGCGGTGGCGACCGCCCCGGTCTCAATCCCCAACAGTTGCAGCAGGCTCGCAAAGCCTATGCTGAGCAGGTAAAGCAAGTGCTTACCCCAGAGCAGTACGTAGTGTTCCTTGAGAACATCGCCTTCGCTCCTCAGCAGCCCCAGGGCCCTCAGCGCGCCATGCAGGCTCCTAAGGGAGGCCACGGCCAGAAAGCAAAGGGCCAGCGCTTAGAGCGCCAGCAGCGCCAAGCCACTCCCGTTGAGGCTCAATAAAGCCGGCTTCCATTGATTGAATTGATTGATAATTGCAAAGCTCGTGAACTTTCACGAGCTTTTTTTGGTATTATACTATATTTGTTTTCAAGATTTTTATTAATTTTGCCAATAATCTCCAACAAATACGCCTTTTTGATTTTTATTACTAATACCCTATATAAATGACAGTTTTCAACAAAATTTCAGGCGTGGCTTTGGCTACAGCTTTGATTTGCGCAGGATGCTCAAAAGCCCCCAAGGGAGAAGAGCGCTATGCAGAGTTCCCGGCTTACGAAGGCGATGATCTCGAACTGACCGTCAACGATTCAGGCACCCATTTCACACTATGGAGCCCCGAGGCTCAGAAAGCCCAGGTGCAGCTCTACGACCAAGATCTCGGAGGCGAGCCCTTCAAGACGCTCGATATGGAGAAAGGCGAGCAAGGAGTGTGGCGCGCATCAGTGCCCGAGCAGCTTTACGGTAAATTCTACACATTCCGCATCAAATATGATGGGAAATGGCTCGATGAGACCCCCGGCATCTGGGCCAAGGCAGTGGGCACCAATGGCATGCGTGCTGCCATCGTGGATATGGCCAATACCAATCCCGAAGGCTGGGCTCAGGATAAAGGTCCCGTGCTCGACAATATCACCGACGCTGTGATCTACGAGGTGCACCATCGCGATTTCTCGGTGCATCCCAATAGCGGCATTCAGAACAAAGGCAAATTCCTGGCCATGACCGAGGATGGCACGGTGACCCCGCTGGGCGACAAGACAGGCATCGATCACCTCAAGGAACTTGGAGTGACCCATGTGCACATCCTGCCCAGCTACGACTACAACTCGGTGGATGAGACTCGCCTCGACGAACCGCAGTACAACTGGGGCTATGACCCGTTCAACTACAATGCTCCCGAGGGAAGCTACAGCACCAATCCCGCTGATCCCGAGGCTCGCATCCGCGAGATGAAGGAAATGATCCAGGCTCTCCACAATGCCGGCATCGGCGTGGTGATGGATGTTGTGTACAACCATACCGCCAACAACGACGACAGCAATTTCTCACTCACCGCTCCCGGCTATTTCTATCGCCATCGCGAGGACGGCACCTACAGCGATGCCAGCGGCTGCGGCAACGAGACTGCCAGCGAACGCAAGATGATGCACGACTTCATCGTGAACTCAGTCAACTATTGGGCCAAGGAATACCATATCGACGGTTTCCGCTTTGACCTGATGGCCATACATGATATCGAGACCATGAACGATGTGGCCGCTACCCTCAAGCAGCAGAATCCCTCGATATTCGTCTACGGCGAAGGCTGGACAGCCGGCGATTCGCCTCTCCCCGTGGAGCAGCGCGCTCTCAAGGAGAATGTGGCCAAGATGCAAGGCGTGGCAGTATTCAGTGATGACATCCGCGACGCTGTGAAGGGCCATTACAGCAATGAAGAGGCCCAGGGCTTCGTGCAGGGCCAGAAGGGCAATGAAGAGACTGTGAAGATCGGCATTGTGGCTGCCACTGCCCATCCGCAGGTTGATTACTCGAAGGGCAACAACTCGAAATTTGCCTACGCCTCGGCCCCCACGGAAATTATCAATTATGTGAGCTGCCACGACGACCTCACCCTTACCGACAAGTTGGCCAAGTCAATGCCCGAAAGCACCGAGGCAGAGCGTCAGCGTGCTGCTCGCTTGGCACAGACGATAGTGTTTACGAGCCAGGGCACACCCTTCATGTTTGCCGGCGAGGAAGTGTTCCGCGACAAGAAGGGCGTGCACAACAGCTACAAGAGCCCCGACTCGATCAATGCCATCGACTGGAATCTCAAGCATCAGAATGCTGAGCAGTTTGGCTACTACCAGGAACTCATCAAGCTGCGCAAGGGTCATCCCGCTTTCCGCATGACCACCACCGAGGATATCGCCAAGCATCTGGTATTCGACGAAATCGATCAGGACAATGTGATCAGCTATTCGCTCATCGACAATGCCAATGGCGACGAGTGGAAGGAGATCAAGCTCATCTTCAACGGCAATAGCGAGCCCGTGAAGGTGAACGTGCCTCGTGGCAACTGGACCATCATTGCTCAGGATGGCAAGATGAAGGCCGACGGCATGGGACGCAGCGCAGGTGGCACCCTCACAGTGGCTCCCACAAGCGCCCTGATCTTAGCTATGAAATAAGTCTTAAAAATCCATAAACCAATCATGAAGTTGCTATCACTAACAGTCTTGTGCGCTGCCGCCATTGCGGCCAGCGCACAAGATTCGCCATTATGGTTGCGCAATACCGCCATCTCCCCTGATGGCACGACAATTGCGTTCACATACCATGGCGACATTTTCACTGTGCCGGTAACAGGAGGCCAGGCACGCCAGATCACATCAAACCCCGCCTACGACAGCTATCCGATGTGGAGCCCCGATGGGAAAGAGCTCGTGTTCGCATCAGACCGCCAAGGCGCACTCAATCTTTTCATAGTGGATGCCCAGGGAGGTACGCCCAAAAGGCTTACCACCCATAGCAGCGGCCAGATTCCTATCGGCTTTCTCAATGACAGCACCATTCTCTACCGCACCAGTTACCAGATGCCAACCACGGAAGAGGCCCAGGGCCCATTCCTGTGGCAGACCTACCAGGTGTCGAAGCACGGCGGCCGCCCCAAACTCTACTCATCTGTGGCCATGGGTGCAGTCAGTGCCGACAAGCAGGGGCGCATTCTCTATCAAGATAAGAAGGGCTACGAGAATGCCCTGCGCAAGCATGAGCGCAGCAGCGGCACCAGCGACATCTGGCTCATCGATAATGGCCAGTACACCAAGCTCACCAATTTCAATGGCCATGACCTCAACCCTGTATGGGCTCCCGGCACCGACACATTCTATTATCTTAGCGAGCAGGATGGCACCCTCAATGTCTACAGCCGCAACCTGCAGGGCCAGGAGAAGCAGCTGACCCGCTTCGACCGCCATCCAGTGCGCCACCTCTCAGCTTCGCGCGACGGCAAGATGGCTTTCAGTTGGGATGGCGAGATCTACACTCTCGTTCCTGGCGGCGAGCCCCAGAAAGTTGACGTAGCCATCATAGCCGACGATTATGATGCTGACCAGGTCAAGGGTTATCGCTCATCAGGAGCCACCACCATGGCAGTATCGCCCGATGGCAAGCAGGTGGCATTCGTGCTGCGCGGCGATGTCTATGTTACCGATACGAAATACGAGACCACCAAGCGCATCACCAACACCGACGGTCAGGAGCGCGTATTGTCGTTCTCTCCCGATGGCCGCAGTCTGGTCTACGATGGCGAGCGCGACGGCCTGTGGCAGCTTTACATAGCCAAGATTGCCAACGACGATGAGAAGACCTTCCCCTATGCTACTGACATCACCGAGGAATTGCTCTACAGCAGTGACAAGCCGGCCCAGCAGCCTGCTTTCTCGCCCGATGGCAAGAAGGTGGCCTTTCTCGAAGGCAGAGACGAGATCCGCGTGGTCGATGTCAAGACCAAAGCGGTGAACACGGCTCTCGACGGCAAGTACAACTACAGCTACAGCGATGGCGATGTGGAATTCGAGTGGAGTCCCGACAGCCGCTGGCTACTCACCAGCTACATAGGCATTGGCGGCTGGAACAACACCGACATAGCCTTGGTGAAAGCCGATGGCACCGAGGTGGTGGATCTCACCGAAAGCGGATACGCCAACGGCGCCCCCAAGTGGGTGCTTGGCGGCAAAGGCATTGCATATGTCAGCGGCCGCTATGGCATGAAGAGCCATGGCTCGTGGGGCGAACAGCACGATGTGCTGCTGATGATGCTTGACGGCGAGGCTTGGGATGACTTCAACCTTACCGAGGAGGAAGCTGCCCTGAAGGAGGCTGCCGACAAGGACAAGAAAGATAAGGAAGAAGGCGACAAGGCCGACAAGAAAGATAAGAAGGATAAGAAAAAAGGCAAGAAGGACAAGGACGATGCCGACGAGGATGAGGTGGAACCTCTCAACTTTGACCTCAAGAACCGTCAGTACCGCACAGCAAGACTTACCAACACCTCGAGCTCCTTGGCCGACTATTATGTATCGCCCAAGGGTGACAACCTATATTATATAGCACGCAACAACACCGGAAAGTTTGACCTCTATCAGCGCGACCTGCGCAAGGGCGACACCAAGGTGATTGTGCCCGGAATCGATGGCTATGGCCTGATTGCTGACAAGGAGGGCGAAAACCTCTTCACTATTGGTGGCAGCGGCATTAAGAAGATCGCTATCCCGAGCGGCGATGTCGAGGCCGTGGAGTTCAGCGCACCTTACAGCCGCACTCCCAGCGCCGAGCGCGAATACATGTACGACCATGCTTGGCGTCAGGTGCGCGACAAGTTCTATGACCCCACCATCCATGGCATCGATTGGGATCAGTATGGCCAGGACTATCGCAAATTCTTGCCCTATGTCAACAATAATTACGATTTCTCGGAGGTGCTGAGCGAACTTTTGGGCGAGCTTAATGCCTCGCACACAGGTTCGGGCTACCGCGCCGGAAGCGCCATGCCGATAGCCACCCTCGGAGCAATCTATGATGAAAATTATGATGGCGACGGTCTGCTTGTGGCCGAGGTGATCGAGCGCGGTCCGCTAAGCACCAAAAAGGCCAATGTCGAGGCTGGCGACATCATCCTCAGCATCGATGGAGAGCCTATTTTGGCAGGTCAGGATTATTTCCCGCTGCTCGAAGGCAAGGGTGGCAAGAAGGTGCGCATTGGAGTGCGCAAGCCTTCGGGCGAGGTCGTGTACAGCGAGGTTAAGGCCGTCAACAACGTGCGCGACGAACTGTATCACCGCTGGGTTGAGCACAATGAGCATGTTGTCGACAGCATATCGGGCGGTCGCGTAGGGTATGTGCATGTCGAGGGCATGGATAGCGAAAGTTTCCGCGAGGTGTACAGTAAGCTCTTGGGCAAATACCGCAATTGCGATGCCGTGGTGGTTGACACGCGCTTCAATGGCGGAGGATGGCTCCACAATGACATTGCACTCCTGCTCAACGGCAAGGAATATGTGCGTTACAGTCCGCGCGGCAAGTATATAGGCAGCGATCCGTTCTCGCAGTGGACCAAACCCTCGGTAATGCTTGTCAGCGAAGGCAATTACAGCGACGCCCATGGCACTCCCTATACCTATAAGACTTTGGGAATAGGCAAGTTGGTGGGCGCTCCGGTACCTGGCACCATGACAGCAGTGTGGTGGGAGACCCTGATTGATCCCACTCTGTATTTTGGCATACCGATGGTTACGAGCCTCGACCGCGAGGGCAAGCCGCTTGAGAATCAGCAGCTCAATCCCGACATCGAGGTCTACAACAATCCGGCCCAGATGCTCCAAGGCACCGACCAGCAGCTCATCGAAGCCACCCGCGCTCTCATGCGATAGAATCTAAAAAAAATAGTTGTCGATTGAACTAATTTTTGGTGCGTGTTGTTAGAATATCAAAACAACAAAACAACTATTAACCAACAACTATTTAGTTATGAAAAAAGTCGCATTAATGATTACCTTCGTGCTCAGTAGCATGATCGTTTTCGCCGCCAAACCAAACAAGGCCACTCTTAAGCAGCTCCAGGCTTTCCTGTCGCAGCCCGCTGTAGAGGCCGCAACCAACGCTAGTGCTCTCAACATCGTTGATCTCAACGATCCTTCTACTTGGGAAGGTGTCACAGTGGTAGATGGTCAGATCACCGCTATCGACTGGAAGAACAAGAAACTTTCTGGCACCCTCGATCTCAGCAATCTTCCCGCCCTCACCAAGGTGGATGTATCTCGCAACAAATTAGCCAACCTCACCGTTGCTAACGACGCTGCCCTCACCGAACTGAATTGCAGCCGCAACCAGCTGATCGAGCTCAACATCTCAGGATGCGAAGCCATCACCAAGCTTTCGATCAATAACAACCGCCTTACTGATGTCGACATCACCGGCGTGCCAAACCTCGAAAACTTCAACTGCAGCAACAATTACTTTGTAGAACTCAACCTCAGCGGTTCGCCCCTGAAGACTCTTAACTGCCAGAGCAACCACCTCGAGGTGCTCAACATCCAAGGCTGCACCAACCTGAAGAACCTCTACTGCGGCTACAACAAACTCACCCAGGTGCTTCTCGCCGGCACTGAGAACCTTACCAACTTCAACTGCGATGACAACCGCATTGACAACATGATCCTCCAGGGTCTGCCCTCACTGTCAACCTTCATCTGCAGCGACAACAACATGGTAGGCCTCGCAGTTAAGGATTGCAACGTGCTGCTCGACCTGGTTTGCAGCTACAACGACCTCACCACTCTTACAGTAAGCGGTTGCCCGCAGCTCCTCTTCGTTGACTGCAGCTACAACGACCTTACCTCGCTGACTCTCAGCAACCAGACCTTCCTGCAGCGTCTGCTTTGCAACAACAACCAGCTGACAATGCTTGATGTAAGCTTCGACCAGAACCTGACCTACATCAACTGCCGCTACAACATGATCACCGACTTCCGCTCGGAAGCTTGCCCCAACCTGAACATGGTAGCTTGCAACTGGAACTGGTAAAACACCGCACCTTTCTAACCCACACCTATAATGCACAAGGCGCCCCGCTCAGCGAGGCGCCTTCGCTTTGTTATTGCATTTGGCTTTTCCGCGACAGAAAACTGTGGCGGAAATTTTGTCGTGAGAAGAGAATTTTGTAATTTTGTCACATGATTGCTCGACTATTCATTATCACTATATTGCTCATATCCCTTTCTGCGCAAGCCGCGACCGCCCAGGCGCCGCGCGACTCGTTGATTCGTGTGCTCGACCGCACCATCAGCGAACGCAACGTGTACCAAGACAAGCGCGAGCAATCGATCAGCGAGTTGCGCAGCCAATGCCAGCAGGCGACTGATGCTCGCGAGAAGTTTGCCATCTTAGGGTCCCTGCTTAATGAATTTCTCAATTTCAACACAGATTCCGCCCTCTCTGTGTGCCATCAGCGCGAGGCCATGGCTTCAGCCTTGGGCGATGGCCAACTCATGCTTAAGTCACAGCTCACCACGGCAAATACCCTGAGCGGAATAGGCATGTACAAAGAGGCCATCGACATTATGGATGCCATCGACCCGGGCCAAGTGCCAAGCGATGAAAAGCAGTTTTACTACCATATCTACCGCACCACCTACGGGCTGCTGGCCGACTACGCCCTCCGCGACGAGGACCGCATGCGCTATCTTGATCTTACCGACCAATACCGTGACTCGCTGCTGTCGACATATGATCCGCAATCGTTCCACTATGGCATCATCCGCGCCGACCAGCTTAACGCTCACAATCAGCCCAGGCAGGCTATCGATCTGCTGCTGAAATGCATTGATGCCACTCAGGGCAATCCTCATGCTGTGGGCGTGTCGGCATATACGCTCTCTGAATCATACCGCATGCTCGGCGATACTGAAAATCAGATGCATTATTTGCTGCTCTCGGCCATTGGCGACATGGAATCGGCCACTAAGGAATATGTCTCGCTTCGCAAGCTGGCCCTGCTTCTCTATCAAGAGGGCGACATCGACCACGCTTACCGGTACTTGCACCTGTGCATGGACGATGCCCTGGATTGCAATGCCCGAATGCGCATGCTCGAGGTCAATCAGATCATCAACGCTGTCAACCAAGCCTATCTCGAAAAAATCGAGCATCAGCAGGCGCGGCTAAGACTATTCCTGGTACTGGTGTGCGTATTGGCTGCTCTATTGGTGGGGGCCTTGTACTGGCTGAGCCGTGAAAAGAAGAAAGAGACCGAGGCCAACGCCCGAGTGAAAAAGGCCAATCAGGAGCTGACCGAGGCTAACCAGGCATTGGCCGAAAGCTCCAACCTTAAGCAGGAATACATCACCCAATACATGGATCGGTGCACAATGTACATCGAAAAGCTCGATCATGGCCGCAAGGCTCTCAAGAAAATAGCCAATTCCGGCTCTATGGCCGAGCTCAAGAAATACAACAGCCAGCAAGGCGAGCTCGATGATGACATCCGCGATTTCTACGATCATTTTGATGAGACTTTTCTCAAGCTGTTCCCCACGTTTGTCGAGGAGTTCAATGCATTGCTGCTTCCTGAAGAGCAAATCGTGCCTAAGGGTCCTGGCATGCTGACAACCGAGTTGAGAATTTTCGCCCTTATTCGCCTTGGCATCACCGACAGTGCCAAGATCGCGCAGTTCCTGCGCTATTCGGTAGCCACTATTTATACCTATCGCACCCGCGTGCGTAGCAAAGCTCGTGGCAATCGCGACGAACTTGAGGCCGAAATAATGAAGATTGGCAAAAATTAATCCTTTCAGAGACAAAAAATCCTTTTGATAGCCACTATATTTTCCTCTGTAAAGACGAAGGACAATCCTTTACTAATCACCACATTAGCTTTTTAAACCAACTTGATTTTGACTAAATCCTATTGACAAGGTCGATATTGTGCCGTAACTTTGCAATGTCGACAACAAACCCCATTGTACAACTCTCAAACCCAATATCATGCAACTCTACAAATCCCTATTGACAACCATAAGCGCGGCATCCTTTATTGGATTGCAAGCAGCCGACATCAGTTCGCCCAATGGCGAAATCGTGGCTCAGTTCTCACTCGAGTCGGGAGTGCCTACCTACCAAGTGACCTATAAAGGCAAGCCCATCATTCTGCCCAGCAAGCTGGGTCTGGAATTGACAGGTGCCGAAAATCTCATGGATGGCTTCGAACTGGCAGGCGAAAGCCGCAGCGCCGAAGATGAGACTTGGGCTCCCGTGTGGGGCGAAAACTCAGAGATTCGCAATCACTACAACGAATATGTGGCCAACTTGGTACAGCCAGCCACAGGCCGACTGATGGACATCCGCTTCCGCGTGTATGACGATGGCGTAGGATTTCGATATGAGTTCCCGCTGCAGGAAAAGTTAGTGTACTTTGTGGTGAAAGAGGAGCACAGCCAGTTTGCCATGCCTGGCGACATGACAGCCTGGTGGATTGCTGGCGATTATGACACTCAGGAATACGCCTACACCGAGAGCCGCCTTTCGGAGATTCGCGATCTGATGAAGGGCTCCATCAAGGACAATCTCTCGCAGACCACCTTCTCGCCCACTGGCGTTCAGACCTCTCTGCAGCTGAAGACCGACGATGGAGTATACCTGAATATTCATGAGGCTGCCCTGGTCGACTATTCATGCATGCACCTCAACCTGGATGATGAGAATATGGTGTTTGAGTCTTGGCTTACCCCTGACGCTACGGGCAACAAGGGCTTTCTGCAGTGCCCCGCCAAGAGCCCTTGGCGCGCCATGATTATCAGCGATGACGCCCGCGACATGCTGGCATCAAACCTCATCCTCAACCTCAACGATCCTTGCGCCTACGAGGACACCTCATGGATCAAGCCGGTAAAGTATGTGGGTGTATGGTGGGAGATGATCGCTGGCCCAAGCGAGTGGTCGTACACCTGGGACCTGCCTTCGGTTAAACTCGACCTGATCGACTACTCCAAAACAAAGCCTCATGGCCGCCACGGAGCTAACAATGAGAATGTGAAAAAATATATCGACTTTGCAGCCGAGCACGGCTTCGACCAAGTGCTTGTCGAGGGCTGGAACATCGGCTGGGAAGACTGGTCGGGCAAATGGAAAGATTATGTGTTTGATTTTGTGACACCTTATCCCGATTTCGACATCGACATGCTCAATGCCTATGCTAAGGATAAAGGAGTGAAAATCATGATGCACCACGAGACCTCAGGCTCAGCTCGCAACTACGAGCGCCACATGGCTGCTGCCTACGACCTGATGGACAAATATGGCTACAATGCAGTGAAGAGCGGTTACGTAGGCAATATACTGCCGCGCGGCGAGCACCATTATGGCCAGTGGATGAACAATCACTACCTCTATGCTGTGACCGAGGCTGCCAAGCACCACATCATGGTCAATGGCCACGAAGCAGTGCGCCCCACCGGCCTGTGTCGCACGTATCCCAACCTGATTGGCAATGAGTCGGCCTGCGGCACGGAATATGAATCATTCGGCGGCAACAAGCCCAGCCACACCACAGTGTTGCCATTCACACGCCTGCAAGGCGGCCCGATGGACTACACTCCTGGCATCTTTGTGATGAATCTCGAGGAATTCAACCCTGACAACCACAGCCATGTCAATAGCACCTTGGCTCGCCAATTGGCCCTCTATGTGACCATGTACAGTCCTCTGCAGATGGCAGCGGACACCCCCGAGCACTATAGCCGCTTCATGGATGCCTTCCAGTTTATCAAGGATGTGCCAGTGGATTGGAGCGAGAGCCATTACCTCGAGGCTGAGCCCGGAAGATACATCACTGTGGCTCGCAAGGACAAGAACTCCGACTCATGGTTCGTAGGCAACACCTCGTCAGAGCATGGCCACAAGAGCGACCTCGAGTTGTCGTTCCTCGACCCGGATCGCAAATACGTAGCCACCATCTATGCTGATGCCAAGGATGCCCATTACCTGGATAATCCCCAGGCCTATACCATCACCACCAAGGAGGTTACCAGCAAGAGCAAGCTAAACCTCACTTCGGCCCCTGGAGGCGGCTATGCCATCAGCATTGTGCCTAAGAATTAAAGATTGCCATTAAATAAGATAGATCGATTTAAGGATAGATGAAAGATTGATTTTAGGTTTGCAAAAGATTGATTTAGGATTATAAAAAAGATCGATTTAAGATAGATAGGAAAGTAGATTTCAAGGATTTGAACTTTCGAGGGGTTGATCAGGTATAAATGATTGGTAAGTTGGAAAGGTTACGGAATGTCTATCCTTCTTTTGTAGAGGCGCCAACCCTAATGGCGCCTTTTTTGTTCGTCCGACATGGACATAATCTAATGGGTGCAAGTCCCTAATATTTTCCTCCTACTCGATTGGATAGAGTATAAGGTTTTTGAGAAGAAATTAGTTTTTTGTAAAATCTTTTTGTATCTTTGCGGTATAGCTCAAAACTGATAAATCAGATCGGATCTTAAGGTCCTGCAAACAACTTATAATATGAACGAGAAAGAGATAAAATATCCTGTAGGAATACAATCCTTTGAGAAAATAAGGACTCAGGATGCTTTATATGTGGATAAAACTGGACTTATAGCCCAACTCATATCCAAATTCAATTTTGTATTTCTGTCGCGCCCTCGCAGATTCGGCAAGAGTCTGCTGTTATCTACATTAGAGGCTTATTTCCAAGGGCGGAAAGAGCTTTTCGATGGACTGGAAATAAGCAAATATGAAAAGGATTGGGAAATTTACCCTGTGCTTCACTTTGATTTAAGCCGAGACGAGGCCAATAATCCTGAAAAACTAAAAGAATATCTGCTTAAACAAATACATGAATACGAACTTCAATATAACGTAAACATTGGCAATGACGTATCAAGCGTTGGTGGACGTTTTGGCTGGTTAATCCAGTATATAAGCAAAGCCACTGGCAAAGGATGTGTCATTCTTGTTGACGAGTACGACAAAAGTATCCAAGAAACCATTAACAACAAGGGCGCATTAGAGAAGAACCAAGAATTATTACGACCCTTTTTCTCACAACTAAAGACACAAGATAAATATATTAAATTTGCCATGGTCACGGGTGTGGCTCGTTTCAGGCACTATACCCTGTTCTCTGGAGCAAACAATCTTGAAGACATTTCCTTCTTCCCTCAATTTTCCACAATCTGTGGCATAACATCAGACGAATTATATCAATATTTTTCAGTAGGCATATCTTCTTTAGCTGAAGAGTATGAAACCAGCCCAGAAGATATCACCAACCGTTTACTTCAGAAATATGATGGTTATAGATTCTCTCGCAAGGATACTCATGTATTCAATCCATTTAGCCTCCTTCGGGCTTTCAACAACAACACTTTAGGAGAATATTGGCTGACGTCGGGTACATCAAAAGTTTTCATTGACTTTTTACAACGAGCCAACTACGATCTTTCTCAGATTCATGACATCTGGGCTACTGAAAAAAGGCTGAGCAGCTTATTCGACGATAACGACCCAGTGCCACTGCTTTTCCAAACTGGATACCTGACGATTGCAAAATACAATCGTGATCTTGGCGAATATCTTCTGAAAATCCCCAATGGAGAAGTGCGTGGAGCATTATTTGAAGATTTGGCCCCCATGTATTTGGGCATTTCACCAACCGAAGGAGTAAAAAAAGCTCGCATGCTAAGAAACTGTCTTATAAAATGCAATCTTGAAGAATTTGTGAGAATCTTAGATTCTCTAATCGCTGATGTGCCTTACCCCCTCTTCAGTCAAGAAAGCAAAGAGAATTCTTATCACTTAATCGTTTACTGCCTTTGTCTGGCTGTAGGTGTTGACAATAGATGCGAGGAACCAATAGCAGATGGGCGTCCCGATCTCGTGGCTTTCACTGATAAATATATCTACATTATTGAGTTTAAGCTCGATCGATCGGCAGAATCCGCTCTAAGGCAGATTGACGAAAATGGATATACTCGCCCTTATGCTACTGATGGTCGCTCTATCTACCGCATAGGTGCTTCATTTTCATCAGAAAAGCGTAATATCCAACGCTGGCTTGTGCAAGATCCCACTGGTAAAGTTACTGAAATCAAACCTTAGCTCGCTGGTGGAAAGGAGCTTCTTTTTTCAATATTTTCTATAGTGCAAAGTTACCCATTTGAATAAGTTCTCACAACACTGAAATATAACCAATTCAAGCAGTAAGAATGGACCAGGAGCATTAAATCAGCTTCATGCGCAGTCCGATTTCTACTGCAGCGGCCGTGTTGGCTACGCGCAGGGAGGTGAGAATGTCCTGCCGATGCCGGTTTACTGTGAAAAGGGAAATGTTGAGCTGATCAGCAATCTGTTTGCTTGAGATTCCCTTTGCCAAAAGCCGGAGGATTTCTTTTTGCCGTTTACTGAGAAGATTCTTCATGCTATTATCGTATTGAACCGGGCTTATTGTTTCGCCTGTCACAATATTTATGATGTCGCCTTTCCAATTGGGCAAAGAAAGAGGAGAAGGCACATATGTGCACAGACCGAAAAGCACTTTCCCAAGGTCATCGCATTTCACATAGTGTGATGTGTGGTATATCATCACGGTGTCCTCATCTTTACGGTTGAAGCGAATCAGACATTCCAGCTGATAATCGGATTTATTTCGTGGCGGCACGGGTCTTCAGCAACAAAAATTGTTACAAAACCATAACTTTTTGATTAAAAGACT
>CAYTXF010000081.1:0-15417 GCA_964440745.1 uncultured Bacteroides sp.
GTAATCCATTGCTAAGTATCCTTTAATTTAGTCCTAATACTGTGAAGATCTCAGGGGAGAACGTTGTCTTGATCAAGTCTACGAAGAAGTTGGGGAAGCAGCCGATGCCTGCCACGCACACGATGAGGGTGACAGTAGAGAGGCGCTCCCACCACACTGCGTCGGTGAGCTGGCGGTGATGGTCGTCCTGCACGGGGCCAAAGAGCAGCTTGCCCACAACGCGCAGGATGTAGACTGCGGTGATCACGATCGAGCAGCAAGCCACGATGGTGAATGCGCGGTGGAAGAAGTCGGCATGCTCGAACGAGCCCACGAAGATAGTCATCTCAGCCACAAAGCCGCTCAAGCCCGGCAGACCCAGCGATGCCATACCGGCGATCACATAGCAGACTGCCAAGTAAGGCATGATCTGCATCAGGCCCCCCATCTCGCGGATGTCGCGGGTGTGGGTGCGGCCGTAGATCATACCGATCAGGGCGAAGAAGAGGGCTGTCATGAGGCCGTGGCTGAGCATCTGCATGATGGCGCCTGTCATGGCCGTGGTGTTGAGCATCAGGATGGCGAAGAGCACCAAGCCGCAGTGCGACACCGACGAATAAGCGTTGATGTACTTGAGGTCGGTCTGCACGCATGCGCTGAATGCGCCATAGACAACCGAGATGCCGGTCAGGATCAGGAAGATCCAAGCCAGATCGTTGGCAGCCTGGGGCATCAGATAGATAGCCACGCGGAAGCAGCCGTAGCCGCCAAGCTTCATCAGCACGCCGGCGTGAAGCATTGACACGGCAGTGGGGGCCGATGCGTGACCATCGGGGCTCCATGTGTGGAAGGGGAACATGGCGCCCAGCACGCCGAAACCTACGAATGTCAGGGGGAAGAGGAAGTTCTGCCAGTCATGGTCGATCGCATTGTTCTGAGCGATCTCCAGCAGATTCCAAGTATGCTCGCCGCCCACGCTGCTGTGGTAGTAGATGCCGATTAGGCCAAGCATCAGGAAGGCCGAACCGCCCATCAGCATCAGCGTAAGCTTCATGGCTGAGTATTCCTTGCGGCCGCTGCCCCAGACGCCGATCAGCAGGTACATGGGGATGAGGGCGACCTCGTAGAACATGAACATTGTGAACAGGTCGATCGAGATGAAGAATCCGAACACGCCTGTGGAGAGCAGTATAAGCCAAAGGAAGAATTCTTTTGGCATGTCGATTTTCCAGCTGGCAAACGAACCAGCGAACACGATAATCGAGCTAAGCAAGAGCATGGCAATCGAGATGCCATCGACGCCCACTGCAAGATGGATGTTGAGAGGAGCGAACCACATCCAAGAGCCTGTGTAGAGCATAGGCTCGGTGGCTCCGCCGGCACGCAGGCGCAGATAGTCGCAAAGCACCCATATCGAGAGGCTCATCAGCATTAGAGAGCCCACAACGGCAACAGTGCGCACCTGCTTGACATCGCGGCAGAGGCCCAACCCGGCCAGCATCAGCACGGGTATAACCACAAAATATATTAAAATATTATCAAACATTGCAGAAAGTCATTTTGAAAGGTTTAGCACCATTGGTTATAGAATCACAAACAGCACGCCGATGCCGCCAAGCACGAGAGCTCCGATGAGGTAGATCCACACGTACATCTGCACTTGTCCGCTCTGCAGACCTCGGATGGCGTAGCTGGCTTTGTTGGTAATGATTGCGAAGCCGTCCATTGTGCCGTCGATGATGTGGCGGTCAAACCATGCAATGGGCTTGCAAATGCCGTTGAAGATGATCTTATGAGTGATGAACAGGTAGAGCTCATCCCAATAGAAGCGGTGGTAGCACCAGTCCCAGAGGCGGGGCAGGGCAGCCTTCATCTTTGCGGGCAGCTGATTCTCCTTGCAGTACATCTTCCAGGCAATGAATATGCCGATGCAGGCCACAATCACGCTGCATACCATGATGATCCAGTCGTAGTGGATATGGTAGGGCATGCGGTTCCAGCTTACGAATTCGCCGAAGGGGATGAAGCCGGCCACGCAGCTGACAGCAGCCAGGAAGATGAGCGGGAAATGCATGGCCACGGGTGCCTCGTGGGGCTTGTGGCCGTGGGCGCAGTCATGCTCCTTCCACCAGAAGATCAGGTAGTAGAGGCGGAACATGTAGAATGCCGTAAGGCCAGCGCAGATGGTCATCCAGGCGCCGATGAAGGGGCTCCAGGCATAGGCGGCCGACAGGATCTCGTCCTTGGAGAAGAATCCCGAGAAGGGCGGGATGCCGGCTATGGCCAAGCAGCCGATCAGGAAGGTCCAGTGGGTGATGGGCATGTAGCGGCGCATGCCATGCATGGCTGTGTAGTCGTTGCTGTGCACAGCGTGGATCAGGGCGCCAGCTCCCAAGAAGAGGAGGGCCTTGAACATGGCGTGGGTGAACATGTGGAACATCGAGGCCATGTAGCCTACGCCGTGGTGGCAAACCTCGCCATGGCCGTTGCTGGCCACGCCCAAGGCAACCATCATGAAGGCGATCTGCGATATGGTGGAGAAGGCGAGCACGCGCTTGATGTCGACCTGGGTGCAAGCCACCATGGCAGCATAGAAGGCTGTCACGGCGCCCACCACTACGATGAACACTGTAGAACTGTACTCCATCATGTATACCGGGAACATGCGCGCTACCAGGAACACGCCGGCCACCACCATCGTGGCAGCGTGGATCAGGGCCGATACCGGGGTGGGACCCTCCATGGCATCAGGCAGCCAGATGTGGAGAGGCATCATTGCCGACTTGCCCATGCCGCCTACAAAGATCAGCACCAGGGCCCATGTCAGCACTGATGCGCCCATGAATGTGGCGCCGCCTGTGCTGGCCAATACCCAGCTGGGATCGTTGGTGAGCTTGATGAAGTCGAAGGTCTGGGTGTACCAGCTGAGCACCAGGATGCCGATCAGGAAGCCCAGGTCGGCGAAGCGGGTCACGATGAAGGCCTTCTTCGAGGCGGACACTGCCGAGGGCTTGGTGTAGTAGAAGCCGATAAGCAGATAAGAGCTGGCGCCCACGAGCTCCCAGAAGATGTACATCTGGAAGATGTTGGTGGCCACCACCAGGCCGAGCATCGAGAAGCTGAAGAGGCTCAGGAATGCGTAGTAGCGCTGGAATCCCTTTTCGCCCTCCATGTAGCCAAGCGAGTAGACATGCACCATGAATGAGATGGTGGTGATCACGATCAGCATCAGGGCCGAAATGGGATCAAGCAGGAATCCCAGGTTGATTACAAGATTGTCGGTAAACTGCAGCCAGGTCTGATTGAACACGATCTGCTGGATGCGCTGACCAGCCTCGTCGACGTAGGCCGGGTCGAAATAGTAAGTGAAGGCTGTGATGTACGACAGCACCAGCGTGGTGCCCAGTCCCAAGCAGCCAAGCCATCCTGCCAGCTTATGGCTCATCTTGCAGCCGGCAATGCCGAGGAGCAAGAACATAAACAGGGGAATGACCAAAATGAGTAATGGTATTACAGGACACATAGCGCTTAAAATTTCATAGTGTTAAGCCCTTGCACATCCACATTGCGCACTTGGCGGAAAATGTTGATTATGATAGCTATAGCCAATGCTGTCTCTGCGGCTGCTATCGCTATGGCAAAGAGGGTGAAGAACATGCCCTCGGTCTCGCCCGGGAACAGGTAGCGGTTGAACAGGGCGAAATTCACATCCACAGCGTTGAGCATCAGCTCCAGCGAAATCAGGATGGCAATCATGTTTTTGCGGGTGATGAAGCCATAGACACCGCAGCAGAACATAATCAGGGTGGGAATCAACCACCATATAAGTCTAATCTCCATAGTGGTCTATCTAACGTTTGCGGGCGATCACTACGCCACCGATTATACATGCAAGCAACAACACGCTTATAGCCTCGAAAGGCAGCAGATACTGCGCGTAGCCGGTGCCCATCAGTGTTTCTCCAAGCTGACTCATGGTCTGGGGCTCCATCTGGGGCATGCGTGCATAGCTCAGACTGCGTGCCACCAGGGCATAGCCAGCAAAGAGGAACATGGCCAGGGCAGCGGCCAATCCCAAGAAGCGGCTCTTTGAGGTGAGTTTCTCGGTATTGTCGCCGGGCTTGCTTGTCAGCAGCACAGCGAAGACGAATAGCACCACGATGCCACCGGCGTAGACAGCGATCTGCACACCGCCCAGAAACTCGTAGCCCAGCATGAAGTAGAGGGCAGCGGCTCCGAAGAGGGTGAATAGCAGATAGGTGGCCGCGCGCAGGATTTTGCGTGTGGTGACAGTCAGTACCGAGCAGATGACCATCACAGCCGCGATGATCACATACAGAATGATACTTCCTACTGAATCCATATAATGATTTGATTTATTATTATCTGTGTTTTGGTGATTCTGTGTTTTGGTGATTTGGTGTTTCCTAAATCCTAAAACCTAAATCCTAAAACCTATTTACCTTCGCGGGCGGCTTTGGCCTTGAGGGCGGCCTCGACTTTGGCGAGCTTGGCCTCGGCGGCGGCTTTGGCCTCGGGGGTGTCGGCGGTCTCTACTGCCTTGCGCAGATTGGCAAGCACCGCGGCTGTCTTATCGACGGCAGGGGCGCTGGCTGACGCCGGCGCAGCGGTGGCGGGGGCGGTGGCTGACGCCGGCGCAGCGGTGGCAGGCGCAGCGGTGGCAGCGGCTTTCTTGGCGGCGGCTGCGGCCTTGGCGGCTGCGAGCTTGGCCTCCTTTTCAGCTAGGAGCTTGGCCTTTTCCTCCTCGGTGGGCTCGGGCTCGGGCTTCTCGGGCAGATAGTTGAGCTTCTTCAGGAGCTTGTCGCGTGTGAACACAGCCTGCTCGAAATCGTTGCTGAACTGCAGCGCGTCGGTGGGGCAGTTGGTTACGCACAGCTGGCAGAAAGTGCAGCTGCCCAGGTCGTATAGGTATTTGTCGAGTTTTTTCTTTTTGCGGCCGTCCCAGGTGTCGACAGTCTTGGTCTCCAGGGCAATTGTGCCGTTGGGGCAAACGCGCTCGCAAGTGCCGCACGCGATGCACTTGTGGTTGCCCTCGGCGTCGTACTTGAGCTCCAGGATGGCTCGGAAGCGCTCGGGCCACTTGTAGGTGGTGCGGTCTTCAGGATAAAATTCTGTGATCTTCGGGGTTACAAATTCCTTGCCCGTCACCTGCATGCCCTTAAGGAGGCTGCTGATGCCCGAACCAAGTGATTTGAAATAGTCTTTTACGCTACCCATGATTTTTTATAGTAGTTATTATAGTTTTCTATTCTTTGATTTGGCCGCCGACGATGTCGAGGAGCTCGCTGGTGATAGCAGCCTGGCGCAGCTTGTTGTATTCGAGCTGGAGCTGGTCGAGGAGCTTCTTGGCGTTGTCGTTGGCGCTCTGCATAGCCATCACGCGCGCGGCCTGTTCGCTCACGCGGTTTTCGCAGAAGATCTCCTGCTGAGTCGATAGCAGGAACATTGGCAGAGCAGCGGCAAAGATTGCCTCAGGCGAGGGTTCGAAGATGTAGGGCTTGTTGAGATTCTTCTTGTCAGCTTTGCCGAACATTTCGGGCGAAATAGGCAGCACTTGGTCGGCGCGGGGGCGTTGACGGCTGAGCGAGATGAAGTTCATGTAGACCATGTCGACGCGGTTCACCTCATGGCTGGTGAAGAGACGCACGAGCTCGTCGTTGAAGATCTTGATCTGCGCTATGTCGCTCTTTGAATTCACACCGGTGTCAGGCACTACAGTGGTGTTGGGGCCGGCCATCTTGGCCACGGTCTTCACCATCTTCTTGCCCACCGGGTAGATGCTGACCTTGAGGTTCTCGCCATATTTGCCTCTAAGTTCAGCTATATGTTCTTTAAGATACTTGGCGATGTTGCCGTTGTAGGCGCCGCAAAGGCCGTCGTCACTGCCAAGCACCACGATGGCCACCTTCTCCACGGGGGTGACCTCGGTTAACGGCGACGAGAACTCGGCGTCGGCGCACAGCAGATTGCCAATTATGGCTTCGATTTGGTTGCGGAAGGGCAAGAGGCGCTTGAATTCGCCTTCTGCTTTATGCATCTTAGCCGAAGAAATCATCTTCATGGCGCCTGTGATTTTTTCCGAAGAGGCTACCGATCCGATGCGTCCTTTTAATTCTCGTAATGTTGCCATTGTTTTGGGTTTTAGGTTTTGGGTTTTGGGATTTGGGATTTGGGATTTGGGGTTTGGGATTTGGGGTTTGGGATTGGGGTAATCACCCTAAATCCCAAATCCAAAATCCTTAATCTTATTCTGCCAGGGCGCCGGCCACAGAGGTGGCGGCAGCCGTCAGCTTCTTTTGCACATCGTCAGTAATCTTGCCTGCGCGCAGCACGTCGAGCACATCTTCCTTGTGGGCGGCATGCAGCATCTGCAGCAGTTGCTTTTCGAACTCGGCCACTTTGTCGAGAGGCACATTGCCCAGGAGGCCGTTGACGCCGCAGAAAATGAGCGCAACCTCGTCGGCAACCTCTACCGGGTGGTACTGGGGCTGGATGAGCAGGCGCTCGTTCTTACGGCCCTTGTCGATTACGCGGGCAGTCACGGCGTCGATGTCGCCGCCGAACTTGGTGAACGATTCGAGTTCGCGGAACTGAGCCTGGTCGATCTTGAGCGTACCGGCCACCTTCTTCATTGACTTGATCTGAGCGTTACCGCCGACACGCGACACAGAGATACCCACATTGATGGCCGGGCGAATGCCTCGGTTGAAGAGGGCGGTCTCCAGGTAGATCTGGCCGTCGGTGATTGAGATCACGTTGGTGGGGATGTAAGCCGACACGTCGCCAGCCTGAGTCTCGATGATGGGGAGCGCGGTGAGCGAGCCTCCGCCCTTTACCTTGTCCTTGAGCACGGCGGGGAGGTCGTTCATGGTGGCTGCGATCTTATCATTGTCGATGATCTTGGCAGCGCGCTCCAGCAGACGCGAATGCAGATAGAAGATATCGCCTGGGTAAGCCTCGCGGCCCGAGGGGCGCTTGAGGATCAGGGAGATTTCGCGATAAGCGACAGCCTGCTTCGAGAGGTCATCATATACGATCAGGGCGTCGCGGCCGGTGTCGCGGAAATACTCGCCGATGGCCACGCCGGCAAATGGCGAATAGTAGCGCATCGAGGCCGAGTCGGAGGCCGAAGCGGCCACCACCACGGTGTAGTCGAGAGCGCCGTATTTGCGCAGGGTGTCCACGATCGATGCGATTGTGGAAGCCTTCTGGCCGATGGCCACATAGATGCAATATACAGGCTTGCCAGCTTCATAGTTGGCGCGCTGGTTGATTATGGTGTCGATAGCGATGGCTGTCTTGCCGATCTGGCGGTCGCCGATGATGAGCTCGCGCTGGCCGCGGCCGATGGGCACCATCGAGTCGATGGCCTTGATGCCCGTCTGCAGAGGCTGGTTCACAGGCTGGCGATAGATTACGCCGGGAGCCTTGCGCTCCAGGGGCATGCGCAGCAGATCGCCGGTGATGGGTCCGCGGCCGTCAATAGGCTCGCCAAGCACGTTGATTACGCGGCCCAGAAGCCCTTCGCCCACGGGAATCGAAGCGATCTCGCCTGTGCCACGCACTGTCATATTCTCAGTTACTTTGTTTATGTTGTTGAGCAAGATGACACCTACGTTGCTTTCCTCAAGGTTGAGAGCCACGCCCTTAACCCCGTTTTCGAACTCCACGAGTTCGTTGGCTCGCACGTTGTCAAGTCCGTAGACATGGGCCACGCCGTCGCCGACTTCGAGCACTGTGCCCACCTCTTCGAACGACACCTTCTGGTCTACGCTCTCGAGTTGTTTTTTCAGTACTTCGGATATCTCGCTTGGGTTTATCATTTTACTTATTTAAGAGTTTGAGACGCAATTGTTTCAATTCATTCTTTACCGAGGCGTCTAAGCGCTCGTTGTCAATGTCGATGACGAAGCCGCCGATGAGCTCGGGATCCACCTCGGTGGCGAATTCCATCTTGGCCCCATTCAGGTGGGCTGTGATGAGCTTTTTCAGGCGAGCGAGTTCGGCATCAGGCATCGGGGCAGCGGAAATGACCTTAACGCGATAGATGTTGTTGGCCTCGCGGTACACTTTTTGGTATGCTGAGGCTATTTCGCGGACCAAATCGAGGCGCCGGTTAGTCTTGAGCACCCGGATGAGGTCGTCCATCATCACGTCTCCGGCCTGGCCACCGCAGGCAGCGAGAATGAGGGCCTCCTTGTCAGCGTCGCTGACGAAGGGATTTCTCATTGCCGCACCTAATTTAGGCTCGCTGGCGAATGCGCTCTCCAGCAAGCGCATCTTTTCGTAGAGCTTGTCGGCTAAGCCTCGGTCTGAGGCTACCTCATAGAGGGCTTTGGCATAGCGCCTGGGTATCAGTCCGTTGTCCATATCAGTTGTTGGTTTCCATCTGGTCGAGGAGCTGTCCTACAAGCTTGGCCTGGGCCTTTTCGTCGGCCATCTCCTGCTTTACGACTTTCTGAGCTATCTGAAGTGCGAATTCGCTGACTGAGTCACGGAACTGCTGCTCGGCCTCTTTCTGCTGTTGCTGGATCGAAACCTTGGCCTGCTCCATCACCTTCTGTGCTTCCTTCTGAGCTTCGCCGCGGGCCTCCTCGATGATTTGGTTCTTCATCTTGTCGGCTTCGCGCAGCATTTCGCTCTGTTGCTTGCGCGCTTCTGTTATGTATTTTTGTGCCTCAAGGTGGGCGTTGTCAAGCTGCTCTTTGGCATTTTGCGCATACTCCACACCTTTATCGATGAGGTCGGCCCGGGCGTCGATGCCCTTGAGGATGGCAGGCCAGGCAAATCTCCACAGTACGAGGAAGAGGATGCCGAAGCTTATGAACATCCAGAATATTAGGCCGAAATCAGGCGTGAATAGTTCCATATACTTGCCTTAAGGGTGCAACCTGACAATTATACGAAGAGGGCGAGGATACAAACGATAACAGCGAACAGGGCCACACCTTCGATAAGGGCGGCGATTACGATCATGTTACTACGGATATCGCCTGACACTTCCGGCTGGCGTGCGATGGCTTCCATAGCCGATGCGCCGATCTTACCGATACCGATACCTGCGCCGATTGCTGCGATGCCAGCGCCGATGCTTGCTCCAAGGCCTGCAAGGGCCAATTCTGCTAAAATTCCTAACATAATTGTAAGTTTTAGAATGGTTTATTATTAATTTTTTATATTAGTTTTTGGGATTTGGGATTTGGGATTTGGGATCAATGCTTTTTTATTGGATTTGGAAAAGTTACTTTCCCAAATCCTAAATCCTAAATCCTGACTGGATCACACCAGCGCCTCCTCGATCTGCTCGCCCACGCTCTCATGCTTGTGCTCATGCTCCTTGACCTGAGCCAGAGAGATGAAGATGGTGCTAAGCATGGTGAACACATAAGCCTGGATGAAGCTTACCAGCACATCGATCAGCAGCATGAAGATCGAGAACAGCATCGACACCACAGTGGTGGCGCCGCCTGCCACGGGATTGATGGCGCTGAAGATGAAGATAAGCAGGGTAAGCACGATCACGATCATGTGGCCGCCCATCATGTTGGCGAAGAGACGCACTGTCAATGCAGCGGGCTTGGTGAACATGCCGAACACCTCGATCACGGGCATGATTGGCAGCGGGCACTTGAGCCACAGGGGCACATCGGGCCAGAAGATCTCTTTCCAGTACTCCTTGGTGCCGAAGATGTTGGTGACCAGGAAGGTGATGATCGAGAGCACCAGAGTCACGGCGATGTTGCCAGTAAGGTTGGCGCCGCCCGGGAAGATTACCACTAGGCCCAGCAAGTTCATGCCCAGGATGAACCAGAACACAGTCATCAAATACGGTGCGAAGCGCGGAGTGTTCTCCTTGAGAGTGCTCTTCACCACGCCGTTGTACACGAATTCAGTGCAGACCTCGATAGCGCCCAAGCCCTTGCGGGGAGCCTTGTAGGGATTGCGGCGATACCAGTTGGCAAGCCATAGCAGCAAGCCGCCTACCAGCAGGATTGCCACCCACAGAGCTGCCACATTCTTGGTGATCGAGAAGTCCCACGGGCGGTATTCTTCCACGCTGCCGTCGGGACGGTCGATGAGCTGCACGCACTTGCCCTTATGCGGACTGTCGACTCCGGCAAGCATGAACTTGCAGTCGCCATCCACATACACCTGGCCGGCGTGCTGGATGTGGGCGCTTGAGAAGCACTTGAGCCCTGCGCCTTTGGCCCAGACAATAACGGGGAGAGGGATGCGCACATGGTGGTTGAAAGGCACTTCCCAGCCATAGGCATCACCGAGGTGCTCAAAGATGATCTCCTTGGGATTGATCTCTGAGCCGTCGCTCTCCTCCACCTCGGCGCCGTCGGCCCCGTGCTCTACGGTGGCATTGCCCTCATGGGCATGCTCCTGAGCATAGGCCTGAGCTGGCATCATAGCCCCCAAGATGACAAGAGCGAATATGTATAATAGCCGTTTCATACCTTCAATCAATAAATGCATACCGACACCACATTATTGTCAATATCGGCCAACCCTCCGGGCACCTGGAGCTCGTGCTCCGCGCCTTCCGGATCGGTGTAGCTGATTGTGCCAGGAGCCAAGGTCGAGACCAGGGCAGCGTGCCTGTCAAGCACAGTGAAGGCGCCCAAGGTGCCAGGCAGAGTCACACTCTTGGCCTGTCCCTCGAACACTATCTCTTGAGCCGATATTATCTTTAATGTCATATCTTATTATTTAAGTCTTTAGTTATAAGTCTTTAGTCTTTAGTTAGGATACATCTGTTTGAATTATATCTTGTTGCGCCTTTCATCTTTCTTGTAATAGAATGGTAATATTACTAAAGACTAAAGACTGCAAGACTAAAGACTGTTAGCTATGCTACTTCTGCCAGGAGCTTCTTGCCCTTTTCGATGGCCTCGTCGATGGTGCCAACGTTGAGGAAAGCCTGCTCGGGATATTCGTCCATCTCGCCGCTGAGGATCATCTTGAATCCTCGGATGGTCTCTGCCAGAGGCACCATCACGCCGGGAAGGCCGGTGAACTGCTCTGCCACGTTGAACGGCTGGCTCAGGTAGCGCTGGGCCCTACGAGCGCGAGCCACCACCAGCTTGTCTTCGTCGCTGAGCTCGTCGACGCCAAGGATGGCGATGATGTCCTGGAGCTCATTGTACTTCTGCAGAAGCTGCTTCACAGCCTGGGCTGTGTTGTAATGGTCTTCGCCTATGATGTTGGGATCAAGGATACGCGATGTAGAGTCGAGCGGGTCAACAGCCGGATAGATGCCGAGCTCGGCGATCTTACGCGAAAGCACTGTGGTGGCATCCAGGAAGCTGAAGGTGGTAGCCGGAGCCGGGTCGGTCAAGTCGTCGGCCGGCACGTAGATGGCCTGCACCGAGGTGATGGATCCGTTCTTGGTAGATGTGATACGCTCCTGCAGGGCACCCATTTCCGATGCCAGGGTGGGCTGGTAACCTACGGCCGAAGGCATGCGGCCCAGAAGGGCTGACACCTCGCTACCGGCCTGGGTGAAACGGAAGATGTTGTCGATAAAAAGAAGCACATCCTTGCCGCCTGCGCCTTGATCGCGGAATTGCTCAGCTACCGATAGGCCCGACAGAGCCACGCGAAGACGTGCGCCTGGAGGCTCATTCATCTGGCCGAACACCAAGGTTGCCTGGCTCTGGGCGAGTTCCTTGGGATCTACGTCCTCAAGGTTCCATTGTCCCTTTTCCATGCCCTCCTTGAATTTCTCGCCATATCTCATAACGCCGCTCTCGATCATCTCGCGCAGCAGGTCGTTGCCTTCGCGGGTACGCTCGCCCACGCCGGTGAACACTGAGAAGCCGTCGTGGCCCTTGGCGATATTGTTGATGAGCTCCATAATAAGCACAGTCTTGCCCACACCGGCACCTCCGAAGAGGCCGATCTTGCCTCCCTTGCTGTAGGGCTCAAGCAGGTCGATAACCTTGATGCCTGTGGTGAGGATTTCAGTGCCGATGGTCAGCTCCTCAAATTCGGGAGCGGGCTGATGAATGGGACGCAGGTTTTCGCGGTTCAGCGCCGGCAGATTGTCGATTGCCTCGCCGATTACGTTGAGCAGGCGCCCCTTGATTTGGTCGCCGGTGGGCACAGCGATGGGTCGACCTAAGTTCTCCACTTGCATGCCGCGTTGAAGACCATCGGTGCTCTCCATGGCCACGCATCTCACGGTGTCCTCGCCGATGTGCTGCTCCACCTCCAAGATGAGAGCAGAGCCGTCGGGACGGGTGATTCTAAGAGCCGTATAGATTGGGGGCACGATGTTGTTGTCGCCTTCGAAGGCAACGTCGACCACCGGGCCAATCACTTGGGCTACTTTGCCATATTGTTCGCTCATGGTTTATTATATTAAGTTATATTTAGTCTTTAGTCTTTAGTCTTTAGTCTTTAGTCTTTAGTCTTTGGTCTTTGGTCTTTGGTCTCTGGTCTCTGGTCTTTTCCTTAAATTGTAGTCTCAATCTTTGTAAGTTTTTTAACCAAGGTATTCTTACTAAAGACTAAAGACCAAAGACCAAAGACTTAAATTATACTATATGCCAGCCAAGCACGATGATGAGTGCCATTAGCACCAGGTTGGCCAGGTTGATGGGCAGCAGATACTTCCACTCCAGGGCCAGCAGGTTGTCGATGCGCAGGCGGGGGAATGTCCACTTGAACCAGATGATCACATAGCTGAGCACAAAGCACTTGCCCAAGAACCATATTATGCTGGGGATGTAGTCCATGATGTTGTTGAAGACTGTCCAACCGGGGAAGTGGAGAGGTTGCCAGCCGCCGAAGAAGAGCAGCGAGGCCACGCCCGACACGATGAAGAGGTTGAGGTACTCAGCCAGGTAGAAGAATCCGAAATGGATGCCCGAATACTCGGTGTGGTAGCCGGCGGTAAGCTCGCTCTCAGCCTCGGGGAGGTCAAACGGGCCGCGGTTCGTCTCAGCCGTAGCGGCGATCATATAGATCACGAATGCGATGATAGCCGGCACATGGCCCTTGAAGATGAACCAGAGGTTCTCCTGCTCAGCGCAGATCTCGCTCACCGACATTGTGCCAGCGAGGCACACCATCGTAAGCACCGACAGGCCGATCGAAAGCTCGTAGCTGACCATCTGCGCGCCCGAGCGCATAGCGCCGATCAGGGTGAACTTGTTGGCCGATGACCAACCAGCCAGCAGGATTCCGAGCACGCCGATCGAGCTGACGGCGATCAGGAAGAATATGCCGATGTTGAAGTCGATGATCTGCAGGCCGTTGCCCCAGGGCAGCACAGCGAATGCGAGCATCGAAGCTATGATTACCAGATATGGAGCCAGGGCGAAGAGGAACTTGTCGATGTTGTCAAGATGGATGAGCTCCTTGATGAGGATCTTGAACATATCGGCCACGCTCTGCAGCAAGCCCCAGGGGCCTACGCGCACCGGGCCCACGCGGCATTGGAAATACGCGCAGATTTTGCGCTCATAGAGGATGTAGAAGAGCGCCAGGATGGCATACACGAGCAGCAGGCCGATGCCAACTCCCACGCATTCCAGCGTGACAGCCAGCCAGCTTGGCCAGCCCAGGGTGTTGATGAAGAAGCCATGCACGGCCTCGCTCACCGCTGTAAAGTCATCTATTACTAATGGTATCATATTTTTTGGGTTTTGGTTTTTGGGATTTGGGATTTGGGGAAATTGCTTTGTTGAAAGATTTAGTTTAGGGTGTTATTTCCTAATCCTAAATCCCAAATCCTAAATCCTATTTTTAACGGTCCATATCTGGGATGATGTAGTCGAGAGAGCCGCCGATGGTGATCAGGTCGGCAATCTTCATGCCCTCGGTGATGTGGTCGACCACGCCGGCCAGAGGCAGGCACGGGGGAGCGATCTTCAGGCGGTAAGGCTTGGTGCCCCCATCGCTCTCGAGGTAGAGACCGAATACGCCGCGGCAACCCTCGACCATCTCCCACCAGTGGCCCACGGGGAGCTTGAGCATCTTGGGCACCTTCACGCAGTATTCGCCCTCGGGGATGTTGTCGACGAGCTGCTCCAGGATCTTGGCGCTCTGCTCGATCTCGCGCAGGCGCACCTCGAAGCGGGCCATGGCGTCGCCTTCCTCGAGGAGAACCTCTTCGAAGTCAAGTTCGGGATATATGCTGTAGGGGCGGATCTTGCGTATGTCGCAGCTCCAGCCGCTGGCGCGGCCGCTGGGGCCGGTCACGGCGTAGCTGATGGCGTCCTCGCGGCTGAGATGGCCTACGCCCACCATGCGCTCCTTGGCGATCACGTTGCCCACAAACACCTTGCGGTACTCCTTGATGTTGGCGGGGAGCACAGCGAGCAGGGCCTTGACGTCGGTCTGGAAGTCGGGGGCGAGATCTTGCATCACGCCGCCTATGCAGTCATAGTTGAAAGTCATGCGGGCGCCGCAGGTCTTCTCCATGATGTCGAGTATCTGCTCGCGCACGCGCAGCGTGTAGAATAGCATTGTGGTGGCGCCGAGGTCCATGCAGAAAGTGCCCATGAACAGGCAGTGGCTGGCGATACGGCTAAGCTCGTCCATCATCACGCGGATCACCTCGGCGCGGCGGCTGATCTGTATGCCGGCAGCGCGCTCGATCACGCGGCACAGGCCGTGGTGGTAGTTGTGAGCCGAGAAATAGTCGAGACGGTCCATGTAGTGGAGCGTCTGGGGATATGTCAGATCCTCGCAAAGCTTCTCCACGCCTCGGTGGATGTAGCCCATGTACACGTCGATCTTCTTGATGGTCTCGCCGTCGACAGCGGTGCGGAAGCGCAGCACGCCGTGGGTCGAGGGGTGTTGGGGGCCTATGTTCACCACGAAATCCTCGGGCTTGAACACTTCGGGCTCGATCCTCACGATCTTGCCGTCGCGCTCCACCCAGCTTTGGGTGAGGTCGCTTTGGCGCTCGCTTTCGATGCTTATGGGGTTGAGGGCCGGATCCTGGTCATAGTCCTTGCGCAGCGGATATCCTACCCAGTCGATGCTGAGGAAGAGGCGGCGCATGTCGGGATTGTTGAGGAACACGATGCCGAAGAAGTCGTAGACCTCCCTTTCGAAGAGGGTGGCCACGGCCCAAAGGTCATGGACTGACTCGATCACTGGGGTAGGCACGATGGCGCCCTTGGCGTCTTCGATCTCGTGGGTTTCGGCGATGACTTTCACGCTGATCACATCGTCGCCTCGGCGTGTCGACATCATATAGTAGATGCAGCCCATCTCGGTCTTCCAGTCCATGCCCACGATTGTGATCAGATAGTCATAATCGAGGTCAGGATCGGTGCGCAGGGCGGTGGCCAGGTCATGCCATTGGGCATTGTCGATGGTCACTTCCAGAGTGTCGCCCTGGTTGAAGGTTGCCTTCGGGAAAAGCTGGGCTATTTTATCCTGAACTTTTGCCAT
>CAYTXF010000082.1:0-15376 GCA_964440745.1 uncultured Bacteroides sp.
CTTTAACATTTCGAAAGCAATGTTTTCAATTTTTATGAAACACTAGTGATACTTTTTATTGTAATTTGACTAACATTTGTATTAATATTTGGAATAATTTTGCTAACTTTGCAGTTCAATCGCGACCGCAAGGCGGAGCGATGACATTTTAGGTAGAAAATTTCCCCATAGTGGGAGCATTTATTTTAAACAAAGGTACAATTTATAATGGAAGCAAATCAAGTGACGGTAGAGTACGCCGAGCCCAAGCATGCCGTGCATGCCCAGCGCATCTGCGACCTAATCTACGAGTCAGCTCTCCAGCGAGGCACCGGCATAGCCCGCCGCTCACCCGAGTACATCTCGGCCAAGATCAACGGCGGCAAGGCCGTGGTGGCCCTCGATGGCGACAAATTGGTTGGCTTCAGCTATATCGAGTGCTGGAGCCATGGCGATTACGTGGCCACTTCTGGCCTAATTGTGGATCCAGAATACCGACGATCAGGCTTGGCTCACCGCATCAAGGCCAAGACCTTCGAACTTGCGCGCACGCGCTTTCCCTTTGCCAAGATCTTCAGCATCACCACCTCGCTGCCGGTGATGAAGCTCAACACAAAGCTGGGCTACATACCCGTGACATTCTCCGAACTCACCGACGACGACGAGTTCTGGCGCGGATGCGAGGGGTGCATCAACTACGATGTGCTGCAGCGCAACAACCGCACGCGCTGCCTCTGCACCGGAATGCTCTATGACCCGGCAACCGTCAACAAGGAAAAGAAGGAGAAGGCAAACCCCTACGCAATGTTTGTCAAGAATTGTCTTAACCGCATCTTGCATTTAAAATAATCGATCCCTCGCAATCCCAAATCCCAAATCCCAAATCCCAAAACCCAAATCCCAAATCCCAAATCCCAAATCCCAAATCCCAAATCCCACCCCCAAAATGAATAAGAAAAAAGTTGTGCTCGCATACAGCGGCGGTCTCGATACATCATTTACAGTAAAATACCTCAGCGAAGACCTCGGCTACGAGGTGCACACCGCAATAGCCAATACCGGCGGCTTCACCCCCGAAGACCTCAAGGCAGTGGAAGAGCGAGCCTACGCCCTCGGCGCCAAGAGCCATGCCACCCTCGACATCACCCGCGACTATTACGACAAGAGCATCCGATACATGATTGCCGGCAATGTGCTGCGCAACGGCACCTACCCCATCAGCGTGTCGAGCGAACGCATATTCCAGGCCATCGCCACCATAGAATACGCCAAGAAGATTGGCGCCGACGCCATCGCCCATGGCAGCACCGGCGCTGGCAACGACCAGGTGCGCTTTGACCTCACCTTCCAAATCCTCGCCCCCGAGATCGAGATCATCACACCCACCCGCGACATGACCCTCACCCGCGAGTATGAGATCGACTATCTGCGCAAGCATGGGTTCCAGGCCGACTTCAAGAAGATGGAATACTCCATCAACAAGGGCCTGTGGGGCACCAGCATCGGCGGCAAGGAGACTCTCCACAGCGACCAGACCCTGCCCGAATCGGCATATCCATCGCAAGTGACTGAGACAGAGCCCCAAAGCCTAAAGATCGGCTTTGAGAAAGGCGAGGTGAAGAGCGTCAACGGCAAGCGCTACGACAATGACCCCATCGGCGCCATCCGCGCCATCGAGGAGATTGGCGCCAAGTACGGCATCGGCCGCGACATGCACATCGGCGACACCATCATCGGCATCAAGGGCCGCGTGGGATTCGAGGCTGCAGCCCCCATCCTCATCATCAACGCCCACAAGATGCTCGAAAAGCATACCCTCACCAAGTGGCAGCTCTACTGGAAGGACCAGATCGGCACCTGGTACGGAATGTTCCTCCACGAGGCCCAGTACCTGGAGCCCGTGATGCGCGACATGGAGGCCTACCTCGAGAGCAGCCAGCGCAATGTCACCGGCGAGGTGGAGGTGCTGCTGCGCCCCTACTCCTTCACCCTGGTGGGCGTGGACTCGCCCTTCGACCTGATGAAGACCGACTTCGGCGAGTACGGCGAGGTCAACAAGGCTTGGACAGCCGACGATGTGAAGGGGTTCACCAAGATCCTCGGCAACCAGATGAAGATTTACCATAACAATCAGGTAAAGAACGGTTTGGCAGAATGAACAGCGATAAGATAAAGGTAGGCATCATCGGCGGTGCCGGCTATACGGCCGGCGAACTGCTGCGCCTGCTTATCAACCACCCCAATGTGGAGATTGCCTGGGTGCACAGCACCAGCAATGGCGGCGCCCCGATCAGCAGCGTCCATGAGGGCCTGATTGGCGACACCGACCTGCAATTCTCTGATACTTACGACCTCAATGGCGTGGACACAGTGTTTCTGTGCTCTGCCCATGGCAAGAGCCGCGAATTCTGGCAGGAGAATCTCATGCCTGAGTGCCTGCGCGTGATCGACCTGGCGCAAGACTACCGCGACGAAAGCGTGGGCTATGTCTACGGCTTGCCCGAGGCCTGGCGCGACCGCATCATGGGAGCCCGCAAGGTGGCCAATCCCGGATGCTTCGCCACTGCCCTGCAGCTTTCGCTGCTGCCATTGGCAAAAGCCGGAAAGCTCGATGTGCCAGTGCAGATCACGGCTATCACGGGCAGCACCGGCGCTGGCGTCAAGCCCGGAGCCACGACTCATTTCAGTTGGCGCAACGATAACCTATCGGTCTATAAAGCCTTTGGTCATCAGCATCTTAAGGAAATCCGCGCCACATTGGAGCGCCTGCAGGGCACCCCGGTGGCCGAACTCAATTTTGTGCCTGTGCGTGGCGACTTTCCCCGAGGCATCTTCGCAATCTGCCATCTCGACTGCGACCTCAGCATCGAAGAGGCTCGCAAGCTCTATGAGGACTTCTACGCTGATGCGGCATTCACCCATGTGGCTCCCGGAGCCGTGGACCTCAAGCAGGCTGTGAACACCAACAAGGCCATCATCGGCCTGGAGAAGCATGGCAATAAGCTGCTGATTACCTGCGCCATCGACAATCTTCTGAAAGGCGCCTCCGGCCAAGCCGTGCAGAATTTCAACCTCATGCATGGCCTCCCCGAAACCACCGCCCTCAAGCTTAAGCCCTCAGCATTCTAACCAAAAGACCAAATCACCAAAGCACCAAACCACCAAATCACCAAAATGGACCTCTTCGACGTATACTCATTATATGATATAGAGCCGGTGCGGGGCGCAGGCAACTATGTGTACACCGCCGACGGCACCGAGTATCTCGACCTTTACGGCGGCCATGCCGTGATCAGCATCGGCCATTGCCATCCCCACTATGTGGAAAAGGTGGGCGAGCAGCTGGCCAAACTCGGTTTTTATTCCAACTCCGTAAAGAACTCGCTTCAGGAGGAGTTGGCTCACCGCCTTGGCCGCGCCTCGGGCTACGACGACTACAGCCTCTTCCTCTGCAATAGCGGAGCCGAGGCCAACGAAAATGCCATCAAGTTGGCATCGTTCCACACAGGCCGCGAGAAAATCCTCGCCTTCGGCAAAGCCTTCCACGGCCGCACCTCCGGCGCCGTGGCTGCCACCGACAATCCCAAGATACAGGCCCCGTTCAACCGCACCGAGAAGGTTGAGTTCGTGCCTCTTGGCGATATCAAAGCAGCGCGCAAAGCATTGGAGACCAAGCAGTATGCTGCCGCAATCATCGAGGGCATCCAGGGCGTGAGCGGCATCCATGAGCCCGGCGACGAATTCCTGCGCCAACTGCGCCAGGCTTGCACCGACACCGGCACCGTGCTCATCCTCGACGAAATCCAGAGCGGCTATGGCCGCAGCGGCAAATTCTTCGCCCACCAGTACTCAGGCATCCGCCCTGACCTTATCACCTGCGCCAAGGGCATCGCCAATGGTTTTCCGATGGGCGCCGTGCTGATTTCTCCTATGTTCGAAGCCAAAAAAGGCATGCTCGGCACCACATTCGGCGGCAACCACTTGGCTTGCGCCGCAGCCTTGGCCGTGCTTGATGTCATTGAAAGCGAGCACCTTGTGGAAAACGCAGCAGCCGTGGGCGAATACCTCATCGAGGAATTGAAGAAAATACCGGGCCTAAAGGAGGTGCGCGGCCGCGGCCTGATGATAGGATTCGAGATAGAGGGCAGCGCGGGCGATCTGCGCAAGCGGCTGCTCTTCGAAAAGCGCATCTTCACTGGCGGCGCTGGCGAACACACTGTGCGCTTGCTCCCCGCTCTTACATTAACCAAAAAACAAGCTCAAACATGCGTCACTTCACTAATGTCAATGATATAGGCCCCTTAAATGTGGCCATCAAGGAAGCTCTCCAGATCAAGAGCGACCGCTTTGCCCAATCTGACCTGGGCAAGAACAAGACCCTGTTGATGATCTTCTTCAACAACAGCCTGCGCACTCGCCTCAGCACCCAGAAGGCGGCCATGAACCTGGGCATGAACGTGATTGTGCTCGATGTCAACCAGGGCGCCTGGAAACTCGAGACCGAGCGCGGAGTGATCATGGACGGCGACAAGAGCGAGCACCTGCTCGAGGCCATCCCCGTGATGGGCTGCTATTGCGACATCATCGGCGTAAGGTCGTTTGCCGGCCTCAAGGACAAGAAGTACGACTACGAGGAGACCGTGCTCAACCAGTTTATCAAATACTCGGGCAAGCCGGTTTTCAGCATGGAGGCTGCTACCCGTCACCCCCTGCAGAGTTTTGCCGACCTCATCACCATCGAGGAATACAAGACCAAGGAGCGCCCCAAGGTGGTGCTCAGTTGGGCCCCCCACCCCAAGGCTCTGCCCCAGGCCGTGCCCAACTCCTTTGCCGAGTGGATGAATGCCACTGACTATGAATTCGTTATCACTCATCCTCATGGCTATGAGCTCGACCCGCAATTCGTGGGCAATGCCAAGGTCGAGTACGACCAGGATAAGGCCTTCGAGGGCGCAGACTTCATCTACGCCAAGAACTGGTCAGCCTATGCCGATCCCAACTACGGCCAGGTGATCAACACTGACCGCAGCTGGACTGTCGACAGCCGTAAGATGTCGCTCACCGACAATGCATATTTCATGCATTGCCTGCCCGTAAGGCGCAATATGATTGTGACCGACGAGGTGATCGAGAGCCCCCGCAGCATCGTCATCCCCGAGGCCGCCAATCGCGAAATCTCAGCCCAGACAGTGATCAAGCGTTTACTTTCAGGGATTTAGGATTTGGGATTTAGGATTTGGGGGAATCACCAAATCCTAAATCCCAAATCCCAAATCCTAAAACCTAAGTTATGAGCAATTATAATGTAATAAAAATAGGTGGGAACGTGGTTGACAATCCCGAGGCGCTGAAGCGCTTCATTGCCGACTTCGCTGCGATGCCCGGTCAGAAGATACTGGTGCATGGCGGCGGCAAGGAGGCTACGCGCCTGTCCAAAGCCTTGGACATCCCCACCCAGATGATCGACGGGCGCCGCATCACCGATGCCGCGACCCTCGAGGTGGTCACTATGGTGTATGCCGGCTTGATCAACAAGCGCATCGTGAGCATGCTCCAGGCTGCGGGCTGCAATGCCATAGGCCTGTGCGGAGCAGATGCCCAGGTGATCACTTCGCACCGTCGCGCCCCGATCCCCATCGACTTCGGATACGTGGGCGACATCGTAAAGGTAAACCAGATGTTTCTCGACTCTCTGCTCGAGCAGGACATCACCCCAGTAATCTGCGCCATCACCTGCGACCCCGAGGGCCAGTTGCTCAACAGCAATGCCGACGGCGTAGCTTCGGCCGTGGCTGCCGCCATGAGCCGCCTGGGCACAACCGACCTGATTTATTGCTTCGAAAAAACGGGAGTTTTGGCCGATGTCGACAACGAGCAGTCGCTCATCCGCACCATCAACCCCGTCACCTATAATGGATTAAAGGACGAAGGCGTGATCAGTGCCGGAATGATTCCAAAAATTGACAATGCCTTCAATGCACTAAATCAGGGGGTGTCATCCGTTATTATAAAAAGCGCTGACAATTTGCTAAAAAACATATCAACAACCATAAGACTCTGAAACACCATGAAAATTCAAGCCGTAGACCTGCTCAAATCGCTGATAGCGATCCCCTCGCTGTCGCGTCAGGAACAAGAAGCTGCCGACCTGCTGCAAGGCTGGCTCGCCGACCAGGGCGTAGGAGTGCACCGCACCCTCAACAATCTGTGGTCATTTGCCCTGCCCTATGATCCGAAGAAACCCACACTGATGCTCAATTCGCACATCGATACCGTGAAGCCATCGCCAAGCTACACTTTCGACCCCTACAAGCCGTTTGTGACCGAAGGCAAGCTCTACGGCCTGGGCAGCAACGATGCCGGCGCCTCAGTAGTGGCATTGGCAGCAACTTTCTGCAACTTCTACGATAAAGAACTGCCATTCAACCTGTTGCTCGCACTGACCACCGAGGAGGAAGTGTCGGGAGCCAACGGCATGCGCGCTCTGCTGGCCAAGCTCAAGGATCGCGGCATCACCATCGACGCTGCCATCGTGGGCGAGCCCACCCTGATGCAGCCCGCCATTGCCGAGCGCGGACTGCTCGTGCTCGACGGCGAAGCCATCGGTAAGGCTGGCCACGCTGCCCGCTGCGAAGGCATTAACGCCATATACATCGCCATCGACGATATCAACACGCTGCGCAACTTCAAATTCGAGAAGGAATCTGACACGCTCGGCCCGATCAACATCAATGTCACCCAGATCGAAGCCGGAAGCATCCACAATATCGTGCCCGACAAGTGCACCTTCATCGTGGATGTGCGCACGACCGACGCATATACCAACCAGGAGACCCTCGAGATCCTGCAGAATGCCGTGCAGTCGAAGCTCACTCCGCGTTCGACCCACATCAACGCATCGGTGATCGACCAGGAGCACCCGCTGGTGAAGGCTGCCGTGGCCCTCGGCGGAGAACCCTTCGTGTCGCCCACCACAAGCGACATGGCCCTGCTGCCCGGTCTCCCCACCCTGAAGATGGGTCCTGGCGACTCAGCTCGCAGCCACACTGCCGACGAATTTGTGTACATCTCGGAGATCGACGATGCCATCACCATGTACACCGACCTCATCAAGCAGCTGGCTAAACAAAACATTGACTAACCCCCCTTAACACCCTCACAATCAAATGAATCTTTGGGACAAAGGCTTTGAGCCTGACAAACTTATTGAAGACTTCACCGTAGGCCAGGACCGCGAACTCGATCTGAAATTGGCCAAGTATGACGTAATAGGCTCAATGGCCCATATATGCATGCTCCAAAAGGTAGGCCTTCTGCAAGAAGACGAACTCAAGCCTTTGTTCCTGGGATTGCAAGAGATCCTTGACACCATCGAGGAGGGAAAATTCGAGATCGAGCCCGGAGTGGAGGACGTGCACTCTCAGGTGGAGTTCATGCTTACCGCCAAGCTGGGCCCGCTCGGCAAAAAGATACATTCAGGCCGCAGCCGCAACGATCAGGTGCTCGTGGACCTGAAGCTGTTCATGCGCGACCAGATCCGCGATGTGGCCCATGCCACCGAGGCGCTTTTCGACATCCTGCTGGAGCTCAGCGAAAAGCACAAGGACAAGCTGATGCCTGGCTACACCCATCTGCAGGTGGCCATGCCCTCGTCGTTCGGCCTATGGCTGGGCGCCTATGCTGAATCGCTGGTCGACGACATGCAGATGCTCGCCGCTGCCTACAAGATTGCCAACCAGAATCCGCTGGGCAGCGCAGCTGGCTACGGGTCGCCATTTCCGCTCGACCGCGAGGAGACCACGCGCCTGCTTGAATTCGCCACTCTTCACTACAACGTGGTGGCAGCCCAGATGAGCCGAGGCAAGACCGAAAGAGCTGCTGCAATGGCCTTTGCGTCAATAGCTTCCACTCTGGGAAGACTGGCCCACGATGTGTGCATGTGGATGTGCCAGAATTTCGGTTTCGTAAGTTTCCCCGACGAACTTACCACCGGCTCGAGCATCATGCCTCACAAGAAGAATCCCGATGTGTTTGAGATCATGCGCGGCAAGTGCAACCGCATCCAGGCCGTGCCTAACGAGATCGCGCTGCTCACGGCCAACATGCCGCTGGGCTACAATCGCGATCTGCAGTTGCTCAAGGATATCATATTCCCAGTGTCGGGAGAGCTGATCGACTGCCTGAAAATGGCGGCATTCATGCTGCCGCAGATGAAAGTCAAGGAGAACATTCTCGACGACGAACTATATAATTACATTTTCACCGTGGAGGATGTGCATAGGCTCGTGAGAGAGGGCATGCCCTTCCGCGACGCTTACCGGGAGATCGGCCTGCAGGTGCAAAATGGCACCTATCGGCCTACCCGCCAGGTGCATCACACCCATGCAGGCAGCATCAACAATCTATGCAACGACCGCATAGCCGAAAAAATGCAACCGCTCCGCTCAATATTTTTGTAAATTAAAAGTGTGCAATTGTAAATAGAAATTGGGAAACTTTTTGTAACTTTGCAATCTAATAGCAACCATACATTGCGAAGACAAAAATGATCGACCTTTCTATTCTGCTTGCGATATTCGATGCCGCTTCTTTCTTTGACTGGTTTGTGAGCCATGCCAATTACTGGTTCGTGTTCATTTTCATGGTCATAGAGAGCTCATTCATACCCTTTCCGAGTGAACTGGTGGTGCCTCCGGCTGCCTATCTGGCTTGCACGGCTGGCGACCATGCCGATATGAACATATACATGGTGGTGGTGATGGCCACTGCCGGCGCCCTGGTTGGCTCGCTGGTCAACTACTTCCTGGCCCTGTGGCTGGGACGCCCCATCGTGTACGCCTTCGCCAACTCGCGATTCGGCCATGCCTGCCTCATCGATGAGGCCAAGGTCAACAAGGCCGAGGTGTATTTCGACAAGCACGGCGACATCTCCACCTTCATCGGACGCTTCGTGCCAGTTGTGCGCCAACTGATCTCGATTCCGGCCGGCTTGGCACGCATGAACCTGGGCTCGTTCTGCCTCTACACCACTCTGGGTGCTGGCATCTGGAATGTCATCCTGGCCGTCCTGGGCTACTGGCTGGCCAAGACTGTGGCTCTCGACCATCTGCGCGAGACCATCGAGGAATACAACCATTACCTTACCTACGCCGGCCTGGCCATCGGTGTCATTTGCCTGGGCATAATTCTCTACAACGCCTTCAAACCTAAACACTAAATCACCATGATCGTAGCACCATCAATGTTAGCTGCCAATTTCGGACAGCTCGACCAACAAGTAGAAATGCTCAACGGCAGCCAAGCCGACTGGCTGCATATCGATGTGATGGACGGCAGCTTCGTGCCCAACATCTCAATCGGTTTTCCTGTGATCGAGGCAATAGCCCGCAAATCGGTGAAGCCGCTCGATGTGCACATGATGGTGGTGAACCCCCAGAATTGGATAACGCGAGTGCGCGACACCGGTGCGCGCATCATGAATGTGCACCAGGAAGCCTGCCTGCATCTCGACCGCGTGATCCATGAGATAAAGCAAGCCGGAATGCTCCCGGCAGTGACCCTGAACCCAGCCACGCCTGTCGACATGCTGCGCAATGTCATCACTGAGGTCTACATGGTGCTGATAATGAGCGTGAACCCCGGATTTGGCGGCCAGAAATTCATAGCCAACACCTACAACAAGGTGCGCCGGCTCAAAAACCTCATAGCTGAAAACGGCGCCGATGTCATCATTGAGATCGACGGAGGCGTAAACCTCGACACTGGGGCGCACTTGGCTGAAGAAGGCGCCACTGCCTTAGTGGCAGGCAGCGCCATCTTCCATGCTCCCGACCCAGTAGAATACATTTCCAAACTCAAAGCCTTGTAAGGCCTTGCGGCCCAACAATAGGACCAAAGACCAAAGACTAAGGACCAAAGACCAAGGACCAAGGACCAAAGACCAAAGACCAAAGACCAAAGACTAAAGCCCCCAACACATGGCTCAATCTGATGATTTAGACTTGACAATAGATGGATTCGATCCCGACATCGTGAATCCGCGCAATAGGCGACACCGCAATGATGTGGTGTCGCTCGACCCCGTCATCCCAATACCCGAGTCTCGCCCTTCGGCCCGTCCGCAGCAGCCCAAAAGCAATGCGCGCTCCGGACAGAAGGTGCAGGACAAGGAGACTGCGCCCAAGGAAGAGCGCCCCAAGCCTGTGGAGACTCCCGCAGCGGCCGTCAGCGACGATGGGCCGAGGTGGATGCGCTGGGGCATTGTGAAATTTTTACGCAAGGACAGCACGCGCCTTTTCCTGGGCATCGCGCTGATCCTGATGTCGCTCTTCCTGCTGGTGGCCTTTGTGTCGCATCTGAAGAATGGCGCTCAGGACCAAAGCATTGTGCTCAACACCTCGCTCAGCGAGATGGCTCAGGATCCCGGCTCGGTGAAGAATGCCGGAGGAAGCTTTGGCGCCTGGCTGTCACAAGTGCTTATGTGCGATACTCTTGGCCTGGGCTCCCTACCCTTCTTGGTGTATTTCTGGCTTTTAGCTCTGGGACTGCTGGGCCTGAAGAAGTGCAATTTCTGGTCAGTGACCTTCAAGACCTTGCTGGTAAGCATAACCACATCGATCGTGTTGGGCCTGGTTTTCATGGATTCTGATTCGGTGTTCAAATGGGGAGGCCTTCATGGCTACTATGTCAACCAATGGATCATAAGCTATGCCACGATATTGGGCGCTTCGCTGTTCTCAGCCCTGCTGATAGTGGCTGTGGTGTGCGTGTACCTGACCGAACTCACCAACGCCTGGAAACGCTGGCGCGAGAATGTGAACCGCAGGCGCATCCAAGAGCAGCTGCGCCGCGAACGCAAGCGCGAACTGGAGAATGCCATCGAAGAGCAGAACCGCGCCGAAGAGGAAGAAGCCATGAAAAATGCTTCTGCCGCCACATCTGCGCCCCTGCAAGAAGAAAAGACAGCCATTGAGACCCCAGCGCCCGAACCGGTTAACGAAGTGATTATCGAACCAGAGCAAGAGTCTTTGGACAAAGAGCCAGCGCTTGCGGCATTGACTATCGAGCCGGCGCCTGCGGCATTGACTATCGAGCCGGAAGCCCCGGAAATCCAAATGGAGCCTGCTGAGGAGCTTCCCGCGGAGGAAGAAAAGATCGTGATTGAAAATGGCGGCTTCAATGTACAGCCTTTCTCAATCGACTCAGTGACAGAGCCTGCAGAGACAGTGACGCCCCCTGCTTTCTTTGAACCTCAAGAAGAAGAGGCCGAAGAAGGGCCAGAGGCACAACCGGCTGCTCCCGTGCAAGCCCCTCCGGCTGCGGAGCCAGAACAGCCGGTCATGGAGATGGAGATCAAGACTCAGGAAATCCAGGAGGCCAGCCGAAGCCAAAAGAAGCCTGAGCGACTGAATCCCTGCGACGAATTCAAGGGCTATCTCCTGCCGAAACTCGACCTGCTCAAGGAGCGCGACTGCCGCATCGAGGTGGACATGGATGAGCAAGAGGCCAACAAGGAGCGCATCGTGCAGACTCTGCTCAACTATAACATACGCATCAGCAAAATCGAGGCTACGGTGGGCCCGACAGTGACCCTGTATGAAATTGTGCCCGCCGAGGGAGTGCGCATCTCGCAGATCCAGCGCCTGGAGAACGACATAGCCCTTAGCCTCTCGGCCCTGGGCATCCGCATCATCGCGCCTATCCCCGGGCAGGGAGCCGTGGGCATCGAGGTGCCTAACAAGGATCCGCAGACGGTGTCGATCCGGTCGGTGCTCTCTTCGCAGGCCTTTCAGGAGAACCGTAAGAAGATGTATCTGCCGATGGCCATGGGCGCCACCATCAGCAATGAAATATTCATGGCTGACCTCACGAAGATGCCTCACATGCTGGTGGCCGGAGCTACGGGCATGGGCAAGTCGGTGGGCCTCAACACTATCCTGGCTTCGCTGCTCTACAGCAAGCACCCGGCCGAACTGAAATTCGTGCTGGTGGATCCCAAGATGGTGGAATTCTCGCTCTACGCCAAGATCGAGCGCTATTTCTTGGCGAAGCTCCCCGGCGAGGAGGACGCCATTATCACTGACCCGGCCAAGGTGGTGCCTACGCTCAGCTCGCTATGCATCGAGATGGACAATCGCTACGCTCTGCTCAAGGACGCTTACGTGCGCAACCTCGAGGACTATAATCAGAAATTCCAGGATGGACTGCTCTCGCCTGAGGATGGCCACCGTTTCCTGCCCTACATCGTAGTGGTGGTGGATGAGTTTGCCGACCTGATCATGACCAGCGGCAAGGAGGTGGAGATGCCGATCTCGCGCATCACTGCCAAGGCTCGCGCCGTGGGCATCCACATGATATTGGCCACCCAGCGCCCCACCACGAATGTGATCACGGGCCTTATCAAGGCCAACATTCCGGGCCGCGTGGCTTTCCGTGTGATACAGATGCTCGATAGCCGCACCATCCTCGACTGCCCGGGCGCCAACCAGCTCATAGGCAAGGGCGACATGCTCTTCTCGCACAATGGCAAGATGACGCGCGTGCAGTGCGCCTTTATCAGCACCGAGGAGGTGGAGGCCATGGTCGACAGCATCTATCGCCAAGTAGGACCTAACATGACCTATATCCTGCCTGAGCCCGTTGTGGCCGACGAGGAGGGAGGCAAGGCCGGTGCCAACATCGGCGACCGCGACACAATGTTCGACGAGGTGGCCCGATTCATCGTAGGGCGCCAGATCAGTTCGGTGTCCTCGCTCCAGCGCCAGTTTGGCATCGGATACAACCGCGCCGGACGCCTGATGGACCAAATGGAGGCTGCCGGAATCGTAGGCCGCGCCAACGGTGCCAAGCCTCGCGACATCCTGGTGGACATGGTGACACTCGAGCACATGCTTGAGAGCCTTTAAACCAATCGTGCATGGGCGAGTCTAACACTTATAACCGAAAAGAGACCCATCAGATGAAGAAATGCATATTGCTATGCCTGGTGTGCATCCTCGGCCTGGCCGCGTGGGCGCAACAGCAACTCAACGCCGACCAGGTGCTGAGCCGATGCAGCGCCAAGCTATATGAGGCGCCGGCGATAATGGCGGCTTTCCGTGCTTCGGCAGGCCAGACCAGTGTGGAGGGCGAGATGACCATCAGTCACGAAAAGTTCAAAATGGCCACATCGGACTACAGCGTGTGGTACGACGGCGCCAACATGTGGAGCTACTATAAGAGCAATGGCGAGACTTACCTGTCGGCTCCCACGATGGATGAACTGCTGGAAATCAATCCGTTCGTAATCCTGAATAATTTCAAGAACAACTATAGCGCCAAGGTGGTGCAGCATCAGGGCGGCAAGTACACTCTGCAGATGGTGCCGCTGAGCAAGACTTCGCAGATCAAGCAGGCGACAGTCACAATCGACAGCAGTTCGTGGCTGCCTTCGTCGGTGACGGCAACCTTCGCCAATGATGCGCGAGTGAACATCACCATCCTCTCCACCACCCTCATCAACTCGGCGCCCGCCCTCTCCACTTTCGTTTACCCAGCCAAGGACTATCCCTCAGTGGAGGTGATAGATCTGAGGTAGCCAAGCCCCCTAACCCCCTAAAGGGGGAAGCCCCCTAACCCCCTTTAGGGGGAATTTGGATACCAGATTTAGAAAATATATTAACCATTTAAATACCTGCCCCCCTCAGGTTGCCCCAACTCGGGCAAGGGGGCTTTGCCATGACTAAATGCCTTATCATCGGATCCGGTCCAGCCGGATACACAGCTGCGATCTACGCATCGCGCGCCAACCTGAAGCCTATCGTGATCGAGGGCCTTCAGCCTGGTGGACAGCTTACCACCACAGGTGAAGTGGAGAATTTTCCCGGATATCCCGAGGGAATCACGGGCAGAGACCTGATGGACGACCTGTGCAAGCAGGCTCAGCGCTTCGGCGCCGACGTGCGCCATGGCCGCGTGTCAAGAGTTGACTTTTCAGTGCGCCCATTCAAAGCCTGGGTCGACGAGGACGAATGCATCGAGGCTGAGGCTGTGATCATTTGCACGGGCGCATATGCTCGCTATCTGGGTCTGCCCGATGAGAAGGAGTTTGCAGGACGCGGCGTGAGCACCTGCGCCACATGCGACGGCTTCTTCTACCACAACCGCAAGGTGGCTGTAGTGGGCGGCGGCGACAGCGCATGCGAGGAGGCCAATTATCTGGCCGGTCTGGCTTCGAAGGTGTATCTGATCGTGCGCAAGCCTTATCTGCGCGCAAGCAGCATCATGCAGAAGCGCGTTAAGGAGAATCCCAAAATCGAAATTCTGTTCAACACCAACACATTGGGCCTCTATGGCGACGAGTTCTTGGAGGGCGCTCACCTGGTTGAACATAAGGGAGAACCCAACGAACGCAAATTCGACATCGAGATCGACGGCTTCTTCCTGGCCATCGGCCACAAGCCCAACACTGAGATTTTCAAGGGACAGATCGAGCTCGACGAGGAGGGCTTCATCGTGACCCGTGGCAAGACCACAGCCACGAGCGTCGACGGTGTCTTTGCTGCCGGCGATGTTGCCGACCCTCTCTACCAGCAGGCCGTAAGCGCCGCCGGTGCCGGCTGCCACGCCGCCATCGACCTCGAGCGCTACCTCAATAGAAAGTGACAAGTGACAAGCTATAAGTGACAAGCTACAAGTGACAAGTGACAAGCTAATACCATAGTTTGTTTATTTAAAACAAGGTGTTAACTTGTCACTATACTTCAACTTTCTATGTATCATTCTATTGGATAGTTAAGCAATAGGAGTCAATTACCGCATTCACCTGCATTCATCACAATATATTAAGATTTAATTGAAGATGTACTACATTTAATAGAGATTGTTAGTCTCGATAATTTTTTGTACTTTTGCATTATAAAATCTATGATTATAATTTCACTCTAAAGTTAATGACATTTAAGATAATTGACCTATTCTGTGGTTGTGGTGGCCTTTCACTTGGGTTTGAAAAGGCTGGTTACGAAGTCTTGGTTGGCATTGATGCCTGGCAAGATGCTCTCGACACATATCAGTTAAATAGGAAAAAAGCTGTCACTTTATGCGCTGACTTGACTAAACTAACTCCAGATAAAGTAAACAACTTAATACATTCTTCAGATGTAGATGTAATTATCGGAGGACCTCCTTGTCAAGGGCTTTCTGTAGCAGGAAAACGAATTGTGGAAGATGAAAGGAATACGTTGTACAAGAACTTTGTTGCTTTTGTAAAATACTTTCAACCCAAAGCCTTTGTAATGGAAAATGTTCCTAATATTCTTTCTATTGGAAATGGCATAATTCGCGATCAAATACTACGGGATTTTGGGCTCAAGCCAAAAAGCCTGTGTTTTTAGGGAAGTGTAACAATTTCAATTGT
>CAYTXF010000083.1:0-15091 GCA_964440745.1 uncultured Bacteroides sp.
CGCCAGGCTGGCCCTTCACCATCACACTAACTCCGATTGCGGGTTCCCCGTCGGGGAACTAATAATCGGCTTCAGAGAAGGCAATTTTTGGAGTGCTCGCTTTTTATCTTCATCCAGGGCGCGTACATAACGACCAACGGTCTTGAGGTTGCTATGGCCCAGGAAATCTGCCACAAGTTTGATGTTCTCGCCATTTCTTAGAAGTTCTGTGGCTACTGAGTGGCGCAGACAATGCCAGGTGATATGCTTCTGAATCCCGCTTGCAGAGACCCATTGCTTGAGCATTCGATTGGCTGTCATGTAGGAGGGAAGATTGAAAAGCTTTCTTGAGGGGATGTCAGGGGGCCCAATAAGAGCGATTAGTTCGTCACATAGGGGGTTAGTTATGATGCAATCTGTCTTTGCCTGAGTGATTGTGAGTCGCTTAGTGACAAAATCGATGTTTTGATATGTGAGGCGGTGCACATCGCACCATCGGAGGCCTGTGTAGTAACTGAATATTATGGCTTTCTTAAGATCCGGAGAAATATGGTAAGGAGTAGAGATTAATTGGGAAAATTCTTCTGCCGTAAGCACTGCTTTTTTCAGCACATCGTGTGGAGGTTGAAATTTTACCCCTATTGCCGGATTTGTGAGGAAGATATGGTCGTCGGTAGCCTTTTTGAGAATTCTTCGAAATCGTTTCCAAGTGGAATAGGGACCCTCGCCCTTGCCATTATCATTAAGGAAGGTGGCAAATTTTTGAAGGAATGGCAGAGTAATTGCCTGGCTTTCCAAATATTCACAATTGCCAATGAACTGCTTGAAACGGTTAATAGCCAGGCACATCACCCTCTTGTCTTTCTTATCATATTTTTCTAAATATTGATTGAGATAATCAATGAAGTTGACTGAAATATTGTCGAAGTTGAATGAAATTGAGAGACCCTTAATTTTCAGTCCTTCCCCAAAGTCATATTCAAAAAGGAGCCTTTTGTTTTCGAGGTCAATCTTAAGGTCCTTATCTACCATTTTCATCTATCGTTTTTTTACAAATTTAGATAAAAATAGTGAGATATTCAACCTAAGACATTGTTGTATCTATTTTACAGAATCCCGCTGGGTCCCACGAGTTAAAGGACATTCAGACATAGCCCCGTAAATGCTTATTAGAGAGGTGTATGCAAGAAATTAATGTAGTTGGCGGAGTTTCGTTAATGTAGTTGGCGGAATTCCGTTAATGTAGTTGGCGAGGTTTTGTTAATGCAGTTGGCGAAGTTTTGTTAATGTAGTTGGCGGAATTTTGCTAATGCAGTTGGTGGGGCAAGGTCTATTGGAGAGAGGGTAAATGATATAATTTTATCAATTTATATAAATCTTATATTATTATTGCTGTTGTTTGGGGGAAATGTTGTAAATTTGTAGAGTGAACATAGAGCCAGACTCATAATACCATTAAGGATAAATATACCATAAAAAGATAAATAAACCATTCGGAAAATGAAATCGCTTTTCTTGCTTGCTCTGCTCGCGCCTGCGAGCTTATGCGCCGAGGTAGTGCATGTCGCTACCCCTGGGACCTCGCTTGTGCTCGATGCCACCGAGGGCCAACCCGTGCAAATCCTCTATTATGGCGACGCTCTCTCCCAGAGCGATGTCGATGCCCTGCCATCCACTGGCACCCAACGCCATAACGCCTATCCCACCTTTGGCCTCACCTCGGGCCAGGAGACGGCTATGACCGTAAAGCATCCCGATGGCAACATCACCCTCGACATGGCTGTGACTGGCGTAAGCCGCAGCAATGACCCCGATGGCGCCGATGTGACCACAATCACCATGAAAGATCGCTACTATCCCTTTACCATCGATCTTAAGTACCGCACATATCCCGATGCTGATATCATCGAGACTTGGGCTGAAGCCACCAATGGCCAGAAGAAGGGCGAGGTGACTCTCACCGAGTTCGCATCCGGCTATCTGCCCATCCACCAAGGCAATGTGTATCTTAGTCAATTCTATGGCACTTGGGCCAATGAGACGCGCCTCGAGGAGGCTCGCCTTCCTCATGGCATGAAAGTGATCAAGAACAAGGATGGCGCCCGCAACACACATACCGCCCACAGCGAGGTGATGTTCTCGCTCGACGGTGTTCCTCAGGAAAATAGCGGCCGCACCATCGGCGCAGCCCTGTGCTATACTGGCAACTATGAGCTTCGCATCGATACCGACGATAGCAACTACCATCATTTCTTTGCCGGCATCAACCCCGATGCATCAGCCTACATTTTGGAACCCGGCGAAACATTCGTCACACCCCCTCTGGCCCTTACCTATAGCAACGAAGGCAAGGGTGGCGTCAGCCGCAATTTCCACAAATGGGGCCGCAACCACCGCTTGGCCCATGGCAATACTCCGCGCAAGATACTCCTCAACAGTTGGGAAGGCGTGTATTTCGACATCAATGAGGAAGGCATGGACCAGATGATGGCCGACATAGCCAGCATGGGAGGCGAACTCTTTGTGATGGACGATGGATGGTTCGGTGTGAAATATCCACGCACCACCGACAACTGCGCCTTGGGCGATTGGATGGTTGACACCAACAAACTGCCTCATGGCATCCAGGGCCTGTGCGACGCTGCCAAGAAGCATGGCATAAAGTTTGGCATTTGGATTGAGCCCGAAATGACCAATACCCTTAGCGAACTCTATGAGGCTCATCCCGACTATGTGCTGAAAGCCAACAACCGCGACCTCAACCTGAGCGGATCACGCGGAGGCACACAGCTTGTGCTTGACCTGGCCAATCCTAAGGTGCAGGACTTGGTGTTCGAGGTCGTTGATACCCTGCTTACCAACTATCCCGAGATCGATTACATAAAGTGGGACAGCAATAATGCCATCATCAACCATGGCAGCCAATATTTGCCGGCCGACAAGCAAAGCCACCACTTTATCGAATATCACAAGGGCTTTGCCAAGGTGCTTGACCGCATACGCGCAAAATATCCCGATGTCACCATCCAGGATTGCGCCAGCGGCGGCGGACGCGCCAACTGGGGCTATCTGCCTTGGTTCGACGAATTTTGGGTGAGTGACAACACCGACGCTCTGCAGCGCATCTACATGCAATGGGGCACCAGCCACTTCTTCCCCGCAATAGCCATGGCCAGCCATATCAGCAATGCGCCCAACCATCAGACCTTCCGCGTGGTGCCTCTCAAATTCCGCACCGATGTGGCCATGAGCGGTCGCCTGGGCATGGAAATCCAGCCCAAGAATATGACCGACGAGGAGAAAGAGCAGTGCCGCAAAGCCATAGCCGAGTACAAGGAAGTGCGCAACACAGTGCAGCTTGGCGACCTCTATCGCCTGCTTTCGCCTTATGACAAGTTGGGATGCGCAGCCCTGATGTATGTGGCTCCCGACAAGAACGAGGCTGTCTACTACTGGTATAAGACTGAAACATTTGTCAATCAGCAATTGCCCAAGATTACCTTGGCTGGCCTCGATCCGGATAAGATGTATACCATTACCGAGCTCAACCGCATCGACAATGAGCCTCTTCCCTATGAAGGCAAGGCATATAGCGGCCGATACTTGATGAGCAACGGTCTGGAGATGCCGCTAACGCATAATGTGGATTATCATAAGAAGAATGATTATAGCAGCAGAGTATTGAGACTCGTGAGTGAGTAGGAGTTAACGCGGCTCATGGAGCCGCTCTCCTATCGGAGGATTTTGAAGGCGATGGGGGTGTCGGAGGCGGGGAGCTGAAGAGTGGTGACCCCATCAGCCGATGTGGAATACTTTAAGGATTTCCCTGTGGCGAGGTTGCGAATTTTCGAACCTTGGCGCGGGGAATTTCCTTGCCAGGATATCTTATTGGCTTGCGTGGCAGGCACGATGCCGTAGATCGCGGAGCCGTCCTTGCTGGCGGTGAACCAGAGGGTCTGGTCGTCGTTGGTGTACACGTCAGTGGGCACTGTAGCATATATAGCCTCTCCATTGGCATCGAGCCATTGGCCGATGGCCTCAAGACGCTCGCAATTCTCGGCATCGATGATGCCGGTAGGTGTCGGGCCGATGCCCAAGAGCAGGGAACCGACCTTGGCAGTGCATTCGGCAAGTTTGCCGATAATGTCGTTGGCCGACTTGTAGACCGGGTTGGGAGTCCAGCCCCAATCGTTGGTGAGCGTGATGCAACTTTCCCATGGAGTGGTGATCTGATGGTCGGGAATCTGTTGCTCGGGGGTCTGGTAATCCTCGTATGGGCCCGGGCATGCGCGATTTACCACGATTAGGCCCGGCTGAGCCTGGCGAGCCATATCCACAATGCGATCGAGGCGAATGTCCTCATTGGGCTCATCGCACCACCCGCCATCAAGCCAGAAGATGTCGATGGGTCCGTAGTTGCGCATCAGCTCTTCCGACTGGCGATACACATAATCCTGGTATGCAGCCCAGCGCTCGGGATACTGCTTGATGTTGTAATTGTGGTGGCGATTGGGCGTGGCCTTAGCGGGCCACCAGTAATAAGGCGAGTGCCAGTCGGGCTTGCTGTAATAGCAGCCAATCATCAGGCCCTCGTTGCGGAAAGCGTCGAACACATATTTCAGCGCGTCGGCGCGCTCATTACCGGCAAAGGCGCTATGGGTGATGGTAAAGTCGGTTTCCTTGCTGTCGAAGAGGCAGAATCCATCATGGTGCCTCGATGTGAACACCATGTATTTGGCTCCGGCTTGCTTGCTGACTTTTGCCCACTGCTCAGGATCGAAATCAGTGGGATTGAATTCATCGATCAGGCCCCAGTACCACTGCTTGAATTCCTCGTAGGTGCGCGTGGTGTCGGGCTTGATCCAATCCTCGCTCACGAGTTGCCACGACTCCACGATTCCGGGCACTGAGTACAGGCCCCAGTGGAAGATGATGCCGAATTTGAGGTCGCGCCATTCGGCTAATTTCTCTTGAACGAGAGGGTCCTTGGGACCGATGTAGGTTTTTGACTGTTCGTGCACCATGCTTTGACCCATCATCAATAGGGGCAAGGTGCTCATGGCTAAAGAAATAAGGCGATGTTTGAGTGTCATGTGTTGAATCCTATTAAATAGAGCGTGGTCCGCGCTCGACTGACAGCTGTGTAGAACCAGCGGTAGAAGTCGATTCCCATGGCTTCGGCGGGGATGTAACTCATGTCAACGAATACGTTTTTCCATTGGCCGCCCTGCGCTTTGTGGCAGGTGACGGCATATGCATATTTTACTTGCAGGGCATTCCAGTAGGGATTGGTGCGCAGGGCCTTGAGGCGAGCATCGGCGGGGGTGTAGGGCGAGAATAGCTCCGGGTCATCCATGATGGCGTAATAAAGCTGCGAGATGCGCTCTTGCGGTATCGAGGCGCTTTCGCAAGCCAATGACTCCAGCATTATCTTGGCGTCGAAGGAAATTTCGGAGTCGGGCACCGACATCCTCACATCGGCAAAGCGGAATCCGTACTTGTCCTCAATTCCCAGCACCGAGTCGATGGCGAAGACATCGCCATTGGCAATGAAGTCAAGCTCTTTGACCTTGGTCGACCAGAAATAATTGTTCTTGGTGACAAGCACCAGTTCGCCTCGCGAGAGCTCCTCCTCAAGATACAGCACATTGCCGCGAATTTCGCGGTTGAACCCGGCGGCGCGCTGATTGCTGCGAGTGATCACGATGGTCTCCTGCATGCCATCGCGACTGTAAGCGTTGTAGAGATCCTCGGGCATGTCCTCGGCAGCGATGAGGAGCACGTCGGAAAAGCCTTGTGTGGCTATTTTGGGCAGAGGCAGAGGGTCTTGGCGCATGGCTCGGCGCAGCCATGTGGCATTGTAGAGAATGCCCGAATGGGCAGCCTGGCGCGCTGTCTCGGTGAGGGTGGCGCGGCTTACGCGCAGACCGTAGTTTCGCAGCGTGTCGGCGTCCATAGCCGGGGAAAAGAGGCAGCCCACTGGGGGCAGCTGGGCGGTGTCGCCCATGAGCAATAGCTTGCAGTTTTCGCCCGTGTAGACATAATGAATGAGGTCTTCGAGCACATTGGCTCCAGTCGACTCCTGGGCTGTGATCATCGAAGCCTCGTCGACAATGAAGAGAGTGTTCTTGTGGCGATTTTCGATTACCGCGCGGCCCTGCATGGCTTGGCCGTCGAGCAGGGTAGGATGCTTATAGATGCGTCGGTGGATGGTATAGGCCGGGTGGCCGGAATAGGCCGAAAACACCTTGGCAGCTCGCCCGGTGGGGGCTAAGAGTTCGGCACTGATGCCTACTGTGCGCAGAGCCTTTACCAAGGCGCCGCAAAGAGAGGTTTTGCCGGTGCCGGCATAGCCATTGAGCAGAAACACAGCATCGTCGGGCGCTGCCGGCGAGCAGAAGCGCGACAAAGCACCAATGACCAGCTCTTGCTGGCCATTGGGCGTATAGGGTAAGTTGAGCTTTATCTCTTCTATGAATTGCTCTATGGTCATGGCTATGATCTATGGAATCCGGAAATTGATGATCCTGGATTTATTTAAGCGACCATTCCACACCATTCTTGGTGTCCTTGACATCGAAGCCAATCTCGGCCATGCGGTTGCGGATGCGGTCGCTGGTGGCCCAGTCCTTGTTGGCCTTGGCTGCAGCGCGAATCTCCAGCAGGAGGTCGATGGCTTCTTCGAAAGGCTTCATGCTCTTGCTTGAGCCGTCGCCGGCCATCTCGGTGCGTATGCCCAGGATGTCGACCAGGAAGGCCTTCATCATAGCCTTGAGTCGGTCGAGGTCGTCAGCAGTAAGGCTGGCTGAGCCGTCGTTGATCTTATTGATCAGGTTGCAGGCTTCGAAGAGGTTGGCGATGAGCACCGGGGTGTTAAAATCGTCGTCCATGGCTTCGTAGCACTTGCGCTCGAGCTCGGCCACATCGGCGGTCGACTTGTCACCGGGCTTGAGATCCTGCAAGCGGCGATAGCCTTCGAGCATGCGCTGCAGGGCTTTCTCGCTGGCCTGGAGGGCTTCGTTGCTGAAGTCGACAGTGCCGCGGTAGTGGGCCTGGAGGATGAAAAAGCGTATCGTCATGGGCGAGTAAGCCTGAGCGAGCAGCGGATGGTTGCCAGTGAAGAACTCATCGAGGGTGATGAAGTTGCCCAGGCTCTTGCTCATCTTAGTGCCATTGATTGTAAGCAGGTTGTTGTGCATCCAATAATGCACGGCCGGATGTCCCTGGTGGGCCACTGACTGAGCGATTTCGCACTCGTGGTGAGGGAATTTGAGGTCCATGCCGCCGCCATGGATGTCGAAAGTTTCGCCCAGATACTTTTCGCTCATGGTAGAGCATTCGAGATGCCAGCCGGGGAATCCTTCGCTCCAGGGGCTGGGCCAATGCATGATATGCTCGGGCGAGGCCTTCTTCCAGAGGGCGAAGTCGGCTGGATTGCGCTTTTCGCTCTGGCCGTCGAGGTCGCGGGTGGCGCTCAGCAGTTCGTCGATGTTTCGTCCTGAGAGTTTGCCATAGCCATAATCCTTGTTGAACTTAGGCACATCGAAATACACTGAGCCGTCGCTGACATAGGCGTAGCCGGCATCGAGGATGGTCTGCACGTACTGGATCTGCTCGATGATGTGACCCGAGGCATGGGGCTCAATCGATGGAGGCAGCACATTGAGAGCGTCCATGGCGCGATGATAGCGGGTGAGGTAGTACTGCACCACTTCCATGGGCTCGAGTTGCTCGAGGCGCGCCTTCTTGGCAATCTTGTCCTCGCCCTCGTCGGCGTCATGCTCGAGATGGCCCACATCGGTGATGTTGCGCACATAGCGCACCTTGTAGCCGAGATGGCGCAGATAGCGAGCAACCACGTCGAATGTAATGGCAGGGCGGGCATGTCCCAGATGCCCGTCGCCATATACGGTAGGTCCGCACACATACATGCCCACATGGTCGGGCTGAAGGGGTCGGAAATATTCCTTCATCCTCGACATGGAGTTGTATAGCTGCAGGTTGTTTTCCTTAATCATTACTTCTGGTCCTTCTTGGGTTCCTTGTGGGTGATGTCGCCATATGTGTTCTCGTACTGAACCAAGCGGTCGCGCAGGGCGAAAAGGAGGTTCTTGGCGTTCTCGGGGGCCATCACCACGCGGGTTTGCACGCGAGCCTGAGGCATGTTGGGCACCACCTGGATGAAGTCAAAGAAGAAATCGTTGGCTGAGTTGGTGATTACGGTGAAGTTGGCATAGTGGCCAGAAGCTACTTCGGGAGTAAGCTCGATTTTTATTTCATTCTTTTTGGGTTCGTCTGCCATGATTTTTGGGTTTTGGGTTTTGGGTTTTGGGATTTGGGATTTGGGATTTGGGTTTTGGTTATTTATAGAAAGTTTGTGATTTGTCGCCTTCGGGAGTGGTGTATGTTACCTCTACGCCTTGGCATGTGGGGCGATTCCATAGAGCGCTGATGTCCCACGAGGCATAGCTGGTCATGTAGTTTTCGCCTGGTTTTGAAGCCACATACAGGATCTTTACCTGCGGGATTTCATTGTCGGCATCATCCTCGTTGATGGCCATGCACAGCAATGATGGCGATGAGGTGATCTGGCATGAGAGCTCTGACTGCAGATTTATATAGTGGCCCGTGCGGGTGAGGGAAGTGACCTTTATATTATTGAAAGTCACCCGGGTGATGTCCTCAAAAGCCGATTCCTTCACGATTTGCTGGGGGTAGTTGTCGAGATAGCGATAACCCATCAGGTCAATTGGCCCCGATGTGTAGGGAGAGCCCCCATCGCGGAGATACTTTATGATCATGCGGTCGCCCACCTCGAGCACCGTGTCATTGGGGAAGGTGTATGGCGAGGTGTATGTGATCAAGTCGCTGTCGCCGCTCTTCTGCAGGGTGAAAGTAGAGCCTGAGTCCTCGATTGACTCTAGGGTCACGAAATCATACACCGAGGTGTTGGACAGGGTGTTGTCCTCATCGTCGGAGCAGCTCCACAAGCCCACGATGGCCAAGGCGAATAATATGTATTCTAAGCTCTTATGCATTGTTTATTTTATTTTTTCGATAAGTCCGTCGCGCATGTGTATCACCCGATCGCAGTCATTGGCCAGACCCTCGTCGTGGGTTACGATGACGAAGGTGGCTCCCAAGTCGCGCCGCAGGTCAAAGAAGAGCTGGTGGAGCTCTTTGCGGTTGTGGCTGTCGAGGCTGCCGCTTGGCTCGTCGGCAAGCACTACGGCGGGATTGTTGATCAAGGCTCGAGCCACGGCAGCGCGCTGGCATTCTCCGCCGCTGCACTGACCGGGCTTATGGTCGGCTCGATCCCGCAGCCCCACGCGGTCGAGGAGTTGCCGGGCTTGCTCGAGCGCGCGTCGGCGGTCAATGTTGGCGATGAGCGCTGGCATAGCCACATTTTCGGCCAGGCTGAACTCAGGCAGCAGCCTGTGCATCTGAAACACAAAGCCTATGTTCTGATTGCGAAATTGCGACAGATCGCGGTCGCTGAGGCGCAGCACATCTTTGTCGCCATATTTCACTTGGCCGGAATCGGGGGCATCGAGGGTGCCCATGATTTGCAGCAGGGTTGTCTTCCCGGCGCCGCTGGGGCCCACGATGGAGATCACCTCGCCCTGGTTGACATCAAGAGAGATGCCACGCAGCACTTGCAGCGTGCCAAAACTCTTGCGTATGTCGGTGAGAGCAATCATTTTTCCGATTTTCCGAGTGCGAAGATAGCAATAATTTTTGGATTATGCATAATAAAAAGATCGGAAATCGGAAAGGACGCTCTCTTGGTGGGGCCTCACTTGAGGTTTTGCCTCACTGTGTGCAAAAACTGTTGCATGGCGGCGCTATCGCGGCGCTCCACGATGTCGCGCAGTTCGGTCAGTTTGCCGAGGATGCCATCGAGCTGGGCCGGAGTGTTGGGATTGAAGAGGATTTCGCTAACAAGATAGTCATCCTCGCTCATGAGGCCCTTGGCAATAGCCATGTGGCGCTTGAAGGTGGTGCCTGGGGCGTCCTGGTGCTTCATCACCGAGCCGAAAGCCAGAGTGGATGCAAAGGGGATGGCCAGGGAGTAGGCTGTGGTCTCATCGTGCTGCTTGAAGGTGTATTCTTCGATGTGGAGGCCCAGGCGGTTGTAAAGGTCACGGAAGAAGATGCGGCCCATGTGGTCGCCCTCGGTGATGATGATGGCGTTTTCGTTGGCCAGGTTGCTAAGCGAGGCGAACGTAGGTCCAAACATCGGATGGCTCGAGGCAAAGGGGTGGCCACAGGTGGCATAAAACTCGGGGAGCCCTGTCTTTACCGAGGCAATGTCGCTGATGATGCAGGAGGCCGGGATATGTGGAAGTACCTTCTGGAAGGCCTGGATGGTGTATTTCACTGTGGCGGCATTGATGAGGAGCTGCGGCTCGAAGGCCTCGATCTCCTCCATGGTGGTGAAGCGCTCGCAATTGAATGTGAATTTGAGGCGCTGCGGGTCCACATCGTAGATTGCCACCTGATGGTCGTCGCTGAGCACGTCGCAGAAGAACGATCCCATCTTGCCGGCTCCAAGTATGAGGATTTTCATGTTGGTGGTTTGGTGGTTTGGTGGGTTGGTGATTTGGTGATTTGGTGGGGTGGTGGGGTAGTGGGGTGGTGGTTTGGTGGGGTGGTGATTTGGTGATTTGGTGATTTGGTGAGTTAGTGCTGGTTGAAGACGTCGATTTGCTGGCGCACGGATTCTTCGTGGACTGCCGAGAGGACGGTGCGCATGAATTCGCCGCTCATGCCCATCTCTTGGGCTAACTTCACGCGCGAACTGAGGATAGAATCGTAGCGCTGCGCCTGCAGGATGGGCATGCGGTGCTCTTTCTTGTATTGGCCGATGTTGCGCGACACTTCCATACGTTTTGCCAAGGTCTCCACGAGCTCGTTGTCGAGTCGGTCGATTTCTTGGCGCAGAAGCGAGATGTTCTCAGTGGTAGTGGTCTCATTGCGAATCACCAGGGTGCTGAGGATGAAGTTGAGCACTTCGGGGCTCACTTGCTGAGCCTTGTCGCTCCAAGCGCAGTCGGGATCGCAGTGGCTTTCGATGATAAGGCCGTCGAAACCCATGTCGAGGGCCATCTGCGAGAGCGGACCCACGAGTTCGCGCTTGCCGCCCATGTGGCTGGGGTCGCTGATTATGGGCAGGTTGGGATAGCGGCGACGCAGTTCGATTGGTATGCGCCATTGTGGCAAGTTGCGATAGAGGTGCTTGCCATAAGCGCTGAAGCCGCGATGGATGGCACCAAGGTGCCTTACGCCAGCATTGTAGAGGCGCTGAAGAGCGCCGATCCAGAGTTCCAAGTCGGGATTTACGGGATTCTTCACAAGCACAGGCTTGTCTTGCACGCCGCAGGCTTGGATGGCATCGGCAATCTCCTGCATGGCGAATGGATTAGCGGATGTGCGGGCTCCGATCCAGAACATGTCGACTCCGGCCTTGGAGGCAGCCTCGACATGGGCGTGGGTAGCCACCTCGGTGCTGGTGCGCATGCCGGTCTCTTCCTTTACGCGCTTGAGCCATTCGAGGCCTTCCTCGCCAATGCCTTCGAAGCCGCCCGGCTTAGTGCGGGGCTTCCATATTCCGGCACGGAAAATCTTGATTCCATTGGCAGCCAGGTCTTTGGCAGTGCACATCACTTGTTCTTCAGTCTCGGCGCTGCATGGGCCGGCGATGATAATCGGTTTTTTAATTCCCCAGTCTTCGGGGATAAGAGGTAGAAGGTCAGTCATATTGGGTGGTTTGGTGGTTTGGTGATTTGGTGGTTTGGTGGGTTTTGAGGATGAGAGGGTGAAAGGATGAGAGGATGAAAGGATGAGAGGATGAAAGGGTCACCCATCACTATTGTTTATTATTCATTATTCATTATTCATTATTCATTATTCATTATTCATTATTCATTATTAATTATTCATTAATTATGCGTTTTAGGGCTTCGCGGAGGTTGGCGGGGGTGGCGCAGAGGCTGACGCGGATGTAGCGGTCGCCATTGCTGCCAAAGATGAAGCCCGGGGTGATGAACACTCGCTTCTCATAAAGCACGCGATTGCATATGTCCTCGGCGCTGGTGGCATCATCGGGGATGCGCCCCCACAGGAACATGCCGCTCTGCTGTGGATCGAACCGACAGCCCAGGGCGCGCATGATGTCTTCGGCTATTACGCGACGCTCGGCATAGGTGTCGTTGATGCTCTTGTACCAGTCGTCGCCAGCCCCCAGGGCCTTGATGGCTGCCAACATCATCGGCTTGAATTGGCCCGAATCGACATTGCTCTTCACCTTGATGAACCATCCTAAGAATTCCGGATTCGTGGCAATCATGCCCATGCGCCATCCTGCCATATTGTGGCTTTTGCTCAGGGAGTTAAGTTCGATAGCGATCTCCTTTGCGCCCGGCACTTGCAACAGCGACATGGGATTGTCGTTGAGGATGAAGCTGTAGGGGTTGTCATGCACGATCACGATGCCGTGCTTTTTGCCGAAAGCCACGGCTTTCTCAAAAGTCTCGCGACGTGCGCGCGCACCGGTGGGCATGTGGGGATAGTTGATCCACATCAGCTTGATCTTGTCCAGAGGCAGACGTTCGAGCTGATCGAACTGGGGTTGCCAACCGTTTTCTTCTGTCAAGTCATAGGTAAAGATTTCCGCCTCAGTTAGGCGAGATGCCGCAGTGTAGGTGGGGTAGCCCGGATTTGGCACCAGCACGCCGTCGCCGGGGTTGAGGAATGTCAGCGACACATGCAGCACAGCCTCTTTCGAACCGATCAGAGGCTGGATCTCAGTATCCGGATTGAGATCAACGCCGTATTTGCGCTTGTACCAGTCGGCATAGGCCGCTCTCAGAGCAGGCAGCCCGGTGAATGGCTGGTAGCTGTGAGTGTCTGACTGATGAGCGGCATCACACAGGGTATCGATGGCTTCTGTCGGAGGCATGCGGTCGGGGCCTCCGATGCCCAGACTGATGATGTCGCGGCCCTGGCGATTGAGCTCGGCCACCTCTTTGAGTTTCTTCGAGAAATAGTATTCTTGAATGTTGCCAACGCGGTTGGCAGGCTTTACTTCCTTCATGACAATTTTTGATAGATAGTAAGTTGTGATTAGCAGCGACGGGGATTAGTCCTTTGGCGTGGGCGACTCACAATATTCGCCTAAGAATTTGAATTCGTTGATAAGCGGGCGTATGGCGTCGATAGCCTGGTGGTAGCGCACCACCGATTTGAAAGTCAGGTCGACATAGAAGCGGTATTCCCATTCGCGGCCTATGATTGGAGTTGACTGTATCTTCGAGAGGTTCAAGTCATAGAATGAGAGGATGGTGAGCACCTTGGAGAGGGCGCCATTGGTGTGGGGGAGGGTGAACATGATCGAGGCTTTGTCCACCTGATTCTCTTTTGGGCCTATTTCATTGGCCAGCAGGGGGTCGGCTACGATCAGAAAACGCGTAAAGTTGCGCTTGTTGGTTTCGATGCCTTTCTCAAGGATCTCGAGGCCATAGAGGTTGGCTGCGTATTCGCCGCACACGGCAGCGTGGCCGTAAAGGCGGTCTTTTGCAATCTCGGCGGCGCTTCCGGCTGTGTCGAACTTCTCGATCATTTTCATGCGCGGATGGCGACGCAGATACTGCTCGCACTGCATCAGGGCCATCGGGTGGGAATTCACCTCGGTGATTGAGTCGATGGTTTCGCCGGGCATGGCGCACAGCACATGCGAGATGCGCATCTTGTGCTCGCCGATGATGCGCAGGCTGCTTTGGCGCAGCAGCTCATGGTTGGCAAGGATGCTGCCGGCTATGGTGTTTTCAAAAGCCACGATTCCAATGAGAGATGCATCGCAAGCCAGAGAGTCGAACATCTCTGGGAAAGAATCGTAGGGAATCGTTTCGATTTCCTCACCTTTGAAGTAGTCGCGAGCAGCGGCATCATGGAAGCATCCGCTTACGCCTTGAATAGTTACGCGTTTCATTATTTAGTCTCTAGTCTTTAGTCTTTAGTCTCTAGTCTTTAGTCTAATAGTTACTTGTCACTATTAACTTGTCACTTGTCACTTGTCACTAAAAATTAATCCCGTTCTTGCCTCATGGGTAGGAACGGGATTGTATTTTAAATGTTAACAATTAATCATGCGCCAATGGCACGCGGCATCCCGTTCCTATTGCGATAATAGAAATAGCAAAACGAGTATGCGTAAAATCGTGTCATGCTTTCTTTGGTCTTTAGTCTTTAGTCTTCAGTCTTTAGTCTAATAGTTTGTGGCTGGAAGACCGGTGCAAAATTATAAATTATTTTTGAAACTACCAAAAATATTTAAAGATTGACCGAAAAAATCGACAATTGGCTAAAAACTGGCAGTAAATCAATTGTAATTATCGATGATTAGTTGCAACCGCTGCATCCGCAACCGTGGTCTTGGCAGTCTTGGCCTTCGCCGCAGCCTTCATGGTTGCATCCGCATCCGCATCCGCCGGGATTGGTGGCCAAGTGGATCTCTTCTTCGGTGGCATCGCGCACATCTTGCACTTTGCCCTTGAAGCGGATGGTCTTGCCAGCCAATGGGTGGTTGAAGTCAAGTTTAACCTTGTCGGGAGTGATTTCGAGTACGAGGCCGCTGATGCGCATGCCGTCAGCTGTAAGCATGGGCACATACTTGCCGACAGCCACGATCTCTTCGTCGAACTTGCCATCGATCTCAAACATGTCCTTGTCGAGTTCGACCACTTGCTCAGGCACGTGTTCGCCAAAAGCTTCATTGCTATTGGCCACCACATTGAATTCGGCGCCTTTCTCCAGGCCGTCGAGAGCGCGTTCAAGAGGAGCGATGACACCCTGTGTCACGCCAAAAATGATTTGTTCGGGATCTTCGGGATCTGATTGGTGCACGAGCTTCTGCGAGCCGTCATCGTCAATAGCATACAGGTCGTAAACGAGCGACACATGCTTGCCAGGGATAATCTTTTCCATATCGTATATTGATTATAAGTTGATATTTGCAAATGTATTCATCATTATGAATTACAACAAATATCGCACCAATAATGTTTGGGGAGTGCAGTTCCGTGAACTGCAGGTAATGTTTGGGGAGTGCAGT
>CAYTXF010000084.1:0-15061 GCA_964440745.1 uncultured Bacteroides sp.
TCTGTTCTACGAGGTCCAAGCAGTCGTTGATGATGGCGGTAGCGTTAGAGCCTGCGGTCTGGAACACGATACAGATCGTAGAGAGAGCTCCATTCAATTTGCCGTGGAATCCATAGGTCACGCGGCCCAATTCCACATCAGCCACATCCTTGAGGCGAAGAACTTCGCCATTGGTGTTGGCTCGCACTACTATGTCGCCAAATTCTTCGGGCTTCTCCAAGCGGCCTTTCCATGTCAGGGTGTATTGGAAGGTCTGATTTCCTTGCTCGCCAAATGCACCAGGAGCAGCCTCCACGTTCTGTTCGGCCAGGGCTGCTGTGATGTCGCTTGGCATCAGGTTGTAGCGTGCCATCACGTCGGGCTTGAGCCACACGCGCATCGAATAATCGGCGCCCATCACCATCACATCGCCCACGCCTGACACGCGCTGGAGCTCAGGCACGATGTTGATTTTCATGTAGTTCTCAATGAACTCTTCACTGAAGCCGCCTCCGTCATCGTAGAGGGCAACACCGAGAAGCATTGAGCTTTGGCGCTTTTGGGTAAGCACACCTACCTGGGTTACCTCAGAGGGCAGCAGGTTCTGTGCCTTGGCCACACGGTTCTGCACATCCACGGCAGCCATGTCGGGGTTGAAGCCCTGCTCGAAGTATACGTTGATGGTAGCCGAACCGGTGTTGGTAGAGGTTGACTCCATGTATGTCATGCCCTCGGCACCGTTGATTGACTCCTCAAGGGGAGCGATTACAGAGTTCATCACAGCCTCGGCGTTGGCACCATTGTAGGTGGTTGTAACCGAGATTGTAGGAGGTGCAATATCAGGATATTGCGTAACCGGCAGCGATACCAAGCCAATCAAGCCCAGCAGCACGATGAAAATCGAAATCACCGTGGACAGCACCGGTCTATTGATAAACATATCAAGTTTCATATTTTTAGTCTTTAGCCTTTAGTCTTTAGTCGTTAGAATAATTCAATCCTAATTGTAAAGCCTAATAATCCTAAGTTAATCTAAATGACTGGTTTTATTGGGCTTGTTGCTGAGCCTGGGCTGCTGCGGCCTGTTGGGCTGCCTGCTCAGCTGTGATGGGGGTGATGGCGCTGCCGTTCTTGACCTTGGTGCCTACGCCCTCGATTACGATGGTCTGGCCCGGCTCGATGCCGCTTGTAACTACATAGTTCTTTCCATCATTGTTGTCAAGCACTGTGATGGGAGCCTGCTCTACGGTGTTGTCATCTTTCACAACGTAAACATAGCGGCGATCCTGCAGCTCGAAAGTAGCCTTCTGGGGAATCACCAGAGCGCCTTCGGTATCCTCCGGGATGAGGATTTGGCCGGTGCTGCCGCTGCGGAGCATGCCATTCTCGTTGTTGAAAAGCGCGCGCACTGAAGCGGCGCCGGTGGTGTTGTTGATCACGCCCGATACGGTGGCAATTTCGCCTTCGAAAGGATAAATTTCGCCGTTGGGGAGGAGCAGGCGCACCTTTGGCATCTGCTTGATGGCATTGTCGAGCGACTGTGCTCCATTGTTGGTGAGCTTGAGCAGATCCTTCTCATTGAGTGAGAAGTAAGCGTAGACTTGCTTGTTCTCGCTGACAGTGGTCAGAGCCTGGGCCGATGAGGGCGAGGCCAGAGATCCCTCGCGGTTGGGTATTGAGCCAACTACGCCGTTGCTCGGCGATGTCACCACGGTGTAGCTCAGATTCTTCTGGGCGTTGGTGAGGGTTGCCTTGGCCTGGTTGAGTTGGGCTTTGGCCTGGTTGAGCGAGTTCACGCTTGTGATATATTGGCTTTCACTGATGATGTTCTTGTCATAGAGACGCTTCTGATTGTCGGCCTGAATCTGCGCATTGTCAACTGCTACCTGAGCCGAGGCTACTGATGCCTTGGCCTGGTCCACTGCTGCCTGATACTGCACTTGATCAAGGAGGAAGAGGGTCTGGCCCTTATGCACATAATCGCCTTCGTCGACACAAACCTTGGAAATGAAACCAGTAGCTTGCGGACGGATTTCGATGTCGGTCTTTCCCTTGATTACTGCGGGATACGAAAGATCCAGGTGTGATGTGGTGGGCTCCACTGTCATTACAGTGATTGCGGGGGCTTGCTGCTGCATTTGGCCGTCGTTGGAGCCGGAGCAGGAAGATAGCAAACCAAGAGAAGCAACGCCAAAAAGTAATGCGTTGAAAGATAATGATTTAGCTTTCATATGTTAAACTTACGTGTAAATTTTATTTTCTACGTGCAAAATTAGCAAATAAAATTCACGTAGATTCCACATTTACACCAAAAAATTGGAGTAAAAGTAGAAAACATTGTCTTTTAACATATTTTATACTTGTCTCTTATGTGATATGAGCTAATTATCTGCTATTTTCTCCAGAAAGATGGGGTAAAAAGGATAATGATGGTGAATATTTCAAGGCGCCCTATCAGCATCAGCAAGCCTAAAATAAGCTTGGGGGCCGCAGGCAGAAGCGCAATATCGGTTGACATGCCCAAGGCCGAAGGGCTTATGCCCGAATTTGACACGCACGAGAGGGCTGTGAAAAGACTGTCGCTTACAGGCACGCCAAAGGGCGTGAGCAAGAAGGCTCCCCCGGCGATCACTATGCAGTAAAGGCAGAGAAAGGCCACGGTCTTATGTACAAGCTCGGGTGCAAGCACGCGCTTGTCGATGACTACGGCTGTGACTTTGTTGGGCATTAGCGCCGTGCGCACTGAATTGGCCACAAAGCGCCCCAATACTATGCCTCTGTCGATTTTGGCGCCGCCCGAAGTGGAGCCAGCGCATGCGCCTATGAATATTAGAGGCATAAGCACTCCCATGCAGAACGGGCACCAGTGCGGGAGTTGAGTAAGCGTGTATCCGGTAGAGGTGATTGCGGCCACCACTTGAAAGAGCGGGAAAATCGTGGCCTCTCTCCAGTCGCTGACCAGCCCTTGACAAATAAGTCCAAGCGAAATCAGGGCAAAGGCAAGGAAAATTACGCCGACATATACCTTTAATGTATAGTTGCGCTTGGCCTTGGACCACTGTCCGCTGCATGCAAACACTATCATAGTGAAATTGGTGCCTCCCAAAAACATGAAAAATGTCACCACCACATCTATATAGCTGCTGCTCCAATAGGCAAGGCCATCGTTGCTCGTGGAAAATCCCCCAGTGGAGAGAATGCCAAATGCGTGACAGATGCTTTCGAACAGGTCCATCGGGCCAGCCCATAACAAAAGCACGCATACCACGGTGAGAGTGATGTAAACCATCCACAGGCTCTTGGCCGTAGAACTGATGCGGGGCTTTGTTTTCTCATGGGTGATGCCGGTGACCTCGGCATTGAACATCTGCATGCCTCCGGCGTGGTTAAGCATAGGCACCACAGCCAATGTGAATAGGATGATACCCATGCCTCCGATCCATTGCATCAACGCGCGCCATAGGGTAAGACCGGGCCCCAGGCTATCGAGATAGGGATAGGATGAGCATCCGGTGGTAGTGAAGCCGCATATTGCTTCAAAAAAGGCGTCAACCACGCTCAGAGGTGTCTTCGAAAAAAGGAATGGCAGCATTCCGAATATCGAGAATATAACCCAGACCATGGCTGTCAGTAGGAAACCTTCGCGTTTTCCCAAAGTATTATGCTCAGGGTGTATGCAGCGATTAAGGCAATAGCCGCACAGGCAGGTGAATGCCGAGCAGCAGCAAATTTCTATGCAGTCGGGTCCATTCCAGCATACAGCCACGATTGCAGGCACAGCCATGAATGCCGCTTCGATCATTAGCAGCCAGCCCATGATCTTGAAGACCATGGCTAAATTAATGCGGCGTACATTCTCGAAGAGGCTCATTTTCAGTTTTCAACCTAAATCCTAAACTCTAAATCCTAAATCCTAAATCTCAAATACCAAAACCTAAGAAAAGAGGCGCTCAACCTTATGGAGCGATCCAGCCAAGCAGAACACCACCACATGGTCGCCTGGCATGATCTGTGTCATGCCGGTCACAAGCATTCCCTGGCCATCGCGTATAAGTCCGGCAAGAGTCATGTCGCGGCTCAGTTTCAAGTCTTTCACAAGCCCGTGGGTGATCTTGGATCCGGCTTTCACCTCAAGTTCGGCTACTTCGGCGTCGGTGAGCGCCAAGCATTTCGATGTCGACGAGTCGCTATCGAGCAGGAGTTGGAAGATAGTGCTCGATGCCAAGAGTTTTTTATTGATCACAGTGCCAATGCCCAGGCCCTCGGCCTGATTGATGAATTGTATGTCCTCGACCTCGGCAATGACCTTTTTCACGCCAGCATCGCGGGCTGTAAGACAGGCTAAGATATTTGCCTCGCTGCTGTCGGTAAGCGCGATGAATGCATCAAAATTCTGGATGCCTACTTCTTGGAGAGTGTCGATGTCGCGAGCATCGCCGCAAAATAGATCTGTGAGGTAGGGGCAGCGCATAGGCAGATGCTCGCACACCTCGCGATTTTTGTCGATGACTGTGAATTTAAACTCATCTTTGCAGAGATTGGCCACGCGTATGGCAATCTTGCTGGCTCCCATTATGAGCACGCGGCGTATGCGGTGCTGCGCCTTGCCGGTGATTTCAAGCAGGTCGTTGGCATGCTCGCGCCGGGTGGTAATATATAATATGTCGTTGGCCTGCAGCAAGTCGTCGCCTCGGGGAATCAGGGTCTCGTGGCCGCGCTTGATGGCCGATACGTGGAAATTTCTGTGAGTGAATGCGAAATCCTTGAGTTGCATGCCGCACATCTTGGCATTCTCCCGGATGCGGACACCGACCACGATGATTTCGCCATTGAGGATCTCAAACCATTGGCGCACCCAAGTGTGCACCAGGGCTGTGCGTATTTGTCGGGCTGCCAAGTATTCAGGATAGATGACCTTGTCAATGCCCATTTCCTTGACATAAGGCTCGTTGTCGGCCATCATGAAGCCGTATCCCTCGATGCGGCCCACAGTGCGCTTTGCACCAAGCATCTTTGCAATTGAGCACGCAAGCAGGTTGCGTGCCTCGCTGGGCATTACGCCTATGAAGAGATCGCACTTTTCTACATTGGCCTCACGCAGAGTCTGGAATGTGGCCGGATTGCCGGTCAGAGTCATCAGATTATACTTAGCATCGAGGGCATTGAGGCGCTCAGGATTGTCGTCGAGAATGAGGATTTCCTGTTCCTCATTCGACAACAGCCGCGCCAAGTGGCTGCCCACTTCTCCTGCCCCTGCTATAATAATCTTCATTTTCCTGCTGATTTGCGAATCTGATCCAATATCGACTTGGGATCAAGGCCGTTGAGTGCTTTGAGTTGGGCTACTGTGCCATGCTCCACAAACTTATCATCGATGCCCAGCATGGCCATCGGGGTGCTGTAGCCATGGCGAAGGAGCCATGATGCCACCACCGAGCCCAGCCCTCCCATCAGAGTTCCGTCCTCCACCGTAATGATGGGCTTGCCAGATTCCGCTGCCTTTTTAAGTATGTCTTCGTCAATGGGTTTCAGATAGATCATGTCGTAATGGGCGCAACTGATGCCTTGCTCCTGAGCCATCTCGATGGCTTTTTTGCACTCTTCGGCTATTGTGCCGATCGACAGGATATTGACATCGGTGCCCTCTTTCAGCATGCGGCCTTTGCCCACTGGCTGAATTGCCATCGGGGTTTCCCAATCGCGGGTGCCGCATCCGCCTCGCGGATAGCGTATGGCAAACGGGCAGTGCTGATCCTCGAGAGCAGTGAACATGAGGTTGCGCAGTGTCTCAGGATCTGCCGGAGCTGAGACCACAAGATTTGGCACCGCGTTGAGGTAGGCAAGATCCAAGAGCCCATGGTGAGTGGCTCCGTCTTCGCCCACGATTCCCCCTCGGTCAATGCAGAAGGTCACATGAAGCCCCTGTATGGCCACATCATGGATTATATGGTCATAGGCGCGCTGCAGGAAACTGCTGTAAATGCCTACTACAGGCTTCATTCCGTCCTTGGCAAGACCTCCGGCAAATGTCACTGCATGCCCCTCGCTTATGCCCACGTCGAACACGCGCTCAGGCATGGCTTTCTGCATTATTCCGATGCTGGTGCCAGAGAGCATGGCAGCCGTGATGGCCACGATTTTTGGGTCTTCCTTGGCCAGTTGCAGCAGGGTCTCGCCAAACACTTCCTGATATTTGGGAGGCTTGTTTGAGAGATCTTCCTTTTCGTCGAGGCGTTCGCCTGTATGGATGTCGAATTTGCCGGGAGCGTGCCATTCGCTGGGGCTTTTCTCAGCGGGCTCGTAGCCTTTGCCCTTGATAGTGCGCAGATGCAGCAGGCGCGGACCTTGCATGTCCTTGATATCTTGGAGCACTCTTACCAGGCGGAAAATGTCATGACCGTCGAATGGGCCGAAGTATCTGATATTTAGGCCTTCGAATATGTTTTGCTCGTTGGTGAGCAGGGATTTGAGGCTGTTGTTGAATCTTAGTATGCGACCCTTGATGCTGTCGTTGGCCAGTCCCAAGCGCTTGAGCACTCGGTAGGTCTTATAGCGGAAATTGTTGTATTTCTTAGATGTGGTGATGTTGCCCAAATAGGAATTCAGACTGCCCACATTCTCGTCAATCGACATGTCATTGTCATTGAGGATGACAAGCAGGTTGTTGGGGGTATTGGCAGCATTGTTGAGGCCTTCGAAAGCGAGGCCGCCACTTATGGATGCGTCGCCAATCACAGCGATCACGTTGCGCGGAGGCTGGTCATGCTGCATGGTGCTTGCTACCGCCATGCCCAAGGCTGCGGATATTGAATTAGAAGCGTGGCCTGCTGTAAAGGTGTCGTATTCGCTTTCCTTAGGGGTGGGGAAGCCGCATAGGCCGCCCAGTGTGCGGTTAGTGGAGAATTTGTCGCGCCGCCCCGTAAGGAGTTTGTGGCCGTAAGCCTGATGACCCACATCCCACACTATGCGATCATAAGGGGTGTCAAACACATAATGCAATGCTACGGTCAGCTCCACGGCTCCCATGCTCGAAGCAAAGTGGCCCGGGTGCACCGAAAGTTCTTCTATGAGGAAATCGCGGATTTCCTGGCAAACCTTGGGCAAGTCTTCGAGAGGAAGCTTGCGCAAGTCAGCAGGGCTGTCTATCTTGCTGAGGAGAGGATATTTATTGTCAGTTGTTGCCATTCTTGACGTATCTCTTCAATGTTTTGCAGTGCAAAGATACTGAATTTTGTGACAAACACCAAATTTAGTCAACCACTAAACAACCAAAACACCAAAATTGTTATAAAAGCAAAACGTTTCACACGGTAGCCCCTGCGGGTTGCCATAAATCAAAAACATTATGACTGACGAAGACAAGAGATACCGACGCCGCAAGAAAGCCAACACTTGGCTTGTAATCGGAGTGATAGTGCTGATCATACTATTGCTCGTGTGGCTCACGATGGCCGACATGTGGGGTGACACAGATGTTGCAGCTTTCATCGCACCTTTGATCTGATCATAGGGTTGATCTGATCATAAGGTAAATTGACATAGGGCGCCTCTCGAGGGCGCCTATTTTTATCATAAAATATGGGAGATTAGGATATTTTATCTTTGATATTTGGGGGAATTTTCCTAATTTTGCTGTGTAATATGGCAAAAGAGCTTAAATATCTTTTTTTCGACACTGAGCTGAGCGGATACACCCACTTGGTCAGCCTTGGCTATGTCCTAACCAATGGCGAAGGAGAGCCGCTGCAGACCGAGTACAATCTTGTAAAACCCTATAAGCCCATCAAGAAGAGCACAGTGGCCATACATGGCATCACTACCGAGGAAGCCCGCAAGGAGGGCTTGAGCCTGAGTCCGCTACTGACAAAGTTTACTGCTGCGTCCAAGCAGGCTAATGTGATATGCTGTTATGCTGCTTACGGCGACTTGGTATCCATGTCGCTTGCATATCAGCATCTCAAGCGCTCTAACCCCTTCGAAGCTGGAAATGCCATAATCATAGATGTGGCATACATGGCTGAGAAATACATGCGCGATCGAGAACTGATCCAGCCTGGCCAGACACCCGGCTTGGACCATGTGTATGCAACGCTATTCCCGGGCGAGGAATATCACAGGCACAATTCCCTGGCTGACGCCGAGGCTACTGCCAAATGCTTCTGGAAACTGCTCGACGAAGGCTGCCTGCGCTGCAAGGCCATCTTGCCCCATGCTCGCATCAAAGAGATTTGCGGCCGTGATAAGACTCGCAAGAAAAAGAAAGAGAAAGAAAAGAAGGATAAGAAAGAAAAAGGAAAGGAAGAAAATAAAAAGTGACATTATGTTGGAAGTTAACCAGATTATTGAGCACCAAGGAAAAAGATTCCAAATAGAGCGACTGATTCTTAATATTAATAGTTGTAAACGCACTGAATATCAAGCCTTAGAACTTTTGGATGATGACCTACAGGGCACGCATGTGCGCTTGATCGCTTATGAATCGAGTAGCCGAGCATTGGCAAAGATCGAGGAAGAAACACTAAGGAAGGTGCAAGGCCCTGCATTTGAGCGATTCATCGATAGCTTTGAAACCACCCTCTCTGACGCATCCCAATTGGCAATCATCGTGACCGACTTTCACACCGGCACAGAGACCTTGCGTCAGCGACTTGAAGGAAGAGAGATGCCTGCCGAGGTGGCATGGAAGGTGTTTTGGCAGCTTGTAATGGCCCTGCAAGAAATCACGGTCAAGGATGAGGGCAATTACATAATGAGCATAACGCCGAATTGCCTTTGGATCGATGAAAATGATGATCTGACGATGCGCTGCATGCTTTTCGGATTGCATGTCAATGAAAATGGTAGAGGACTGGAAATCAATTCTACCGAATGCGATTTTCGCGCCCCCGAGACTTATCTTCATGGCACTACATGGCCTTCGCTACAATTCTCGTTGGCTTTGTTGCTTATCTACATGCTTCAGGGGGAGCATCCCTGGGGCTTGTTGCCCTCGGCTGGAAGCTATCAGGCTTATAGCCGTATGCAGATACATGAGCCCAAGATTGATATCACTGGCGACCTTGGCAATGTGCTAAGGCGCGCCCTGTCGATAGAGACAAATAAGCGATATGTGAGTGTTGATGAGTTTTTGCGTGAGGTGGCAGCAGCTTCCAATGACGAACTGCCTCAAGGATTTGAAGGCTTTGCCATCCCGGAAAATAGGCCTAAACCCCAGGAAAGATCGCGAAATATTTCTATGGGGATGAATCCGGCAGATCTCGAGGATAAGCTAAGAGACGAAATTTCCACAAAGGACCCTACAATTAAGGTGAACCTGCAAGTGCCTCAAGGCGAAGGATTCAAGGCAGTCGCAGGCATGGAGGGTCTTAAGGCACAGTTGCAGCGCGACTTTATCGATGTGGTGCATCATCGCGAATTGGCCAGCCAGTATGGCATAATACCGCCAGGCATGCTCTTCTTTGGCCCTCCCGGCACCGGCAAGACCTACATAGCCCAGCGCTTGGCTGAAGAACTTGGCATAGAGTACAGCATCATATACCCCTCGGATCTTGGCAATATCTATGTGCATGGGAGCCAGATGCTCATTCGCCAGCTTTTTGACAAGGCGCGCCTTACGGCTGACCGCAATGGCAAGGGAGTGCTACTCGTGTTTGATGAGATTGACAGCGTGGCTCCGCTGCGCACAGCCGACGACCATAGCCATCAAGGCGGCGAAGTGGCCGAATTGCTGACCCAGCTCAACGAGGCTTCCAGCCATGGTGTCTATGTGATAGGAACCACCAATTGCATCAACCGACTCGACAAGGCGGTATATCGCAAGGGACGCCTCGACAAGGTAGTGTACGTGGGCCTTCCTGATGCTGAAGCGCGAGGAAAGCTTTTCGATTATGAATTGGGAAAGAGGCCGCATGCCGAGGGCATTAATCTCGAATGGCTATCGTCGCTGACCGAGGGTTATACATCGAGCGACATCGCTTATGTGGTGGCAGAATGCTCGCGACGCAAATTTGCTGCATCGCTGCTGATGGAGCCCAAGCAAGCCTTGTGCATCGATCAGCAAGTGCTTGAAGAGGTGATCTCCGATACCCGCTCTTCGGTGACTCGCGCTGATGCTAAGAAGTATGAGGAAATGCGCGACGAGTATGCCCAGGGTGTCAAGCAAAGACCCCGGCTCGGCTTTTTCTAAAGCTCCGGCCGCTTGGCCACGATCATCAGTTGGCGCGGTCCGGCTGTCACGGCGAACAATCGCATGTCGCCACCATCCTTGACGCCTAATTTCTTGCGGAGGGTTTCAGCCGGCATGTCGAAGTTGCGAGTGGCCACATTTATTTGCGGGTAATCGATATGCAATCGCTTGATATGCTTCGACATGAATGGGTAGATGTTCCAGATTTCGAAAATCTCCCCAGGGAAGTCGGGCACAATGTCTTCGCTTACATAAAGGTGGGTGTTGGGGTGGAGCTTAGCCACTCCATAGCGCTCGCTAATTAGGGAGAATGGGCCGGATTTCATCATCGCGGGCGAAGGTTCGTAGAGAAACCATCCCTCGCGCGGTATGGCATAGGCGGCCACGGCCTCGCGCTCTTCAAGGGCCGTGTATTCAAATTCTTCACAGTTGTCGGGCGTGAGGGTTACGGCCTTGATGGAGAAATTGGAGATTTCGCATTGGCTGAGATCGACTATGGCCACCAGTTCTTTGCATTCGGTGGGCGTGCCGATCGCCAAGATTTGCGAGCAGCCGGGAAGTTCGGTGGCCAAGCGCGTGATATCGAGCATTGGCGAGGCTTTCACAATCAGCCAGCGAGCATGCTGACGAAGGGTGGGCAGCAACTTAGTCACATCGGGGCAGCAATCGCTCAGGGCAAACAGGCGCTGTCCTTTGTCGCCACGGCGATGAGGATCAATGAAGACATAGTCCCAATCTCCTGAGATGTCAACTGTGCTGTCGGCATGCACCACATCTATATTATGGCGATCAAGATGGAGCACATTGTAGGCTAAAGCCTGGGCCTTGGCCTCTTCGATGTCGTAAGCCTTCACCATTTCCGCTTTTTCAGCGATATGCATGGCATCGATGCCAAGGCCCGCTGTCATGTCCAATACACGGGAACCGGGCTCGATCAGCGTGGCATGGTAGGCGGCTATCAGGTCGCTCGTGGCCTGCTCTCCGCTGAGCATGCTCGGAAACAGGAATTTGGGATCGCGCTCCAAAGTTTGGCCTAGCTTCTTCGAAAATTTCTTGCGGCACTCTATTTGGGTAATGGCCAAGTCAATATCCAGGTCGCCAAGACTTTTGCCATGATACTTCAATCGCAAGGCTGCAGGATCTGCCTTGGCATTAGCCTCTACAAAAGGCCAGAATTCCGGAGTGATGTTGATGCCCATGATCAGTCGAAACGTAAGTTAATAAAAGAAAAACGCAAATCTCGACTTTTTAGTTTATTATAAATTAAAAGAGAAGTGAATTATATGGGATAATTCACTTCTCTGAGATTATTTTTCTCGACTTATGTCGATTGCAATCGATTTAAGTCGATTTTATCGGGGATTATTCACCCTTGATAGCGGCTACGCCAGGGAGGACTTTGCCCTCGATGGCCTCAAGAAGAGCGCCACCACCGGTGGATACGTAGCTAACCTCATCGGCCAGGCCGAACTTGTTGACGCAAGCCACAGAGTCGCCACCGCCTACGAGCGAGAATGCTCCATTGTTGGTAGCCTCAACGATGGCCTCAGCGATAGCGCGGCTGCCAGTGGTGAAGTTGTCAAATTCGAATACGCCAGCAGGACCGTTCCAGAGGATAGTCTTGGCGGGCTTGATCACCTCAGCGAAAGCCTTGCAGGTTTCGGGACCGGCATCCAGGCCTTGCCATCCGTCGGGGATGTCATTGGCGGGGCATACCATGGTCTTGGCGTCGTTGTTGAAGCTGTCAGCAGCGATGCAGTCTGTGCCGAGCACGAGGTTCACGCCCTTTTCCTTAGCTTTCTTGATGATGTCGAGAGCCAGGTCAAGCTTGTCGTTTTCGCAGAGCGAGTCGCCAATCTTGCCACCCTGAGCCTTAGCGAAGGTATAGGTCATGCCGCCGCAGAGGATGAGGTTGTCAACCTTGTCCATGAGGTTCTCGATGATGCCGATCTTGGTGCTGACCTTGCTGCCACCCATGATAGCGGTGAAGGGGCGCTTGATGTCGCTGAGGATGTTGTCGACAGCCTGCACTTCCTTCTCCATGAGGAAGCCCAGCATCTTTGAGTCGGGCTGGAAGTAGTCGGCGATCACGGCTGTAGAGGCATGCTTGCGGTGTGCGGTGCCGAATGCGTCGTTAACATACACGTCGGCATAGCTGGCGAGCTTCTTTGCGAACTCTTTCTGGCGAGCCTTCATTTCCTTCTTGGCAGCGTCGTAAGCGGGATCAGTCTTCTCGATGCCCACGGGCTTGCCTTCCTCTTCGGGATAGAAGCGGAGGTTCTCGAGCAGGAGCACTTCGCCGGGCTGGAGGTTAGCGGCAGCTTCCTCAGCGTTGGCGCAGTCGGGAGCGAATTTCACATCGCGGCCGAGAGCCTTAGCTACAGCATCCTTGATCTGTGCCAATGAATACTTGGGGTTCACTTTGCCCTTGGGCTTGCCCATGTGTGACATGATGATGAGGCTTCCACCGTCTTCGAGGATTTTCTTGAGTGTGGGGAGGGCTCCGCGGATGCGGGTGTCGTCGGTAATATTGCCGTTCTCATCGAGGGGCACATTGAAGTCAACGCGAACGATTGCCTTCTTGCCGGCAAAGTTGTAATCTTTGATGCTCATTTTATTGGATTTTTATATAAGGTGTAGTTTTATGTAGCAAATATAGCGCTTTTTTCTGAAATTTGGAGAGAAATGACAGAAAAATTAAAAAAAGTGGATTTTTAGATTACTCCGTGCTTTTCAAGCTGGGCAGCCATTTCCTCGGCCAGCTTTTTGGCTTTTTCGCCTGCCACTTGGGCGAAATCCTCGCCCTGGCTTGCATATATGATTGCTCGCGAAGAGTTCACGATGAGGCCGCACTCGTCGATCATGCCGTAATCGCACACCTCTTCGAGGCTGCCACCCTGAGCGCCCACGCCCGGGACAAGCAAGAAACTGCGAGGAGCCACTGCGCGCACATCCTTGAAGAGCTCGCCCTGGGTTGCACCCACCACATACATCAGGTTGACGGGCGTGCCCCAATGGCTTGAGCGCTTGATTACGCGTTCGAACAGGCGCTTGCCATTCTTATCCTGGATCATCTGGAAGTCCTGGCTGCCCTTGTTGCTGGTGAGCGCCAGCAGGATGGTCCATTTGTCGGGGTATTCCAGGAAGGGAGCCACGCTGTCCTCGCCCATGTATGGGGCCACTGTGAGAGCATCCACATCCATGTGCTCAAAGAATGTGCGGGCATACATCTTGCTGGTGTTGCCTATGTCGCCGCGCTTGGCGTCGGCTATGATGAAAATGTCGGGATAGTTCTCTTTAATGTATTTGACTGTCTTTTCGAGCGATTCCCAGCCCTTTACGCCCTCGCACTCGTAGAATGCCACATTGGGCTTGTAAGCGATAGTGTAGGGGGCAGTGGCATCGATAATGGCTTTGTTGAATTCAAACACCGGATCGTCGCATGCGAGCAGGTGCTGGGGTATTTTCTTTATGTCAGTGTCAAGCCCTACGCAGAGGAATGAGCGCTTGGCGCGAATGTTGTCAATCAGTTCTGTACGTTTCATGATCTTAATTTTAGGATGAAAGGATGAAAGGATGAAAGGGGGGAGAGGAGGGGGAGGGGTTATAATTCTGCGGATTTTAGCTTTTCGGCATTCTCGGCTACGATCAGATGATCGATGCAGTCCTGGATGTCGCCGTCGACAAAAGCCTGCAGATTGTAAATGGTATAATTGATGCGATGGTCGGTGATGCGTCCTTGCGGATAATTATAGGTGCGTATCTTCGCTGACCGGTCGCCAGTCGATACTAAGGTTTTGCGGCGGCTGGCTATATCGTCGATGTATTTCTGGTGCTCTTTGTCGTAGATGAATGTGCGGAGGCGGCTTAGGGCGCGCTCTTTGTTCTTGGGCTGGTCGCGCGTCTCGGTGCATTCGATAAGTATTTCTTCGCTTACGCCAGTGTTGGGATTCTTCCACATGTAGCGCAGGCGCACGCCGGATTCAACCTTGTTGACGTTCTGGCCTCCAGCGCCGCCGCTGCGGAAGGTGTCCCATTTGATCTCGCCTTCGTTGATCTCCACGTCAAATGCCTCAGCCTCGGGGAGCACAGCCACTGTGGCAGCCGAGGTGTGCACACGCCCCTGGGTCTCTGTAGCAGGCACGCGCTGCACGCGATGCACCCCCGACTCGTATTTGAGCGTGCCGTAGACATTCTCGCCTGTCACGGCCATTACGATTTCCTTGAAGCCGCCGGCAGCGCCCTCGTTGTACGACGACACCGTCACTGTCCAGCCTTTCGATTCGCAGTATTTCTGGTACATCTTGGTGAGGTCGCCGGCGAATATGGCGGCTTCGTCGCCACCAGTGCCAGCTCGAATCTCGAGGATGGCATTCTTGGCATCTTCGGGATCGCCAGGGATAAGCAACAGCTTGATTTCCTCTTCCAGGGCTGGAAGCTTGGCCTCCGCCTCGTCGAGTTGATCCTTGGCCATCTCGCGCATGTCGGGGTCGGTCTCTTGGTCGAGAGTCTCTTTGGCCTCGGCTATGCTCGCAAGCAACAGACGGTATTTGCGCGTGGTAGTCACCAGCTTTTCAAGGTCCTTGTATTCCTTGGTGAGCTTCACATAGCGCTTCATGTCGGCAATCACAGCGGGGTCGGTGATTAGGGTCGACACTTCTTCGTAGCGGGCCTCAATGCCGTCAAGTCTATTTAGCAATTCGTTATTTTCCATAATTTAGGTCTTCACCGTCTTCATGGTCTTCTCCGTCTTCTCCGTCTTTATTAGAGACCCTGAAGACCTTGAAGACCCTGAAGACTAATCTAATTTCAATACGGCCAGGAAGGCTTTCTGGGGTACCTCCACGCTGCCGATTTGCTTCATGCGCTTCTTGCCCTTCTTCTGTTTCTCCAAGA
>CAYTXF010000085.1:0-14314 GCA_964440745.1 uncultured Bacteroides sp.
CAGCATCGTTTGACCGCGTCAGGCTGATGGTCTACGAGCGCGACCTTAAAGAGGCTCTCAGGCTTTTGGGCCCCGATGACTACCCTCAGGACTGAGAGCCTTCAGCAGGACTGAGAGCAACTTTCGCACGCTATCGAAGTAGGTTTGGCACGATAGCGTGCGAAAGTTGATCAAAAAACACAACTTTCGCACGCTATAAGCTTGTATACTCAAATTTTTTTTACTAACTTTGCCAAAAATAATTGGTTATGTTAGAGAAAATTATAGGCAGAAAATCTGAACTTAAGTTTCTTGATTCCTATTACAAGTCTGGTAACGCTGAGTTTGTTGCCATATACGGTAGACGACGAGTGGGGAAGACCTTTTTGATTCGTCAATATTTTGGTGAAGACTTAGCGTTTGATGTGACCGGAGTTATGGAAGGCCCTCGTGCAGAACAAATGGAGGCCTTCTGCTCGGCTCTTGTTTCCGGGGGGTATTATGGTAAAAAGCCGAAAACATGGATGGAGGCTTTTTTTGCTTTGCGACAAATGCTCCAGCCTAACATAAAATCTGGTCAGCGATGCGTGATTTTCATTGATGAGCTTCCTTGCTTTGATACACCTAAATCTGGTTTTGTAAGGGCTTTGGGCCATTTTTGGAACAGTTGGGCAAATTGGCAATCAGAAATTATGTTGGTGGTGTGCGGGTCAGCCACTTCTTGGATGGTGAGGAATATAATTGATAATCACGGAGGACTTCATGACAGAATTACTCATGAAATTCATCTTCATCCCTTCACATTAAAAGAAACTCATGAGTATTTCAAATCAAAAGGGTTTTATTGGAATCAATTGAGTGTACTTCAAGCATACATGGCTATTGGTGGTGTACCTTATTACATGAGTTTATTTAATAAGGCGGAAAGTCCGGCTTCTGGGCTTGATCGACTTTTCTTTCAGGAGAAATCGGAACTTAAAAAAGAATATCGGCGACTATTTGCATCCTTATTCAAGAATCCGAAGCCATATCTCAATATAGTAGAGGCATTAGCTAAAGTTAGGGAGGGGCTAACACGTGATGAATTGGCTTCGCAATTAGGCATCTCAAATAATGGAAAGCTGGGGGATTGGCTCACTGATCTTGAATATTGTGATTTCATATCAAGGAATAAGGTCAGGAATAAACGAGTAAAAGAGAATTCCGCAGTGTACCAATTAACTGACTTTTATACTATTTTTTACCATGCGTTTATCCACAAGGCCGATGCACAGCCCGACTATTGGTCGCAAAACGCAGGATCCCCCAAAGTTGCCACATGGTATGGCTTGGCTTTCGAGCGGGTGTGCAAGGCGCATATCCCTCAGATAAAAGATGCCTTAGGCATCCCGAAAGTTGCTACCGAATCTTACGTTTGGCGGTGTTACGATTCTACACCTCACACGCAAGTTGATCTGATAATCGATCGCCGAGACGACACTATCAATCTTTGTGAGATTAAGTACAGTACCAAGCCTTTTTTGTTGGAAAAAGACGAGTATCTAAAGATTATGCATCGCATAGAGTCTTTCCGGACCCACACCGGCGCTTCTTCAAGCATAATCCCTACGATGATCGCAACCTTTGGCCTCGCGCCAGGTCAATATGCCGATCAAATTCCTTGTGTTCTCACCCTCGAAGACTTGTTCAGATAACAACGCGACTTGGGCGATCTTAAAGAGGCCCTCAGGCTTTTGGGCCCTGATGACTATCCTCAGGGCTGAGAGCCTTCAGCAGGACTGAGAGCCTTCAGGAGGGGTTTGCGGGGGAAGGCATCGATATATGATCCGGGAGTGGCGTTGGTGATGCTGATCCCCTGGCGGCGCGCATACCGCGCGATGCGGTGGTATGCCTGGAAAGCCACATAGAAACTGTGTACCACCTCATGGAGAGGGATGCCTCGGTATTCGCTGTTGACCTGAGCCTGATGAGCGGCATCCTCCTTGTAGAAATGTGGCTGCACGGTGACTACGCAGTTGTCATCGTCGACCCATATCGACTGCATCCATGAGTGGTCAGCCCCGCATATCACGATATCGTCATAGCCCATCTGGATGGCAGCCATGATGGCCGCAATCAGCACATTGCGAGGCCGAGGCATGCCCCAAGCGCGCTTATAGGCTAAGGCCTCGAGCCAAGGCCAGCCTTCCACACCTATGGGATTTATTGTAAGCACTTTTAAATCAGGGGCCAAAGTCCGGGCCTGCTTCTCGCGACTATGCGGCACAATCAGGGTCATGCCCCAGTCGGCCTTGGCCAGAGCAGCCCACAGATTTTTTACCCTCTCTTGGTCAGTCCTTTCAAAGAAATAGGGGTCCACCATTATATAATAATTGGGACGGAGCATCCAGAAGTCAGGCGCGTTCGCGGCGAAGTTCACGGCCATTGTCGTGGAAGCCGCCAGCAGGTGGAGATTCTCGTCGATGGTCTGGCGCAGCGAGGGGCCATTGGCCAGGATTATTATGGTGCCGTGGGCCTTCTCCTTATTTATGGAGGCGCTTCGGGATAGGATTGCCATCTTTGCCACGCTTTTCAGCGAGGGCCCCAGATCAGAGACTGCTTTCATCATAGACATGAGTGTGGAGATAATTGACCGTGTCCACGGGATTGAAATCCGGGAAAGCCTCTAAAAAAGAGTTGGTAGAGATGCTGTCGGTAGTGAGAATGTTGAAATACTCAGCCCCGTACCACAGGCGCGCCCATCGGGGCTTGATCGTGATGATGCGCTTTTCAGCCATGCGGTAGGCGAGAGCCTCGGCAAGGTCGTGGATGGTGGGATTGGTGCCATCGTGAAATGTGAATGATCCGGAGCGCCCAGCCACTGCGGTCACTGCCCGCGCCACATCAGTGGCATGCACGATGCTCACGCGCGCTTCGTTGCCCGACACATGCACAAAAGTGCCTCGATAGATGCCTGCGGCAATGCAGCGCCCCAGGCCCTGCATGCCTGTGCCTATGATTTGTGGGCATTTAAGTTCGCAGAGAGGGATGCCGCGTTCGGAGCAGAAAGCGTCGAGTTCTGGATCGGATTCGCTGGGATTGCCTGAGTTGACGATGCGCACAGCGCAGTCGACCTCAGGGGCCTCTTCGGTCTCGGGTTTAGGCTCAGGAGTGACAAGCTCTTTTTCGAGATACGGAATCAAAAATGAATTTCCGCACAAATCCACCGCAATGTGTGTAAAAATTTGCATTTCAGATTTCTTTTGGTACAAATTTAGATATTTTTTCGTTAAGAATGTCGATTATTAGGAAGAAATTTAATAATTTTGTGGTTAAATTCCGAAAAAGGCGATGACAGAGCCAGAACTCATACAAATAGATGTCGAGCAGACCTTAGCTTCGAAGCTTGGCGATCGCGCGCGGTTGGTGCCTAAGTTTGTGACCAATTGGGTGCGTCGCACCATCTGCGAGGATGAACTCAATGAGATGCTGCGCCTGTTCTATCCCAAGCGAGGGGCCGAATTCTGCGAGGCAGCCCTCAAGCATCTCGACGTCAAGATCTCGGTTGACAACGAGGATAAGCTCCCTTTGATGAAGGAGCGGCGCGTGATATTTGTGTGCAACCATCCGCTTGGCGGACTCGACGGGATAGCCCTGATAGCGCTGCTGACGCGCCACTATGGCAATGGCGTGAAATTTGTGGTCAACGACATGCTCATGGCAGTGGACCCGATCAAGGATGTGTTTCTGCCCATCAACAAGCATGGCAAGCAGAGCCGCGAGGCAATCCAGCAGATCAACGATACCCTCGAGGGGCCGGACCCAGTGGTCATCTTTCCGGCAGGCTTGGTCTCGCGCAAGGGGCGCAAGGGTGTGATCATGGATCTTGAATGGCATAAGATGTTTGTGTCCAAGGCTTTGCAGTATCATCGCGACATAGTGCCCCTGTTCTTTTCAGGCCGCAATTCGGCATTCTTTTACAATTTTGCCCAGTGGCGCAAGCGCCTTGGGCTGAAGTTGAACATCGAAATGGTGTATTTGCCACGCGAGGTGATCCGAGCCAAAGGCAAGTCATTTGTGATAAAGGTAGGCCAGCGAGTGAAGTACGAATCCCTTAAGGAAGGCGACCATGCCGTGATAGCGGCCATGGTGCGCGAGATGGCTTACTCATTAAATCAACCCCAATCCACTCAGCTATGAATCAAACCATCATTGATGCAGTAGATGTAGATCTGATACAGTCAGAGTTAACCCCTGAGCGCTTTCTGCGCAAGTCAAACAAGGGAGGTAATGAGATTTATATATTTGATCCTCACCAGGCCCCGGCGCTGATGCGCGAGGTGGGGCGCCTGCGCGAGATAGCATTTCGCCTGGCCGGAGGCGGCACTGGCAAGGAATGCGACATCGATGAATTTGACATGATGGAGCCGGCATGCCAGCAGCTGATAGTGTGGGACCCCAACAATAAGCTTATCTTGGGAGGATATCGCTTTATCCTGGGCGAAAACATCAAGGTTGAGGATGGCAAGCCGCGAATAGCCACAAGTCACATGTTCAACTTCTCGCCTAAGTTCATCGAGGAGTATCTGCCCACTACGATGGAGCTGGGCCGCTCATTCGTGATCCCTGACTTCCAGGCCTCGCGCGTGGGAGCCCGCGCTCTGTTCACTCTCGACAACCTTTGGGATGGCCTTGGGGCCCTTACGGTGGTGTACCCCCAGATCAAGCATCTTTTCGGGAAGGTCACGATGTATCCCAACTACAAGGCTGACTGCCGCAATATGATCCTGTATTTCCTGCACAAGTATTTTCCTGACCCCGAGAAGCTGGTGACGCCCATCAAGGCGCTCGACACCAATATCGACGAGGCTGCTATGGAGAAGCTCTTTGTCGGAGGTAGTTTCCGCGAGGACTACCGCATCCTCAACAACGAGGTCAGGGCTCGGGGCCAGAACATACCGCCGCTGGTGAATGCCTACATGATGCTGTCGCCCACGATGAAGATGTTTGGCACGGCTATCAACGACGAGTTTGGCGACGTCGAGGAAAGCGGCATCTTTTTTGCCATCGACGACATCTTCGAGGAAAAGAAAAAGCGCCATATTGCCACTTTTTCGCTTTGATAGTAGTTTTGAAGAGAAAAAATTACTAACTTTGCGCAAGATTTATACCAATTTACAACTTCTATATGGGAGGCTTTTTCGGCACTGCCTTGCGTAGAGATTGTGTCACAGATCTTTACTACGGCACAGATTATAATTCACACCTCGGCACCAAGCGAGGCGGCATGGCCACGTACAGCCCTAAGCTGGGCTTCGTGCGCAGCATCCACAGCCTGGAAAACACTTATTTTCGCACAAAATTTGAGAGCGTGCTTCCGCGTTTCGGTGGCAATGTGGGCATTGGCGTGATCAGCGACAATGATTCGCAGCCCATCGTGGTGAATAGCCATCTTGGCAAGTTCGCAATCGTGACTGTGGCCAAGATTCAGAACATCGACGATATTGAGCGCCAGATGCTCGACGCACACATACATTTTGCTGAAACCAGCAGCGGAGCCACCAATCCCACCGAGATGGTGGCTGCTTTGATTAATGAAGGCGACAATTTCGCCGACGGCATCCGCTATGCGCAATTGCGCATCGAGGGCAGCTGCAGCATGGTGCTGCTTACCCCGGACGGCCTGATTGCGGCGCGCGACAAACTGGGCCGCACCCCCATCGTGATTGGCAAGTGCCCCGACGGCTATGCCGTGACCAGCGAGACTTCGGCTTTCCCCAATCTTGGCTACGAGGTGGTGCGCGACCTTGGCCCCGGCGAGATCGTGCGCATCACGGCAGATGGAGTGGAGGTGCTCAAGGAGGCACTGCCCGAAATGCAAATCTGTTCATTCCTGTGGGTTTACTACGGATTCCCGGTATCGAGCTATGAGGGCATCAATGTCGACGAGGTGCGCTATCGCAGCGGCGAACTGATGGGCGAGAAGGACGACACGGAGATAGAGTGCGTGTGCGGCATTCCCGACTCGGGAGTAGGCATGGCCATGGGTTTTGCTGCCGGCAAGGGCATCCCTTATCGCCGGTGTGTGGCAAAATACACGCCCACCTGGCCCCGCAGCTTCACACCGGCCAACCAGAGCATGCGCGACTTGGTGGCCAAGATGAAGCTCATCCCCAATGCTGCCATGCTCAAAGGCCGCAAAGTGGCTTTCTGCGACGACTCGATCGTGCGCGGCACCCAGCTTAAGGACAATGTGCACACCTTCTATGAATACGGCGCCAAGGAGGTGCACATGCGCATAGCATGTCCTCCGCTAATCTATGGCTGCCCCTTCATCGGCTTCACATCGTCGAAGAGCGACATGGAGCTGATCACCCGCCGCATCATCGGCGAACTTGAGGGCGATCCCAATAAGAATCTTGAGGCGTATGCCACCACCGATTCACCCCAGTACAAGGCCCTGGTGCAGAAAATAGCAGAGCGCTTCGGCCTGACTTCGCTCAAATTCAGCAAGCTTGAAGACCTGGTTAAGGCCATCGGGCTGCCCAAATGCAAGATCTGCACCCACTGCTTCGACGGCAGCAGCCACTTTTAGGATTTGGGATTTGGGATTTAGGATTTAGGATTTCGGATTTGGAATCTGGGATTTCGGATTTGGAGTCAAACACTAATAATTTATTTATACAAAAAATAGGTAAATAATCTAAACAGATAGTCCTCATTTCAAAATTTATTTGTAATTTTACGAGGTGAAAAATGTCGCTCCTCTGTAAACCGCAGGTTATCATAGATAATGAGGACATTAACTGAAGACTAAGAATAACTACCGACGACTACGACAATATGGCTGAGTATCCCCGCGAAAACCCTGAGCTCATAGAACGGCTGCGCGATCCGGCGCAGTGCCGGCAGGCCTTCACGGAGGTCATAAAGCTGTATACCGAGCCCCTGTATTGGCAGATAAGAAGGATGGTGCAAGACCACGACGATGCCAATGACTTGCTGCAGAACACTTTCATGAAAGCCTGGCAAAACTTGGAAAACTTCCGAGGCGATGCCAAGCTTTCGACCTGGCTCTACAAAATAGCCATCAATGAGGCCATCTCACATCTCGACCGCGAGCGCAAGCGCCAAGGCATTTCGCTCGACGATCAGGAAGCCGCTCTGGCCAACCAGATCATGGCCGATGAGCACATCGACGGCGACCGCCTGGCCCAAAAGCTGCGCTGCGCCATTGCCACTCTGCCCGAAAAGCAGCGAGTGGTCTTCAACATGAAATATTTCGACGAGATGAAATATGAAGACATGTCGGAGGTGCTGAGCACATCGGTGGGCGCCCTGAAGACATCTTACCACCTGGCCGTGAAAAAAATTGAAAAATATTTTGAAGAGCACGATTAAACCTTTGCAGCCCTTTTAAATCAAATATTCAGAATAAGAATTTTAAAGCATATATAGTCATGAAAGAAGAAAAGGATCTCCTCACGAAGATAGACCGCAGAGACGGCATGACCGTCCCCGAGGGCTATTTCGCTGACTTTGCTGCTCGCATGGCTGATTCGCTTCCCGACATACCCTTCGAGCACGAAGAGGCAGCCCCGAAGATAGTGCACGCTCCGCGCACTCTGTGGCAGAGAGTGAGGCCCTATGTCTACATGGCTGCTATGTTTGCCGGGGTGTGGTGCATGCTGAAGATGTTTACCAACCTTACTTCCATCAACGAGCCCCAGCCCTCAGCCATCCTGGCCGAAGCTTTAAACAATGACACATTCGTCGACGAATTCATCCTCGATGATGTCAACCAATGGGACCTGATGGACGAAATGATGGACAACGGCGTGGATGTGCAGTGGCTCAACTATGATCCCGAAACAGTGGATGCCCCCACCTTGCACACTCCGGCCGACTCCCAACCTCAAATGCAACAGCTATGAACGCAAAGGCTTTGTTTTTGATTTTAGCCCTGTGTCTGGCTCAGACCGTGATGGCGCAGCAGCAGGGTATGACCGAGGAGGAACGTGAGAAGTGGCTCACCGAAATGCGCAACTACAAGCACGAAGTCCTCACCAAAGAACTCAAGCTCACTCGTGAGCAGCAAAACGAATTTTTCCCGATCTACGACCAGATGGACGATCAGCTCATGCAAATCGCCACCGAGACTCGCAACCTGGAGGCAAAAGTGAAGAATGACAGCGACGCCAGCGAAATCGAATGCGAGGCTGCCGCCCGCGCCGTGTATGAGCAGAAGAGCCGCGAAGGTGCCGTAGAGATGGAATACTTTGATAAATTTAAGCAGATATTAACACCAAGACAATTAATCAGCCTCAAAAACGCCGAACGCAAGTTCACCAATAATCTGTTGAAGCACAGTCAGCTCCGGAAGGGCGATAAAGCTCAACGCAAACAATAACCAACTTTTTCGTTTCCAATGCAGAGCTGCCAACCCGTAGCTCTGCATTGTCATTTGATTTACCCATAAAGACTAATACCTTATGAGATGCCTTGAAATATGCTGTGGTGACATAGAGAGCGTGGAAGCTGCCATCAAGGGCGGCGCTGACCGCATAGAACTGTGCTCCGCTTTGGAAGTGGGTGGACTGACACCCTCGATGGGATTGGTGAAGGCAGCCCTGGATATGGGGCGCCGAGCCGGAGTGCCAGTGAATGTGCTGATACGCCCGCGAGGCGGCGATTTTGTGTACTCGCAGCGCGAGATGGCCATAATGCTCAACGATGTGCAAGAATGCGTGGTAGAGGGTGTCAACGGAGTGGTGGTAGGCGTGCTCACTCTCAATGGCGATGTTGACATCCAGGCAATGCGGCGCCTTATATGGGAGGCCGGAGCTGCCGAGGTGACTTTTCACCGCGCTTTTGACCTGTGTCGCGACCCCGAGGTGGCATTGGAGCAGATCATCGATTTAGGATGCAGCCGCTTGCTGACATCAGGATGCGAGCCGACGGCCAATGCGGGAATCCCCATGCTGAAGCGCCTGGTAAGTCGCGCCAATGGCCGCATTGCCATCATGGCAGGCAGCGGGGTCAATGCCCAAAATGCAGCTCGCATTGCATCCTATACCCAGGTGCCTGAGCTGCACGCCTCGGCCCGATCTCCCAGGGCAAGCGCTATGAAATATCGTCGACCAGGGGTGAGCATGAGCGCGCCCGGAGCCGACGAATACTCTCGCCTTGTTACTAACGCTGAATTAGTGTCAGAAATTAAATCCCGAATCCAAGATGAAAAAGATACTGCTGCCGATATGCCTTTGCGCCCTGCTTTATGCTGAAGCTGATGTGCATTCCGACTTTGAAGCGCGTCGCACTGAACTGAACGCTCCATGGTGCTTTGAGGCCTTTGACCAGGACCTGGAGCCAGAGCTGCGCCAGGCCTTGGAATTTCTCTACGCATACATGCCTCTGCCCGATGTCACCGACTATCCAGCCGAATATTTCATTGACAATGCGTGTCTGGCTCTGCGAGCGCGCCAAGAGATGCCCTGGGGCGAGATTGTGCCTGACCGGGAGTGGCTCCATTTTGTGCTGCCGGTGAGGGTCAACAATGAAAATCTCGACGGCCATCGCGCCGTATTCTACGAGGAACTAAAGGACCGCGTGGCAGGCATGAGCATGGAAGAGGCCATATTGGAGGTCAATCACTGGTGCCATGAGAAGGTGACATACGAGCCCAGCGATGCGCGCACGCATTCGCCTCTGGCTTCTGTCAGCAGTGGCATAGGGCGATGCGGCGAAGAGTCAACATTCACGGTGGCTGCTTTGCGCAGCATTGGCATCCCGGCTCGACAAGTGTACACTCCGCGCTGGGCGCATACCGACGACAACCATGCCTGGGTAGAGGCTTGGGCCAACGGCCAATGGCATTTTCTTGGCGCTTGCGAACCCGAGGCTGTGCTTGACCTGGGATGGTTCAATGCGCCAGCCTCGCGTGGCATGCTGATGACAACCCGCGCCTTAGGCAAATACGACGGGCCGGAAGAAAAGCTCCTGCAGGCCGACAAGTATACCGATATCAACGTAACCTCTAATTACGCACCCACCGGAAAGGCAATGATCCAGGTTACAACTCCTGACTTTGAGCTCCTCGATAGCGCAAGAGTGGATTTCTGTCTTTACAATTATGGCGAGTTCTATCCCATTGCCACAAAATATACTGATGACTTAGGCATTGCCAGCATAGAATGCGGAATTGGTGACCTGATCGTGTGGGCCAGCAAGGATGGCAAGTACAGTTTTGCCAAGATCAAGGCGGAGAAGAATCCCGAGGTGGGCCTCTTGCCTATTGCTGACGAAGTCAATAGCGATGTGGTGCGCACATTTGACATAGTGCCGCCCAAAGCGTCGGCATCCTTGATAATAGTGGATCCGCAGGAAGCAGCCGCTTGCAATCTGCGCAAGGCACAGGAGGATTCTATCCGCATGGCTTATGTGGGCACCTTTACCAGCAAGGCCCGCGGAAATCAGGCAGTGATCGATGAGTTCCTGAGCCAGTGGAAAGGCACTCAGCAGGAGTGGAAGGCCACTGGGCTGATTTCTGCCTTGTGCGACAAGGACCTAACCGACATCAGCCTCGATGTGCTCAACGATGCCATGCTGGCACCTCAGTCGGTCAGCGATTCCTTGTATCTCAAGTATGTGCTGCCGCCACGAGTAGAATTGGAATATCTGCGTCCCAATCGCGAGGCTTTCCTGCAGGCCAATCAGGGAAAGAACTTGACCATAAGCGATTTGAAGGAAAAATATTCTAAGGACATTTCTGCTGAAGCAACATGGCAGCCCGCCAGCGTGAGGATGGATCCTAAGTCGGTGGGAAGGCTTGGCCTTACTGACCGCCGCTCGCGAGACATTGCCATGGTATCTGAGGCGAGGGCTATGGGCTTGCCAGCGCGCATCGATCCGGTTTCGGGCAAGGCGCAGTATTTCGACGCTGAGGGTCAATGCTATGATTTCTGGAATGAAGACGGCGACCAGCAGAAGGCTCCCGAGGGCTGGCTACAACTCAACTATGACCGAGAGGGATATGTGGAGAATCCGGAATACTACATCCATTTCACCATAAGCAAGATTGTCGATGGGCGTCCGCAATTGCTCAATTACGACGAGGGCGAGACCTGGAGGTCAGGCTTTGCCGAGCCTCGACGCATTGACACTGGCGACTACATGCTCGTGAGTGGTCAGCGCCTGGCCGATGGCGGAGTTCTGGCTCAGGTCGAATTCTTTACAGTTGACAAGGACCAGCTTGCCGAAGTGCCATTGGCGCTTCGCCAAGACAACGAGGGCGTGAAGGTAATCGGCAATTTCAATAGCGAAGACCTCTATTACGACCTGAATGCCCAGGCGGAAAAATCCCTGCTGTCGACCACTGGTCGAGGATATTACATCTTGGGCTTGATGGCCATGGGCCAGGAGCCATCGAATCATGCGCTTCGCGACATCTCTGCCATGGCCTCAGCGCTGGAGGCTACCGGCTGCCCCATGGTGCTGCTCTTCCCATCGGAGAAGGAAGCAAGCGCTTGGACGCAGGCCAACACCTTGGCTCTGCCGGCATCGGTGGCCATTGGAGCCGACATCGACGGCAGCATACGCAAGGAATTGGCCGAGAATCTGCATCTTGACAATGTGGCGCTGCCGATCGTGGTGATTGCTGATACCTTCAACCGCGTGGTATTCGTAAGCGAAGGTTACACCATAGGCATGGGCAAACAATTGCTGGAGACTCTGCGCAAGTTGGAGTAGAGACACAGAAAGTTTTTTGTCATTTCATGGAAAATGTGTATATTTGCACTTTGTTAGTCGCCCACGCGGCTGACACATGTCGAACTAATTAAAATCAACTTGGATACTGACCCCTTACCGGCTGCCGAACAATTGTGCGATATATTGCTGGCAATCGACGCCATGCCCGCATTCGGAGCCTCCCAAATCGTAGCGCTGTGCATAGCCTTGATAGCGCTTATGCTCTCCGGATTTATCTCCGGCAGCGAAATAGCTTATTTTTCACTTACACCGAGCCAGCTCGATGAAATGGACGAGGAAGACTCGCGCACCATTGCCATCAAGCGGTACCTCAGCGTGCCGGAAAGACTGCTGGCCACCATCTTGGTAACCAATAATCTGGTGAATGTGACGATTGTCGTGCTCACCAATTTCGCCTTGGGTCCGCTTTTCAAGGGCATGCCCGACTGGGCAAGCTTTGTGCTGCAGACCGTAATCCTGACCTTCCTGATCCTGCTCTTCGGCGAGATCCTGCCCAAACTTTACGCCACTAACTATCCCATCAAGTGGGCGCGATTTGCCGTAGGTGGCATCAACTTCTTCATGAAGCTCTTCTACCCGGTGTCGAGCATGCTGGTGAAAAGCACCACCATTGTAAACAAGGTGGTGACAAAGAAGGAGAGCATCACCACCGACGAGCTCAGCGACGCTCTCGATGTGACCGACGTGGCCGCCAAGGACGACAAGCAGATGCTCGAGGGAATCCTTAAATTTGGTGACACATCGGCCAGCGAGGTGATGACCCCGCGTGTAGAGATCGTGGGCATTGATGCGGATTCGACCTTCGACGAGGTGATGAAGGTGGTGCTCGACAAGGGCTTCTCGCGAATGCCGGTGTATGAGGAGACGATGGACAATATCAAGGGCATCCTCTACAGCCGCGACCTGTTACCTTACATAGGCAAGCCATTGGGCGATTTCGACTGGCGCACACTGTTGCGCAAGCCTTATTATGTGCCTGAGAGCCGCCAAATCGATGACTTGCTTGAAGATTTCCGCAAACTCAAGCAGCACATAGCCATAGTGATCGATGAATACGGTGGCACCCAGGGAGTGGTGACCCTGGAGGATGTGCTCGAGGAAATCGTAGGCGACATCAACGACGAATACGACGAGGAGGACAAGTATTATACTCGCTTGTCGGCTGACACTTACAATTTTGACGGCCGCACGCCGCTCAACGACTTTTTCCGCATCACAGACCTCGATGAGGACGACTATAAGGATGTGGCCGAAGATGCCGAGACCTTGGCAGGCATGCTATTGGCGATCAAGGGTGACTTCCCCAAGGATAAAGAGCCATTGTCGTACGGTCGCTGCCGCTTCTTGGTGCTGAAGGTGGCAGGCCACCGCATCATGGCAGTCAGGGTCAACATCCGTCCTAAGGATGAGGGACAAACAGGCAACTGATATGAAGTGGCTGGTCTACATAGCATTGGCAGTAATGGCGATTGTGAGCAGTTGCGGCAAGCCCCAGGACAATGCCGTGCCGCGCCGCGAGGGCTATTTCCGTCTTGATACCTATCCTGCGCAATATGCCCAGCAAGGGGGCACGCCCATGGTGCTGCACACAAATGCCTGCGCACCCTTCGATATGGAGCGCAAGGATGATGGCAGCTATTGGGCCACTTCCCACTACTACAAGCTGCGAGCCTGCATCTATTATACTTTCACGCCACTTGATGGGCGCGATGCCACAGCATTGGTTGAGAACCGATTGGAGCGCATGCGGCTTGATTTGGGCAACGCTGGCGACATCTCCACAGAAGAATACTTGAATCCCAACGGCCTGAGCGTGTGGATGCTGTATGCGCCGAGCTGCTTGGCCACTCCGGTGAAATTTTTGGCGTTCGACAAGGATTGGATGCTTTCTGGCACAGCGTTTCTCAACAATGTTACGCCAGCTACTGATCTCGACTCGGTGGCGCCGATTGTAAATGTGCTGCTGCGCGATGTGCGCTACACGATGCTCACTCTCGGCTCATGATCAGCACGCTGCAAATCGGATCTGTCGCCATAGGCTATTGTCCTATTCCCGAAGGAGAGACTCTGACGCGGCGCCAGCGCGAACGTGCCGCTGTGTCAAGCATATTGGAGGCGCTCCTGCCAGGAGCGCTGCTTGCCCACAACCAGGATGGAGCCCCATTGGTCGAGGGAGTCAATATTTCCATTACCCATAGCCAGAAGCTGGCTGCTGTGGCAATCAACAGCAATGCGCCCGTAGGCATCGATGCTGAGGAATATCGGCCGGCCTTGCAGCGAGTGAAAACTCGGTTTCTCTCCCCTGAGGAAATGCTGTGGATTAAGGAAGATCAGGATTTGCTGAAGGCTTGGACCACCAAGGAGGCAGTGTACAAGGCCCTGGGGATCCGCGCTCTCACAGGGCCTGAAATCACTATTGACCCTGATTTTCGGTCAGCTACCGCCCAGACTCGTCTTTTTTCACTCCATCATTTCCAGATCGACTTCACCCAGATTACCTTAGCAATATAGGTGTAATTGTTGGTATATTTGCCAGGGTAAACTCATGATTTTTAGCATTTAGTCAATTTGACCAAAGTTTTGTCCG
>CAYTXF010000086.1:0-5438 GCA_964440745.1 uncultured Bacteroides sp.
TTTGCATTTCCGCTAAAATCCATCAACATTAAATTCGGCTTGAGCCGCTTTTTCCGTTATTATATTGTACAAATGCAATGATTTTAGTAACTTTGCAGCACAAAACGAATTCCCTCCCGTCTATCGACGGAATGAGGTCCAGGCCAACTAACCGGGCCAAGCCCTGTTCATTTTCCAGGTGCGCAGGGCATTTTTATGTAATTCACTCTTATTTCTCCATTGGCTTAATCTTTTTTTAATTTAGAAATTGACTTCTTGATACGTCGTGTCTCATCACTGGTGAATCTGTACATCCCTGTCTCATGAGACACTCGACCTAATACTATCCATGGATTTAAGTTTTTAGATTTCGCCCATGTGCTGTATTTTTTTTGTATCATATATGGGTTCATGGCTACTTTGGGAGCTAAGAACCAAATCCTATTGGGTATTAAAATTTCAGTTGCAAACTTATCTGCTTCTTCTTCCATCTTGGTTTTTATAGTATCATCTTCTTCATAAGAGCCTTGGATGTTAATCATTCCATATCCTTTGAAAATATGACCATTTGCTATATGACCTAATTCATGCATAATATTAAACGCAAAGTTGTCTATACGATCAAATCTACGTGTAAGTATTATATATGGTGTATCTTTTATAACAAAGGAATATCCATCAATAGATGCTTTTGGTTCTTTGGGAACATGACAATAACCTATTCCGCCTCGTAACAAAGCAGCTTCAACCAATTCTTCAGTGTCTGTATTTACATCGTTGTTATGAAGAATGTTTGCTATTTCATTTGCTATTCCAAAAATTGCATCTTCTTTGAATGGTATAGATATAACCTTCTTTTGTGCAATGGCTCTAGCTCTAACTACCCAAGTGTTAATAGCAATCCTATCTTGTCCGGTTTTTTCTGATTTTCGGAAGCAAGCTTCTGATAATTTCGTCATTTGACCTTCAAGATCACATGGATTAGTGAGAAAATAGGTGTCTTTAAGAGCCTTAAGTTTTGTGGAAAAAGGAAATTTGATGTCACAAATGCCCTTCAATAAGGATTTTACCGAAATCAATTGGTCAAATTGAGACAAAAGCATTTCGGATTCCTTTTCCACTTCTTCCAAATTAGAAGTTTGTGTATAAGGTTTATTGCCTTCCTGATAACTTAGAAGCTCTCTTTCTGTTGTTCCTAAAAATTCAGCAAAATCTGTTATCAATGAGACTGGAATTTTTCTTCGTCCACTAATTATCCCACTTAAGTTAGATGGTTTAAGACCAAAGGCTTCCGCAAATTCTTTTTGCGTAAGTCCTCGTTCTTTCAGTGCTGTCTTGAAACATTTGCTGAATTCGAAATTATATGTAATTGAATTATCCATTTTGATAATTTTTTACAATGCAAAGATAATCAATCTTTTCTATATGACAAAATCTTTTGATAATTTTTACTATAATTTCTATGGAAAAAAGTTATCAACTATTTATGAAAAGAGAAAAGGGACCTTATTTTCAGGGACTTGGGGCTGATGGCATTCTTTAAGGCGATAGACTTGTCTATAACCAACAGGTGGTCATAATTGACCTAAAAAGGGTAAGGTCAAAATTAAATTTGGTAATATTCAAAGAAAATATTAATTTTGCATTCCGAAAAAGTGACAAAAGAGACAAAAGTTCGGAATATGGAGATTAGACGTGACAAATATCTGAATCAATTGATCGAGGGACAAGGCAATGGCCTGATCAAAGTGGTTACTGGCTTGCGCCGCAGCGGCAAGTCATACCTTGTGTTCAAACTTTACTATGACCATCTAAAAGAGCAAGGCATTTCAGACGAGCAAATCATAAGAATCGACCTTGAGGATCGTCGCAACAAAGAGCTGCGGGACCCTGACAAATTACTCAATTATATTGATGCCAAGATGTTAGACACCAGGCAGTATTACATTCTCCTTGACGAAGTTCAGCATGTGGCCGAATTTGAAGATGTACTCAACAGCTACCTTAAAGTGCCCAATGCCGATGTTTACGTCACTGGCAGCAATTCAAAATTTCTCTCTTCGGATATTGTCACTGAATTCAGAGGACGTGGAGACCAAGTGCACATTTACCCATTGTCTTTCAGCGAGTACATGTCAGCCACAGATCTTCCCGTGGAAGAAGCTTGGAAGGAATATTACACTTACGGAGGCTTGCCTCACCTGATGAATCTCGCTGGGGATAAGAAAAGGCAAGATTACCTGAAGGAGCTGACAGAGACAGTGTATATAAAGGATATTGTTGAGAGATATTCTTTAAGGAATGTTCCTGAGCTCAGAGAGCTCCTATCCATCATATCATCAGCGATAGGCTCCCCCACAAACCCATCCAAGTTGGCAAACACCTTCAAATCCCTGGAGAAATCAGAGCTTTCGGATAAAACTATACAAAAATACCTTTCATATTTTTGCGAATCATTTATCGTAGAATGTGCACAGAGATATGATATAAAGGGCAAAAAATATATCAATACCCTTTCAAAATACTATTTTTCTGACATGGGTGTTAGGAACTCCATCCTCAACTATCGGCAGTTGGAAGAAAATCACCTTATGGAAAATGCCATCTATAACGAGTTGCGTTACCGAGGTCTGGCCGTTGATGTTGGTTGTATCGAAGCTCGTGAGATAAATGTTGAGGGAAAATATCAGAGAAAGCAGTATGAGGTGGACTTTGTAGTTAACCAAGGCAGCGAACGTGTGTATATCCAGTCGGCCTTTAAAATGGAGAAAGAGACAAAGATCCGGCAGGAAGAAGCTTCCTACAAAAGAATATCCGACTCTTTTCGAAAAATCATAATCGTACGCGACAATATAAAGCCCTACTTTGATGAAAATGGTATCTATATTGTCGGACTATTTGATTTCCTCCTCAACAAAGTCGAGATTCTTTGAACCCAAATCAGAGGATTCAAAAGGAGTGTAACTCAGTGAATTACACTCCTTTTGTTATCGTTGTTTACGGATGGTTATCAGTCTTTACTTCACCTCCTCGAAGTCGACGTCGGTGACGTGGTCGTCGTGGCCGCCGGGGTTAGCACCGGGCTGAGGGCCTGCGCCAGGATTCTGAGCCTGCTGCTGAGCTTGGGCCTGGGCGTTGAGGATATCCTGCTGGGCTGCGCCGAAGGCATCTTCGATTTCCTTCATTGCGCGTTCGCAAGCGTCGACATCCTGCGCCTTGTGGGCATCTTCGAGCTTAGCTACGGCAGCTTCGATGGCAGCGCGCTTGTCAGCCGGGATCTTGTCGCCCAGCTCCTGGAGCTGCTTGCGAGTCTGGAATGCCATTGCATCAGCCTTGTTGAGAGTCTCGATGCGCTTCTTCTCGCGTTCGTCGGCGGCAGCGTTGGCAGCAGCCTCGTCCTTCATACGCTTGATTTCAGCATCGGTCAATCCGCTCGAGGCTTCGATACGTATGCTCTGTTCCTTGCCAGTGGCCTTATCCTTAGCCGATACGTTAAGAATACCGTTGGCATCAACCTCAAAGGTAACCTCAATCTGAGGAATGCCACGAGGTGCGGGAGCGATGCCGTCGAGGTGGAACTTGCCCAGAGTCTTATCATCCTTAGCAAGAGGACGCTCGCCCTGGAGCACGTGGATTTCAACGCTTGGCTGATTGTCAGCTGCAGTGGAGAATACCTCGCTCTTGCGCACAGGGATGGTGGTGTTGGCGTCGATCAGCTTGGTCATCACACCGCCGAGAGTCTCAATACCTACTGACAGAGGCACAACGTCGAGCAGCACGATGTTCTCCTTAACCTCGCCTGAAAGGATACCGCCCTGGATGGCAGCGCCCACGGCAACAACCTCATCGGGGTTAACGCCCTTGCTGGGTTCGCGGCCAAAGATCTTCTTCACGATTTCCTGGATTGCGGGGATACGGGTAGAGCCGCCCACCAGAATCACCTCATTGATATCGCTTGCCTTCAGGCCAGCATCAGCCAGAGCCTTGTTGCAAGGTTCAACGCAAGCCTGGATCAGCTTGTCGCAAAGCTGCTCAAATTTAGCGCGAGTAAGGGTGGTTACCAAGTGCTTTGGCACACCGTCGACCGGCATGATGTACGGCAGATTGATTTCTGTCGAGGTAGAGCTTGAAAGCTCGATCTTGGCCTTTTCGGCTGCTTCCTTCAGACGCTGCAGAGCCATAGGATCCTTGCGCAGATCTACGCCATAATCCTTCTGGAAACCGTCGGCCAGATAGTCGATGATGACATGGTCAAAGTCATCGCCGCCCAGGTGAGTATCGCCATTGGTGCTCAGCACCTCAAACACGCCGCCACCAAGGTCAAGAATTGAAATATCAAATGTGCCGCCACCGAGGTCAAACACTGCGATCTTCTGATCCTTGTCGCTCTTGTCAAGGCCATAAGCCAGGGCAGCTGCGGTAGGTTCGTTGACGATACGCTTTACCTTGAGGCCAGCGATTTCGCCTGCTTCCTTAGTAGCCTGACGCTGGGAGTCGTTGAAATAGGCGGGCACTGTGATTACAGCCTCGTCGATGCTTTGTCCAAGATAATCTTCAGCAGTCTTCTTCATCTTCTGAAGAATCATGGCTGAAATTTCCTGAGGTGTGTATACACGGCCATCAACTGCAACCTGAGCCATGCCATTGGCATTCTTAGATACAGTGTAAGGCACGCGTTTGATGTCGTCGGTGACTTCGTCGTAACGTTCACCCATGAATCTCTTGATCGAGTAGATAGTTCCTTCCGGATTAGTGATAGCTTGACGCTTGGCGGGGTCGCCAACTTTGCGCTCGCCGTCAGAAACGAAAGCAACGATCGAAGGCGTAGTGTTGCGGCCTTCGCTGTTGGGGATCACAACAGGATCCTTACCTTCGAGAACCGACACACATGAATTGGTGGTGCCGAGGTCGATGCCTATAATCTTTCCCATGATCTTATAAGTTTAAGTCGTTAATGAATTTATATTTTATTTGTTTGTATTCACCTAATGATTGGCGGTATGTTTCGCCCGCACAATCATAGAAATAACAAATCCTGCACCAAAAAGGTTGGCACAGCCAACCTTTTAGTAATGAATAATTAATAATGAATAATGAATAATTAGCAATAGTAAAGGCTTGCAGCCCCATAAGAAATTATTAATGAATAATTAGTAATGAATAATTAATAATGAACAATGAATAATTTGCAACAGTACCCCAAAAAAACGACTGACAAATTGTCAGTCGCTTTTGTCAACAGAACAATTGTTGATTATTCATTATTAATTATTCATTATTCATTGATTAATAGCTGAGCACCATCTTGCGGCTTGCATCGATGCGCAGCAATATAAACAGGAGTATGGTGAATCCCCAGAGCGACGATCCGCCGTAAGAGAAAAATGGCAGCGGAATGCCGATCACCGGGCATAAGCCTATCACCATGCCTATGTTGATGCAGAAATGGAATATGAAAT
>CAYTXF010000086.1:5538-13825 GCA_964440745.1 uncultured Bacteroides sp.
ACCGGGCATAAGCCTATCACCATGCCTATGTTGATGCAGAAATGGAATATGAAATAAGAGGCCACGCAATAGGCATAGACACGGCCAAATATCTTTGGCTGCCTCTCCGCAATCTTCACCACTCGGAAAATCAGGGCTAAGTACAGCAGCTCTACCAATATGGTGCCCCAGAAGCCCTCCTCCTCGCCGATGGTGCAGAAGATGAAGTCAGTATGCTGCTCAGGCACATATTTGAGCTTAGTCTGGGTGCCCTCGAGGAATCCCTTCCCCAGCAGACCTCCCGACCCAATGGCAATCTTTGACTGGTTGACATTGTATCCGGCACCGCGCAAATCCTCCTCGATGCCGAGCACCACCTTGATGCGCATCTGCTGATGAGGCTGCAATTCATCAAAGGCCTTATCCACCACGAAGAGGAAGCCCACCGAAAGCACTGCCGTGGCTACCGGGATAAGAAGCTTGTTAAGATGGGTGCGCACAACCTCGAAAAGCAAGTACAAGCTGGCCACTGCAATCATGCCGAGCATCACAGGGAGCCCCGGTACGTCAACCTCGAAGAAATTGTCAAGAATCACAATCACAGCCCAGCATCCCAGAAAGCCGCACAGCAGATTTCGAGCAATCTCGTATCGGCGCTTGCCGTAGACAGCCGCCATCACCACCATGATTCCCATCACTATGGACAGCACCCAGAATTGACCCAATTCCACTCCCATCAACAGAGAGTCGGTAAACTTCACTGCCACCACGAAAATCACCACGGCCCAGGCTGCTCCGAAGAGCACCAAGCCGCTCATGCCTTCGCGGTAAAGCACAAAGAAAAGAGAAAGATACACCAGGGCCGACCCCGTCTCATGCTCCATAAGAATGAGGATGATCGGGAGCACTATGATGAAAAGTGCCTTCACATAGTTGGAAAACTTCGCGTTGAGTTGGAAATTGTATCCGCTGAAGAGCTTAGCCAAAGCCAAGGCCGTGGCGAACTTGCCGAATTCGGCAGGCTGCAGGCTCATAGGGCCAAGCACCAGCCAAGAGCGCGAGCCCTTGATGTCAGGCGCGATGAAGGCCGTCGCCAACAGCACCACCATAAGCACCGCATATATGGCATAGGCATAAGTCTCATACATGCGCGTCTCGATCAACAGCAGCACAAAGCCCATGACCAGCCCTAAGGCGATCCAGCGCATTTGCTTGCCTGAGAATTCGTCGAACGACAGCATGTTGGCCTGATCGAAATCATAGCTTGCAGCATAGATGCTGACAGCGCCAGCAAGCACCATGATCAGATAAATGATCACGGTGAACCAGTCAAGATTGCGGAAAATCGACTGCGACGGATTATTTGGTCTTAGGGGGAGCATAGTAGACCTCAGTGTTAAGCATGCGATCCTCGAGATATTTGCGCGATGGATCGATATGTCCGTTAAGATATTTTTCCATTACCAAGCTCCCGATTGGCACGCCGAATGTGGCGCCAAAGCCGGCATTCTCCACATAGGCGCACACTGCGATCTGGGGATCCTCGTAAGGAGCAAATCCCATAAAGGCCGAGTGGTCCTTGCCATGGGGATTCTGGGCAGTGCCCGTCTTGCCCGCAACGTCGACTCCCGGGAATGCCGCGCTGCGGCAAGTGCCACCCAGCACAGCCATGCGCATGCCCTCGGCTATGATGTCGTAGTAATGATGCTCTATAGTGGGATAGTTCTTGATTTTGTACTCCTCGCTTATGATGGTGTCCTGTATCTCTTTGACCACATGGGGCGTGATGTACCATCCGCGGTTGGCGATCGTAGAGCATAGATTGGCTATCTGCAGAGGGGTGGCCAGGATTTCACCTTGGCCGATGGCTACGGAAATGATGGTGTTGCCACTCCATCGATTGTTGCCATAGAATTTGTCGTAGAATTTGGCGTTCGGGATGAATCCGCGCTTCTCTCCTGGCAAATCGATGCCCAGCTTATAGCCATAGCCCATCGACACCAGGTGGTTCTTCCAAATCTCGAAAGCATTGTCACAGCGGCCGTATTTCGAGCGCTTGTTGATCATGTTGTAAAATCCCCAGCAGAAATAAGAGTTGCATGAGGTCTGCAGGGCGGGTCTCAGGGGCAGAGGGCTGCCATGGCCGTGGCAGCCTACGGTAAGGCCACCATTATGATAGCCATGGCTGCACGGAAACATGGTCTCTGGAGTAATGATGTTCTCTTGCAAGAAAATCAGGCCCTGAGTCGGCTTGAAAGTAGAGCCCGGGGGATAGGAAGCCATGATTGCGCGGTCATAGAGAGGCCAGTCGGGCTGGTTTACAAGCATGCGATAGTTATCGCCGCGCTGCCGACCTACCAGCAGGTTGGGATCGTAGGTGGGGCTTGATACCAGGCACAGGATTTCGCCTGTCTTAGGCTCGATTGCCACTACAGCTCCGCGCTTCCCCACCATCAGAGATTCTGCATATTCCTGCAGCTTAATGTCAAGTCCAAGCTTGAGGTCGCGGCCTGCCACCGGAGCAATGTCGCGCGCTCCATTTTCATACTTGCCTTGGATGCGCCCTCGGGCATCGCGAATGAGTATCTCCACGCCCTTGATGCCTCTAAGGTCACGCTCATAACTCTTTTCCACGCCGAGGTCGCCCGTGTAGTCGCCCGGAGCGTAGTATTCGTCATTTTGAATGTCGGCCGCGGAAGCCTCGCGGATATTGCCCACCACGTTGGGGGCTGAAGCATGCGCATATTGCCGCAGTATCCTTTTCTGTATGAAAAATCCAGGAAAACGATAAAGCTTTTCCTGAAGTCGGCCATAGTCTTGAGCCGAAAGTTGGCTGATAAGCTTTTGTGGAGTATAGCTTGAATATCCGGGATTAAGACGCTTGTCGCGCATGTCGACCAGGCGCTTGTCGAGTTGCTCGCGAGTGATGTTGAGCGCGTTGCAAAAGTCAGCCGTGTCAAAAGGCTCCACATCTCGAGGTATGAGCATGACATCATATGCTGGCTGATTGTACACCACCAGTTCGCCGTTGCGGTCATAGATGAGCCCTCGGCTTGGATATATAGTGCGACGCAGAAAAGCGTTGGTATCAGCGCTTTGCTTGTATTTCTGATCGGCAAGCTGCAGATTGAAAAGGCGCACCCCATAAATCACAGCTATCACCAACAGAAACCCGCAAATCACATACTTGCGCTTTTCAAGATTATAGTCTTTTCTCATGTGGCTGTTGAGTAAAGAATGAATCTAACGCATAGATTAAGATAATAGTGAATATTGAGCTGCCCAGCACTTGCAATGCGAATCGGGCAGGACTGAAGATGGCGAAAGCGTCGATGGTGAACACACAGAGACAATATATCAGAGTCATTGTGGCCACGTATTTCATGAACTCGGCGCTTCCCATTGACCTCTGACTGGGCTTAAGACCGCCTAAGTCCTCGTCGCGCTGGATATAAAGATGAAACACCGGCTTCCTTACAAAAGCCAGAATAGTGCATGCCAAAGCATTCACGCCCTGAGTGTTGCTGAAAATGTCAATGGTTACGCCCGCCAGGAAGCCCAAGGTCACGCTCACATTGGTGCTCCAGGTGATAGGCATGCTGATGATGATGTATATGAAGACAAAAGGCACCACAGCATTGAAGAGCACAAGATTATTGAAGATCACGGCTTGCGCCAAGGTCAACAGCACGAACTTGAGTATGAATGTCAGGACTGTCTTGCTCATTTCTTCAGTCTTTGGTCTTTGGTCTTTGGTCTTTGGTCCTTGGTCTTTGGTTACTTGAAATCTTTGGCCTCGAGGGCTGTGTTTTCATCTTTTTTCTTGTTATCGACCACTTGCACGGTGCTCAATGTGGAGAAGTCGGTGAACAGCTTCACATGCAGAGTGAAGAAATTCTCATTGCGATGCTGAGTGTCGGCCATCACGATGCCCACAGGGATGCCCTCGGGAAACACAGCGCTGTATCCGCTTGTAACCACTGTATCCCCTACCTCATAGACAGTGTGGCGCGGCAGCTCTTGGAGCAGAGCGATCTCTGGATCAGGCCCTTCCCATACCAGACTGCCAAAATGGCTGTTGCCCTTAACCTTGCATGATAAGCGCAGGTTGCTGTTGAGCAGGGAGATCACGCGGCTTGAATGCTTGCCGGTGACATTGACGATGCCCACCACGCCATTCTGGTCGATTACTCCCATCTCTTCTCTAACTCCGTCGGCATATCCCTTGTTGAGGGTAATGTAATTGTAGGGCTTGGCTATGGAGTTGCTGATCACATTGGCCACGATGAAATTGTATTGCTTGAGCGAGTCAGGGAGCTGCAGAGTGTCAGCAATCTGGTCTTCTCTCAAGAGCTCGAGCTGCTGGCGCAGCGCGATCACTTCGCTCTCAAGCAGGGCATTGCGCTGGTTGAGATCATCATTGGTTTCGCGCAGGTTGAAATAAGAGTATACGCTGTTGCTGGCACTGAGCACAGTGCTTGCCACAGCGTTGGCGCTTGTCATGTACACATGATGCTGGTAGGGATTTTTGTTAAAAAGCAGCACGCAGCTCACTCCCACGAAGAAGAGGAAGATGAACCACTTGCTGTTCTTAACAAAAAAAGCGAATAGCTCGTGCATGATAAAATGACAAGTTACAAGTTACAAATTACAAGTTATTAGTTACAAGTTGCAAGTGACAATTGCAAATTACAAAACGTCACAAATTCTAAATTATAACAAAAAACCTCGTTCTAAATTATAACAAAAAACCTCGGCAATGGTTTGTAATCCGCAGCTTGTTACTAATAAGCCATCTCTATCGAATAAGGAATGAGAACTTATCGATATTCTTAAGGGCCACGCCGGTGCCTCGGGCCACAGCCAGCAGAGGATCCTCGGCGATATGGAACTTGATGCCAATCTTGTCGGTCAGGCGCTTGTCAAGGCCGCGCAGCATGGCGCCGCCGCCAGCCAGGTATATGCCGTTGTGTACGATGTCAGCGTAAAGTTCGGGAGGTGTCTGCTCCAAGGCGCTCAGCACAGCAGCCTCGATTTTGCTGATGCTCTTCTCGATGCAGTGGCTGATTTCCTGATAAGACACTGGCACCTCCATGGGTAGGGCTGTCATCTGGTTGGGGCCGTGTACAATGAATTCCTCCGGCGGATTCTCCAATTCTGTCAAGGCAGCGCCCACATTCATCTTAATGAGCTCGGCAGTGCGCTCGCCTACCTTCACATTGTGGGCGCGGCGCATGTGGTTCTGTATGTCGTCGGTGAGGTCATCGCCGGCAATCTGTATGCTCTTGTTGCTGACAATGCCGCCCAGAGAAATCACAGCGATTTCAGTCGTGCCTCCGCCTATGTCCACAATCATGTTGCCCTCGGGGGCCGTAACGTCAAGGCCGATGCCTAATGCTGCAGCCATGGGCTCATAAATCATGTACACATCGCGACCGCCGGCATGCTCGCTGCTGTCGCGCACGGCGCGAATCTCTACCTCGGTGCTGCCGCTGGGTATGCCTACCACCATGCGCAGCGACGGGGAGAACCAGTTGTTCTTGCTGCTGGCCTTTTTCACCAAGCCGCGGATCATCAATTCTGCGGCATTGAAATCGGCGATCACGCCTTTGCGCAAGGGGCGCACTGTGCGGATGCGCTCGTTTTCCTTGCCTTGCATCTGCTGAGCCTCCTTGCCTACGGCTATGAGGCGGTCGGTCTGTTTGTCAAGAGCCACGATTGATGGCTCGTCGATTACGATTTTATCATTGTGTATAATGACGGTGTTGGCAGTGCCAAGATCTATCGCAATCTCTTTTGTGAGAGAGAAAAGTCTCATATCTTGAAGTGATTTGGTGAGTTGGTGATTTGGTGATTTGGTGTTAGAGTGATTTGGTGTTAGAGTGATTTGGTGTCATAGTGACAGACACCAAATCACCAAATCACAAAATCACCAAATCACCAAGGTTAATGTTTGAAGTGGCGGAATCCGGTCATCACCATGGCGATTCCGTGCTGATCGCAATACTCCACTGATTCATTGTCACGGATGCTTCCGCCCGGCTGGATCACAGCCTTCACTCCGGCCTTGTCGGCTATTTCCACACAGTCGCCAAATGGGAAGAAGGCATCGCTGGCCATTACGGCGCCATCGAGGCTGAGCTCAAAGGCGTGCGCCTTTTCGATGGCATGCTTCAGGGCATCCACGCGGCTGGTCTGGCCCACGCCGCTGCCGCACAGCTGCTTGTTCTTGGCCAACACGATTGCATTGCTCTTGCTATGCTTCACGATCTTGTTGGCGAAGAGCATGTCGGCCACTTGGTCGGGATTTGGCTTCGCTGTGGTCACAGGCTTGAGATCTTCGGGTGTCTCCACCTTGAGATCGCGCTCTTGCTTGAGCGCGCCGTTGAGAAGCGAGCGGAATGTATATTTTGCATCGGGCTGGGCCTTTTGGCGCAGGATGATGCGGTTCTTCTTTTGCATGAGGATTGCCATAGCATCGTCGGTGTAGCTGGGGGCAATGATCACCTCGAAGAAGATCTTGCCTATCTCAGCGGCAGCGTCGGCATCGATTTCGCGGTTGCAAATCAGGATGCCGCCGAAAGCGCTCACAGGATCGCCAGCGAGGGCGTCCTTCCAGGCTTCGAGCACGGTGGGACGGCTGGCCACGCCGCAGGCATTATTGTGCTTGAGCACTGCGAATGTGGTCTCATCGAATTCGGCCATGAGGCTAACAGCGGCGTCGATGTCGAGCAGGTTGTTGTAAGAAATCTCCTTGCCATGGAGCTGGTCGAAGATTGCGTCGAGATCGCCAAAGAAATAGCCCTTCTGGTGAGGATTCTCGCCATAGCGCATGGGCTTGCTTCCGTCGATGGCTATGCGCAGAGCTGAAGGCTGCTCATATAAACTGTCGAAGTAGTTGAAAATCTGGCTGTCATATTCTGATGACACTGCGAATGCCTCCTTGGCAAACCATTTGCGATCCTCCAGCGAGCTCTGCGCCCCCTGCTTGTCGAGCATGCCTGCCAATGCAGGATACTGGCGCTTTGAGGCCACGATCACCACATCGTTGAAATTCTTGGCGGCTCCTCGGATCAGTGAAATGCCGCCTATGTCGATCTTTTCAATAATGTCAGCCTGGCTGGCGCCCTTAGCCACAGTGTCGGCAAAGGGGTAGAGATCCACAATCACCAGGTCAATAGGTGGAATCTGGTATGTGGCCACTTCCTGCTGATCCTGCTCGTTGTCTCTGCGATTCAGGATGCCACCGAAAATTTTGGGGTGGAGAGTCTTTACTCGGCCGCCCAGGATCGAAGGATAGCCGGTGACATCCTCTACGGCCTCGCACTGATAGCCGAGGCTTTCGATGAATTTGCGTGTGCCTCCGGTTGATAAGAACTTCACTCCGTCTTGAGCCAGCATCTTTAGTATGTTGTCAAGCCCGTCCTTGTGGTATACTGATACCAATGCAGTTTTAATTTTCTTAACGTCTGACATATTGGAAACTTCTTTATCTATACATTTATCTCTTTTCAAGTTGCAAAGGTAGTGATTTTTTTCGATTTTATTCTATTAATGTTGCCATTAATTTGTGAAAGTCACATTATTTGAAAATCCGGCCCAGGGCTATGCCCCAGTCGCGCAGGGTGAGATCGATTGGGGTTATGAATGGCGTGATCGGCTTCTCACGTTCCGGAGCGTATATTCTGAGCTGATGCGGGAGACATTCGATTTCTGCCTTTTGTCCGATGTCGATGGGCTCGCCGTCGAGATGGGAGCAAGCCTCGCCCAGGCACTCTATGGTGACCTTGGTGGCGCGTATGGTGTCGATGTGAGCGTTGTATGGCACCATGCCGCTGATCAGGTCGAAACCGGCAAGCAGCATTTGCATCACATTTCCGCTCTTGATAATCACTACATCGAGTTTGCCGTCGGTGACCGATGCCTCGGGAGCTATGAAGGCGTTGTTGCCGTACTGGCTGGCATTGCAGCAAGCCACCACGAAGGCCTCCACCTCGGATTGCTCGCCATCTATGGTAATGCGGTAATGCTGAGGCTGATAGTGGCCAAATTCCTCTACCACATTCTTGATGTAGGTGATGCGTCCGCGGCGCTTTTCATTGGCGAAGCGGTGGCTCACTGTGGCGTCGAAGCCGAAACCCATAGTGCAGAAGAAAAGCCTGCCATTAGCCATGCCGCAGTCGCATTCAATTACCGATCGCTTGCCTATGATGTCGGCGCTGAGGGCTTCGTCGATGGGGATGTCGAGATGGCGCGCCAAGCCGTTGCCGCTGCCGCTGGGTATGATCCCAAGCACGGCCCCAGTGCC
>CAYTXF010000087.1:0-13242 GCA_964440745.1 uncultured Bacteroides sp.
GCAAGAACATCCCGTGCACTGTTATCGAAGTAGGTCCTTGCGTGGTTACTCAAGTCAAGACAGTTGAGAAAGACGGTTACAGCGCCCTCCAGCTCGGTTTCGAGGAAGCAAAGGAGAAGCACTGCACCAAGCCCGAGCTCGGGCACTTCAAGGCTGCTGGCGTGACCCCCAAGAGACACTTGGCCGAGTTCCAGGGTTTTGATAAGGAATACGCCCCCGGCGACACCATCGGCGTCGACTTCTTCACCGAGAGTGACTTTGTCGACATTGCCGGCACCTCAAAGGGCAAAGGCTTCCAGGGCGTAGTGAAGCGCCACGGATTCGGCGGCGTAGGCCAGACCACTCACGGCCAGCACAACCGCCTGCGCGCACCCGGTTCGATCGGTGCCTGCTCATATCCCGCAAAGGTGTTCAAGGGCATGCGCATGGCCGGCCAGATGGGCAACGAGCGCGTGACAGTGCAAAATCTGCAAGTAATTAAGGTGATCCCCGAGCACAACCTGCTCATGATCAAGGGCTCGATCCCCGGACACAAAGGTTCAATCGTTTTAATCGAAAAGTAATATGGAACTCGCAATACTAACCCAAGATGGCCGCGACACCGGCCGCAAGGCAGTGCTCAACGATGCAGTGTTTGGCATTACGGTCAACGAGAACGCCGTATACCTCGATGTAAAGCAATACCTCGCCAACCAGCGCCAGGGTACCCATAAGTCAAAGGAGCGCAGCGAAATCTCAGGCTCGACCCGCAAGCTTCACAAGCAGAAGGGCGGCGGCGGCGCTCGTATCGGCGACATCAACTCGCCCCTTCTCTCAGGCGGCGCACGCGTGTTCGGCCCCAAGCCCCGCGACTATCGCTTCAAGCTCAACAAGAAGCTCAAGGAGCTCGCTCGCCGCAGCGCATGGAGCCAGAAGGCTGCTCTGGGCCAGATCATCGTGGTGGATGACATCAAGTTCGACGCACCCCGCACCAAGGACTATGTGAAGATGGCAGCCGACCTCAAGATCGAGGGCAAGCGCGTGCTGGTAGTGATCCCCGAGAACAATGAGAACATCTATCTGTCGATGCGCAACGTGCCCAAGACACATCTGATGCGCGCACAGGATGCCAACACCTACGCAATCATGAACAACGGGGCAATCGTGCTTACCGAGGCTGCCCTTGAGATCATCAACAATAAGGACTAATAGGAGGAAACGACAATGGATATCACAATACAGCCAATCGTTACAGAAAAGGCCACCATGGTGACCGAGCGCGTGGGCCAGTACACTTTCCGTGTTTCCCCCGACGCTAACAAATACCAGATCAAAGACCTCGTAGAGAAGCTCTACGGAGTGAAAGTGCTCAGCGTGAACACCTCGCAGGTGCGTCGCAAGAACAAGAGCCGCTGGACCAAGAGCGGCCTGCTGCGCGGCAAGACAGAGGCTTGGAAGAAAGCCGTCGTGACCGTGGCTGAAGGCCAGACCATTGATTTCTATAGCAACATCTAATAAAAATGGCAGTAAGAAAATTCAAGCCCACTACTCCGGGGCAACGACACAAGATTATCGGCGTATTCAAAGGTGTGATAACTGCTACTAAGCCGGAAAAGTCTCTTACAGTCGGCAAGCGCGCCTCAGGAGGTCGCAACTCCGAAGGCCACCTCACCGCTCGCTACCTTGGCGGTGGTCATAAGCGCAAGTATCGCCTCATTGACTTCAAGAGAACAAAAGACGGAGTGCCTGCCGTAGTGAAGTCGATCGAATACGATCCCAACCGCAGCGCTCGCATAGCACTGCTTTACTACGTAGACGGCTCAAAGGCCTATATGGTGGCCCCCAACGGCCTGGAAGTTGGCCAGCGCGTGATGAGCGGCGCTGAGGCAGCTCCAGAAATCGGCAATGCTCTGCCGCTGAGCGCCATTCCGGTAGGTACCGTGATCCACAACATTGAAATGCGCCCGGGCCAGGGAGCCAAGATCGCTCGCTCGGCCGGCACCTTCGCACAGATCGTGTCACGCGAAGGCGATTATGCTATCATCAAACTTCCCTCGGGAGAAACCCGCAAGATCCTGTCGAGCTGCAAGGCTACGGTGGGCGTGGTTGGCAACAGCGAGCACTCGCTGGAGCAGAGCGGCAAGGCTGGCCGAAGCCGTTGGCTGGGCCGTCGCCCCCACAACCGCGGCGTGGTTATGAATCCTGTAGATCACCCCATGGGTGGTGGCGAAGGCCGCGCTTCTGGCGGTCACCCGCGCAGCCGCAAGGGTCTCTACTCAAAGGGTCTGAAGACTCGTGCACCGAAGAAGCACTCGTCGAAGTACATTATCGAGAGAAGAAAGAAGTAATCAGAAAAATAGCATAATATGAGCCGTTCACTCAAAAAAGGACCCTTCATCAGCGCTAAGCTTGAGAAGAAAGTAGCCGACATGGAGGCCACTGGCAAGAAGGCTGTCATCAAGACCTGGAGCCGCGCCTCAATGATCGCCCCTGAATTCGTAGGCCACACCTTTGCCGTGCACAATGGCAACAAGTTCATCCCGGTCTATGTGACTGAGAACATGGTAGGCCACAAGCTGGGCGAGTTCGCTCCCACGCGCACATTCCGCGGCCACGCCGGAAACAAGAAGAAGTAAACAGGGCCCGCATTTCAAAAACATTGAAAAATAGAAATCAACAATGGGTAAAAGAAAAAGATTAATGGCTGACCGAATGAAGGAAGAACGCAAAAGCGTGGCATTCGCAAAGCTCACAAATATACCTTCGTCGCCCCGCAAAATGCGCCTGGTTGCCGACCTGATCCGCGGCCAGGAGGTTTTCCGCGCCCTGGGCATCCTGAAGTTCAGCAACAAGGAAGCTGCCGCTCGCCTGGAGAAGTGCCTGCGCAGCGCCGTTGCCAACTGGGAGGCTAAGAACGACAAGAAAGCCGAAAGCGGCGAACTGTACATATCAACCATATTCGTCAACCCTGCGCCCATGCTCAAGCGCCTGCGCCCCGCACCTCAGGGCCGCGGCTACCGCATCCGCAAGCGCGCCAATCACGTCACTCTGATTGTTGACGAGATTGCAAACAAAACTAAAAAGGACTAAGACATGGGACAGAAAGTAAATCCAATTAGCAACCGCTTAGGCATCATCCGCGGATGGGATTCCAACTGGTTCGGTGGCCGCAAGTTTGGCGACACCCTGCTCGAGGACTCAAAGCTGCGCAACTACCTGAACGTGCGTCTGGCTAAATGCTCAGTATCGCGCATCGTGATCGAGCGCACCCTCAAGCTCATCACCATCACCATCTGCACATCGCGTCCAGGCCTGATCATCGGCAAGGGCGGCCAGGATGTAGAGAAGCTGAAGGAAGAGTTGAAGAAAATCACCGACAAGGACGTGCAGATCAACGTGTACGAGATCAAGCGTCCGGAGCTCGACGCTCAGATTGTGGCCAGCACCATCGCTCGCCAGATCGAAGGCAAGATCGCTTATCGCCGCGCTGTGAAGATGGCAGTAGCCAGCACAATGCGCGCCGGAGCCGAGGGCATCAAGGTGCAAGTGGCCGGCCGCCTCAATGGCGCTGAAATGGCCCGCTCGGAAATGTTCAAGGAAGGCCGCACCCCGCTGCATACCCTGCGTGCCGACATCGACTACGCTCTGGTGGAAGCACACACCAAGGTGGGCGTAATCGGAGTGAAGGTGTGGATTTGCCGTGGCGAAGTTTACGGCAAGCGCGACCTGGCACCCTCGTTCGCAGCTCAGAAGGAAAGCGGACGTCCAGCACAGCGCGAGGGAGCACCCCGCCGCGGCGGTTTCCGCAAGCCCAAAAACAATCGTTAAACCAAAAGTAAAGCTAATATAAAATGCTACAACCTAAGAAATCGAAATTCCGCCGCCAGCAAAAAGGCCGCATGAAGGGCGAGGCCCAGCGTGGCAACCAGCTTGCTTTTGGCTCGTTCGGAATCAAGACTCTCGAGTCGAAATGGATTACCGGCCGCCAGATTGAGGCAGCCCGTGTGGCAGTGACCCGCTACATGCAGCGCCAAGGCCAAATCTGGATCCGCATCTTCCCTGACAAGCCAATCACCAAGAAGCCTGCCGAGGTGCGTATGGGTAAAGGTAAAGGTAATCCCGAAGGCTACGTGGCTCCCGTGACCCCGGGCCGCATCATCATCGAGGTAGAAGGCGTAAGCTATGACATCGCCAAAGAGGCCCTGCGCCTGGCTGCTCAGAAGCTTCCCGTAACCACAAAGTTTGTCGTAGCCCGCGACTATGATCCATCTCAAAACGTGTAAGCTGCTATGAAGAAAGACGAAATAAAGGAGCTCAGCACAGCTGACCTCCGCGAGCACCTGGCCCAGATGGAGCAGGAATATCGCCAGCTCAAGATCAACCACTCGATCTCGCCGCTCGACAATCCGGCAAAGATCACGGCTGACCGCCGCATGATCGCACGCGTGAAGACCGAGCTGCGCCAACGCGAACTTAACAACAAATAACAATCCCGACTCTTATCAAGATGGAAGAAAAGAGAAACTTAAGAAAAGAGCGCGTCGGCGTGGTAAGCTCCAACAAGGGCGACAAGACCATCACGGTCACCGTCAAGTACAAGGAGAAGCACCCGATCTACGGCAAGTTCGTCAACAAGACGAAGAAATACCACGCTCACGACGAAAAGAATGAATGCAGCGTAGGCGACACCGTGCGCCTGATGGAGACACGCCCATTGAGCAAGACCAAGCGCTGGCGCTTAGTAGAAATAATAGAAAAAGTTAAGTAACAATGATTCAGTCAGAAACCCGTTTAAACGTAGCCGACAACAGCGGCGCGAAGGAAGTACTGTGCATCCATGTTCTCGGTGGCACCGGCCGCCGTTACGCCACTGTCGGCGACGTTATCGTCGTGACAGTCAAGAGCGTAATCCCGAGTTCAGAAATGAAGAAGGGAACAGTGTCAAAGGCAGTGATTGTGCGCACGAAGAAGGAAATCCGCCGTCCCGACGGCAGCTACATCCGCTTCGACGACAACGCATGCGTGCTACTTAACAATGCAGGCGAGCTCCGCGGCACCCGCATCTTCGGCCCAGTGGCTCGTGAGCTGCGCGCCACCAACATGAAGATTGTGTCTCTGGCTCCCGAGGTGCTTTAACCCAAATTAAAACCAACGAAAATGAGCAAGATACACATTCGCAAAGACGACACCGTATACGTCCTCTCAGGAGAGGACCGCGGCAAGCAAGGCCGCGTGCTGTCGGTGGACCGCAAGAAAGGCCGTGCCATCGTAGAAGGCATCAATATTATCACCAAGGCTATGAAGCCCAATGCACAGCACCCCCAAGGTGGCCTGATCAAGATGGAGGCTCCTATCCGCCTGTGCAAACTCGCCCTCATCGATCCCAAGACCGGCAAGCACACCCGCGTGGGCTACCGCATCAACGAGGATGGCAAGAAAGTGCGTTATTCTAAGAAATCAGGAGAGGAGATTAAGTAATGAGCACAGCAACAGTAAAGAAGGACTACCAGGAGCGCATCGTTCCGGCCCTCACAAAAGAGTTCAATTACCATACCCCCATGCAGGTGCCCAAGCTGGAGAAGATCGTGATCAACCAGGGCCTGGGCGAAGCCACACAGGACAAGAAGATCATCGACACCGCCATCGCTGAGCTCACCGCCATCACCGGCCAGAAGGCTGTGGCCACTCTGAGCCGCAAGGACATCAGCAACTTCAAGGTGCGCAAGAAGATGCCCATCGGCGTGAGAGTGACTCTTCGCCGCGAGAAGATGTACGAGTTCCTGGAGCGCCTCATCCGCGTGGCTCTGCCCCGTATCCGCGACTTCAAGGGCATCGAGAGCAAGCTTGACGGCCGTGGCAACTACACCCTCGGCGTCAACGAGCAGATCATCTTCCCCGAGATCAACATCGACAATATCAGCAAGCTCCTTGGCATGAACATCACATTCGTGACCACTGCCAAGACCGACGAGGAGGGATACGCCCTGCTGCGCGAGTTCGGCTTGCCTTTCAAGAATGCTAAAAAACAATAAGCTACTCATATGGCAAAAGAATCAATGAAGGCCCGCGAAGTGAAGCGCGCCAAGCTCGTAGCCAAGTATGCCAAGCGCAAGGAGGCTCTCAAGGAAGAGGCTCGCCAGCTCGCCAAGAACGGCGAAAGCTCTTACGAGGTGTACCAGAAGCTGCAGAAGCTGCCCAAGAACGCATCATCGGTGCGCATGCACAATCGCTGCAGCATCACCGGTCGCCCCAAGGGCTACATGCGCCAATTCGGCATCTCGCGCATCCAATTCCGCGAAATGGCTTCAGCCGGTCTAATCCCTGGAGTTAAAAAGGCAAGTTGGTAAGCGCTATGGCGTTGATTCAACCTGCAATGATTTAAATATTGTTGGGACGACCCAATCAATTTAACAACAAACACAATGACAGATCCAATAGCAGATTATCTGACAAGAGTAAGAAATGCGGTAAAGGCCAACCACCGCGTGGTGGAGATCCCCGCTTCTAACTTGAAAAAGGAAATCACCAAAATCCTTTTCGAACAAGGCTACATCCTCAACTACAAGTTTGTAGAGGGTGAAACCCCTGCCGGCACGATCAAGATCGCCCTCAAGTACGATCCCAAGGATCACGTAAGCGCCATCAAGGGCCTCAAGCGAGTATCTCGCCCGGGCCTGCGCCAGTACACCGGCTACAAGGACATGCCCCGCGTGCTCAACGGGCTGGGCATTGCCATCCTCTCTACCTCGAAGGGTGTGATGACCAATAAGAAGGCTGCCGAGCTCAAAGTAGGCGGCGAAGTGCTATGCTACATTTACTAACCCTCAAATACCGAGCAGAATCATGTCAAGAATAGGTAAAGCACCGATCGAAATCCCTGCTGGCGTAGAGGTGAAAGTAGACAACAATGTAGTGACAGTTAAGGGCAAGAAGAACACTCTCACACTGACAGTAAATCCCAACATCACCGTAGAGGTGGCTGACGGCCACGTGCACGTGACACGCCCCAACGACGAGCGTGAGAACCGCGCAATGCATGGCCTCTACCGCGCGCTGATCCACAACATGGTGGTGGGCGTGTCGCAGGGCTACCGCAAGGAGATGGAACTCGTGGGCGTAGGTTACCGCGCAAATGCCACAGGCCAAGTGCTTGAGCTTTCGCTGGGCTATTCTCACGCCATATTCATCAAGCTTCCCGACGAGGTGAAGGTTGAGACCAAGAGCGAGCGTAACAAGAACCCGCTGATCATCCTGGAAAGCGACGACAAGCAGCTCCTTGGCCAAGTGTGCGCCAAGATCCGCTCGCTGCGCAAGCCCGAGCCTTACAAGGGCAAAGGTATCAAATTTGTTGGCGAAGTCATCCGCCGCAAGTCAGGAAAATCGGCAAGTGCCAAATAACATTAAACTTTTGCAATTATGTTCAACAAGAAGGAAAGAAGAGCAAAAATCAAGGCCCGCATCCGCGGCAGAATTTCTGGCACTCCCGAGCGTCCGCGCATGACTGTGTTCCGCAGCAACAAGGCTATCTACGTGCAGCTCATCGACGATCTGGCAGGCAAGACCCTGGTATCAGCATCGAGCCGCGGCATGGAAGAGCCGGGCACCAAGTGTGAAATCGCCGCAAAGGTGGGTGAGAAGATCGCAGCCAAGGCATTAGAGGCTGGAATCAATACCGTAGTGTTCGACCGCAACGGCTATCTCTTCCACGGACGTGTAAAATCATTGGCTGACGCCGCACGCAAAGGCGGCCTTAAATTCTAAAGAATATGGCAAAAAAGTATAACAGAGTAAAATCGACCAACGATATAGAACTCAAGGACCGCCTGGTAGCCATCAACCGCGTAACCAAGGTTACGAAGGGTGGCCGCACCTTCACCTTTGCTGCTATCGTGGTAGTTGGCAATGAGAATGGAGTGATTGGCTATGGCCTGGGCAAGGCCAATGAGGTACAGGCTGCCATCGCCAAGGGCGTAGAGGCTGCCAAGAAGAACCTGATCGAGGTGCCGGTGCACAAGGGCACCATCCCTCACGAGCAAGAAGCAAAGTTCGGCGGCAGCCGCGTAATCCTGAAGCCCGCTTCTCACGGTACTGGCGTGAAGGCTGGTGGCGCTATGCGCGCCGTGCTCGAGAGCGTAGGCGTGACCGACGTGCTTGCCAAGTCGAAGGGCTCGTCCAATCCTCACAATCTGGTTAAGGCCACAATCGAAGCTCTGGCCGAAATGCGTTCGCCCCTGGATGTGGCTCGTTCGCGCGGCGTGAGCGTATCAAAAGTGTTCAATGGATAAAAGCTCAATCACTACGACAATGGCACAGATCAAAATCAAGCAAATAAAGAGCCGCATCAACGCTCCGGCAGTGCAGAAGCGCACTCTCGACGCTCTCGGCCTCAGAAAAATGAACCACACCGTGATCAAGGAGGCTACTCCCTCGGTGCTGGGTATGGTTAACAAAGTTCGCCACCTGGTAGAGGTGACTAACGCTTAAAATCGCTTACGACTATGGATTTAAGTAATCTGCAACCCAATCCCGGTTCGACCCACAGCAAAACCCGCATAGGCCGCGGCCCAGGCAGCGGCAAGGGCGGCACATCAACCCGCGGTCACAAGGGCGCAAAGTCACGCTCAGGCTACAAGCGCAAAATCGGTTTCGAAGGTGGTCAGATGCCACTGCAGCGCCGTCTGCCCAAGTTCGGCTTCAAGCCTCTGGCTCGCATCGAATACCGTCCCATTAACCTTGAGAAGCTTCAGGAACTGGCCGAGGCCAAGTCTTTGGAGAAAATCGGACTCGATGAGCTTCGCGAAGCCGGCATGATCGGCCGCAAGCACCTGGTGAAGATTCTGGCCAAGGGTGAAATCACCAAGGCTCTCACCGTAGAGGCTCATGCATTCTCAAAGGCTGCCCAGGAAGCCATCGAAAAGGCTGGCGGCACAATCGTAAAAATTGAAAAATAATGAGATTAGTACAGACATTTAAAAACATTTGGTCAATCGACGAGCTGAGAGACCGCCTCTTAGTGACCCTGCTGCTGGTATTCATCTACCGCGTGGGTTGCTACGTGGTGCTCCCCGGCGTGTCGCCTGCAGCCATCGAGGCTCTCAGCAGCTTCACCCAGAAGACCGGCATGATGCAGCTTCTGGATATGTTCTCGGGCGGTGCGTTCTCTCAAGCATCGATATTCGCTCTGGGTATCATGCCCTACATCACTGCATCGATCGTGATACAGCTCTTAGGCATGGTGCTGCCCGCATTCCAAAAGATGCAGCGCGAGGGCGAAAGCGGCCGCCAGAAGATGATCCAGTATACTCGCTACCTTACAGTGCTGATCCTGGTCATCCAAGCTCCCGCCTACTTGGCCAACATGCAATACCAGGTGCTGCAGGCAGGCACTCACGGAGTAGCTACCTTCACATTCTGGAATTATCTGTCGCTGACGATAATCCTGGCTGCCGGCTCGATGTTCATCATGTGGCTGGGCGAGAGGATTACCGATCGCGGTATTGGAAATGGTATTTCGTTCATCATCTTGATAGGTATCATCGCACGTCTCCCGGGAGCATTCCTGTATGAGATTTCAGGCCGCGTGCCCGGCACCAGCACAGCAGCTGGCCAGGGTGGCTTGGTGATGTTCCTGATTGAGATTATCCTGCTGTTCGCTGTTACCATTGGCGCAGTGCTTTTGGTGCAGGGTACACGCAAAGTGCCTGTGCAGTACGCCAAGCGCATCGTGGGCAATCGCCAGTACGGCGGTGCTCGCCAGTTCATCCCTCTCAAGGTGAACGCTGCTGGCGTGATGCCTATCATCTTCGCACAAGCCATCATGTTCATCCCGGTGACCTTGGCCGGATTCGGTGCCAAGGCTGGCAGCGGATTCTTCCACGCCCTCACCGACATCAATGGCTTCTGGTACAACTTCATCTTCTTTATCATGATCGTTGCCTTCACCTACTTCTACACGGCAATCACCGTGCGTCCCAAGCAGATGGCTGAGGACCTGAAGCGCAACAACGGATTCATCCCGGGCATCAAGCCTGGCAAGAAGACTGAAGACTACCTCAACGAGATCATGGACCGCATCACTCTGCCGGGCTCAATATTCTTGGCAATCGTAGCTATCCTGCCGGCATTTGCGCGCTTCTTCGGCATCAGCCAGAATTTCGCGCAATTCTTCGGAGGCACATCATTGCTGATCACTGTGGGCGTTGTGCTCGACACATTGCGCCAGATCGAATCGCACCTGATGATGCACCACTACGATGGTCTTATGAAAGATGGCAAGATCCAGGGTCGCACCACAGGATCAGCCTATTGATAGCGGACTGTCAGCAGAGAGGATACAATAAATGATTTATCTGAAAACACCGGACCAGATCGAGCAGATGCGACCCGCTGCATTGCTCATTAGCCAGACTTTAGGCGAATTGGCAAAGTGGATCGCTCCCGGCATCACTACACGCAAGCTTGACACCATTGCCAAGGATTTCATCCTCGGCAATGGAGGCAAGCCCGCTTGTTTGGGTTATTCGGGTTTTCCTGCCACGCTGTGCATCGAAGTCAATGAGACTGTGGTGCATGGCTTCCCCAGCGGATATGTGCTGCGCGAAGGCGACATCATCGGCATCGACACAGTGGTCGAGGTCAACGGATGGATGGGCGACATGTGCTACACATTCCCGGTAGGCGAGGTGAGCGAAAATATAATGAAGCTGCTGCGCACCACCAAGGAGAGCCTCTATGTAGGCATAGAAGCATGTCAGGTGGGCAAGCGCATAGGAGATATCAGCAATGCTGTGCAGACCTATTGTGAAAAGCGCGGATACAGCATGGTGCGTGAGATGTGCGGCCATGGAATCGGCCGCAGCATGCATGAAGAGCCGGAGGTGCCCAATTTCGGGCGTCGAGGATGCGGACCCATAATCCGCAATGGCATGTGCATCTGCGTGGAGCCTATGGTGAACATGGGCAGCAAGAATGTGATCATAGAGCGCAATGGCTGGGAGTGCCGCACTCGCGACCGTAAGCCCAGCGCCCACTACGAGCACACCCTTGCAATTCACGACGACCGCACCGAAATACTTACTACCTTCGATTATATCGAAGCAGCCCTCGGAGATAGATTCATTTAACACAACTCAAAAATATGGCAAAACAGACAGCAATCGAGCAAGACGGCACAATCGTGGAAGCATTGTCCAACGCAATGTTCCGCGTAGAACTTGAGAACGGACACGAAATCACCGCTCACATCTCAGGAAAGATGCGCATGCATTACATCAAGATACTTCCTGGCGACAAGGTGAGGGTGGAGATGAGTCCCTACGACTTGAGCAAGGGCCGCATAGCATTCCGCTATAAATAAGAATCGTAAACCCTACAATACTAAAAGACATGAAAGTAAGAGCCTCAGTGAAGAAGCGCACCGCCGACGACAAAATCGTGCGTCGCAAGGGTCGCCTCTATGTCATCAACAAGAAAAACCCTAAAAATAAACAACGTCAAGGATAAGCAGCAAGTAAGGCAAAAGGCTGGGATTATGGTCCAAATCCCAAATCCCAAATCCCAAAGCCTAATTTTGCAGCTTAGCTAACAAAAACTACATTAAAATATGGCAGTTAGAATCGTGGGAGTTGACCTCCCCCAAAACAAAAGAGGTGAAATCGCCTTGACATACATCTTTGGCATCGGCCGCAGCGCAGCCAAGACCATTCTCGAGAAGGCCAACGTGCCCGTAGAGATCAAGGTCAAGGACTGGAGCGATGACCAGGCTGCACGCGTGCGCGAAGTGATTACCGCCGACTACAAGGTTGAGGGTGATCTGCGCAGCGAAATCCAGCTCAACATCAAGCGCCTGATGGATATCGGTTGCTACCGTGGCATCCGTCACCGCATTGGCCTTCCCGTGCGTGGCCAGAGCACCAAGAACAATGCTCGCACACGCAAAGGTCGCAAGAAGACCGTTGCTAACAAGAAGAAAGCTACCAAATAACATTAGATTATGGCAAAAAAGACAGTCGCAGCAAAGAAGAGAAACGTCAAAGTCAGCGCCGAAGGCCAGCTTCACGTTCACTCATCTTTCAACAACATCATTGTATGCCTGGCAAATTCAGAGGGTCAAGTTATCTCTTGGTCTTCGGCAGGCAAGATGGGCTTCCGTGGCTCAAAGAAAAACACTCCCTATGCCGCACAGATGGCCGCACAGGATTGCGCAAAGATCGCCTACGATTTGGGCTTGCGCAAAGTGAAGGCCTACGTCAAGGGCCCGGGCAATGGCCGCGAGAGCGCCATCCGCACCGTGCACGGAGCAGGCATCGAAGTGGTAGAGATCATCGACGTGACTCCGCTGCCCCACAACGGATGCCGTCCGCCTAAGCGCCGCCGCGTTTAAAATATCAGTACTTACCTGACAAATACTGACGCATTAGCTTTCCATCAGTTACAGATCTTTTAGTAAATTAATAACCAATAAGGCATATTGCCAAGGATGCGAGTGTGACACTACGGCATAAATGTGAAATTAGACTATAACGAACAAGCTTTCACCTCTCTAGTCGCGGTTGCACTACATGTCGTAAATCCACCAAGAAGTCCCCGGTCAATGCCCCACTGATAATTTTAAAACAATGGCAAGATATATAGGCCCCAAAACTAAAATAGCACGCCGATTTGGCGAACCCATCTTCGGACCGGACAAGGTGCTCCAGAAGCGCAACTTCCCCCCGGGTCAGCATGGTGCCAACAAGCGTCGCAAGACATCAGAATACGGAACTCAGCTCCGTGAAAAGCAAAAGGCTAAGTACACCTACGGTGTGCTCGAAAAGCAATTTGCCAACCTCTTCGCCAAGGCTTCGCGCATGAAGGGCATCACAGGTGAAATCCTGCTCCAGCTCATCGAAAGCCGCCTTGACAATGTAGTGTATCGCCTGGGCATCGCTCCCACTCGCGCTGCTGCGCGCCAGCTGGTGCTCCACCGCCACATCACTGTCAACGGCAAGGTTGTTGGCATTCCCTCATATCAAGTTACTCCCGGCGAAATCATCGGCGTGCGCGAGCGCTCAAAGAGCCTCGAAGTGATCGCTGATGCTTTGGCTGGTTTCAATCACAGCAAATATCCTTGGATCGAATGGGATGAGACTCAGAAGGCCGGCAAATTCCTGCATGTGCCCGAGCGCGCTGACATCCCCGAGAACATCAAAGAGCAGCTGATTGTCGAGTTGTATTCAAAGCAATAACCCCTAAACTTAAGATCCATGGCTATATTAGCATTCC
>CAYTXF010000088.1:0-12599 GCA_964440745.1 uncultured Bacteroides sp.
CTGGAATATGTGTCAATCGGCACAGGACAGTATCAGGATGGACTTCTCACCGCAATGTACGGTCTCGAACTCGAGCACTGGGCAATCGATGTGCAGCAATGCACCACCGACGAGAATCTCTACCGTGTGGAGAATCCCTACATGGCAGAAGCCTGCCCAATCGATTATTCGACATTATGCGCCTACTTCTCAGATGCTCAGGCCAGCGAATACTGGGACATCGACTGCACAGATCCCAACTTGGTAGTGTGGAGCAACCTCTACACCGGCATCTATACCACCGATGACGTTGACGCCACCGAAGATGGCTATCTGGTGGGCATTTATTACGACGCAACCTATGCATCATACAGCACATGCTCAACCTTTGATGGCAGCATCATCAAGGCTGTCCCCTATGCCCTTTACACCTGGTTTACATCAAACGACTGGGCTTACATCAACGCCACAATTTACCTGCCTGGCCAAGAAGTGGAAACATGGGATTACAAATATCAGGCCCTCTACACCGATGCCCTCTGGAGCTACTACAGCGATACCGAACAACAGAGCTGGGTGATCGACGTGTATGAAAGTTCGCTTACTCCCAACCTCTTCCGCTTTGATAATCCCTACACAGCCGAAACATGCCCAATCGACTTCGGCGAAGATGTCTCGATCGCTGCATCCGCAGAAAAATATTGGGAAATCAATGCCACAGATCCCACATCAGTAGATCAGTCGAATCTGTATTTCAACACCGGCATTGAGATCGTATCAGGCTATCCTGTATTCATCTTCCAGTCATCCTCATCATGTGGCACATTGGAGGACAATGTCATCACCTTTGGCAAGAACGCATTGGGAGCCTACTACCTCTATTCCTCAAGCAGCTACGACTATCTGACTTCTTCCACAACCTTCCAGCTCGATTACAAGGCAGAGTCGCTCAATCAGATAGAGCTTGCCAACGAAGATGCAACCCCGGCATATTACACCATCCAGGGCATCCAGGTTAACGACATCTCCGCTCCCGGCCTCTACATCAAGCGCCAAGGCAACTATTCAGAAAAGATCCTCGTGAAGTAAACACCACAATTGATAAAATCAAAAGGGCCCCGAAACGGGGCCCTTTTGATTTTATCTGCCTATTTTACAAACCTTTGCCGTGGCAATTCTTGTATTTCTTGCCTGAGCCGCAGGGGCATGGATCGTTGCGCCCAATCTTGGGCCCAGCCTGGAACGGCATGCGTTGCTGGGGAGCTCCCTGCGGGGCTGATGCTGCGCGTTTCTGAGCAGCCTCCTCGCTGGGAAGGGTAGCCTTCGAGGTCTTGTACTCCTCGCCTCGGCGAGGCATCTGCGGCATGGCGCGACTCATTGTGGGTTGCGGGCGCTGAGCCTGTGCAGCCGGTTGCCCTTGCCCCTGAGGGGCCTGACCCTGAGGCTGCTGGCCTGGCTGAGGAGCCGGAGCCTGCTGCGGCGGACGCTGCTGTATGTAGATGCGGCCGTGAGCCAAAGTCTCCACCACCTTGTCGCTGAGGTTTGCGATCATGGCATCGAACAGTTTGAATGACTCCAGCTTGTATATCACCAGAGGATCCTTCTGCTCGTAGGATGCATACTGCACGCTCTGGCGCAGCTGATCGAGTTCGCGCAGGTGCTCTTTCCACAGAGAGTCGATCTTCACCAAGATGATCTTCTTCTGCCACTCCTTGATGATGCTGTTGCCATCAGTGTCAATAGCCTCCTGCAGATCAAAGAGAATGGGGTAGATCAGGCGTCCGTCGGTGATGGGCACATTGCGCACGCCCTGTTCGCCAGCCTCCACAGCCTGCTTCACAATCGGCATGAGCAGATTCTTGATTTGCTCATAGCGTTTGTCGAGCTCGGACATAGCGGCCGCAATTAGGCGGTTGATTCTCTCGTTATTGTCGAGCTGCTCATATTCTTTAGCGGTATAAGGCACCTCGCAAGCCAGTGTCTTGGTCACTTCCATCACCAGATCATCGTACTGGCTGGGGGTATCGTTGTTGGTGACAATATTGGTGCAGACGCTCTCCAACATATTGGCGATATCCATGCCGATGCGTTCGCCAAGCAGAGCGTGGTGACGCAGGTTGTATGTGTAGGTGCGCTGTTTGTTCATCACATCGTCATACTCGAGCAGACGTTTGCGGATACCAAAGTTGTTCTCCTCCACTCGCATCTGAGCCTTCTCGATGGCGTTGGTGAGAATCTTCGACTCGAGCATCTCGCCCTTCTCCCACTCCATGAGGCTCATGATCTTCATGGCCTTGTCGCTGGCGAATTTGCGCATCAAAGGATCTTCGAAAGAGATGAAGAATACAGAAGAACCCGAGTCGCCCTGACGGCCGGCGCGACCGCGAAGCTGGCGGTCGACGCGACGCGAGTCGTGGCGCTCTGTGCCAATGATGGCCAAGCCGCCTACGCCTTTCTCGTGACCTTCGCCAATGCCCGGGATTTCTTCATCCACTATGTTCTTAACCTCGTCGGTAAGCTTGATGTCAGTACCACGGCCTGCCATGTTGGTAGCAATGGTTACTGTGCCAGCCTTGCCAGCAAGGGCCACAATCTCGGCCTCCTTCTGGTGGAGCTTGGCATTGAGCACCTGATGCTCGATGCGGCGCATCTGCAGCATGCGCGACAACTTCTCGCTGATTTCCACCGAGGTAGTGCCCACCAGCACGGGGCGACCCAGCTTGTGCAAGCGCTCGATCTCCTTGATGATGGCATCGTATTTCTCGCCAAGAGTGCGATACACGCGATCGTTCATGTCGACGCGCGCAATCGGCTTGTTGGTGTGAATAGTCACCACCTCGAGCTTATAGATATCCCAGAATTCCTCGGCCTCGGTTGATGCCGTACCGGTCATGCCGGCAAGCTTGTGATACATGCGGAAATAGTTCTGCAGCGTAATAGTGGCAAATGTCTGGGTGGCAGCCTCCACTTTCACGCCCTCCTTTGCCTCAATGGCCTGGTGCAAGCCATCGCTGTAGCGACGACCCTCCATGATGCGGCCTGTCTGCTCGTCAACGATCTTCACCTTGTTGTCGATGATCACATACTCCACCTCTTTCTCGAAGAGGGTGTAGGCCTTGAGCAACTGGTTTACAGTATGCACGCGCTCGCTCTTGATGGCGTAGTTCTGCATGATCTCGTCCTTCTTCTGCTGACGCTCTTCGAGATCGGCTATGTGTTCGAGTTCGCTGAGCTGGCTTGCCACATCCGGTAGCACGAAGAATTCCGGATCCTGGCTTGAGCCGGTGAGCTCATCGATACCCTTATCTGTAAGTTCCACGCTGCGGTTCTTCTCGTCGATCACGAAATACAGGGGATCGGTGACCTTGGGCATCTCTTGCTGATTGTTTTCCAAGAAATGAGCCTCAGCCTCGAGCATAACCTGGCGCATGCCCTCCTGAGAGAGGAATTTGATGAGCTGGCGATTCTTAGGCAGAGCCTTGTAGCAGCGATACAGCAGCATGGCGCCCTCAGTGCGCTCGTCCTTATTTTCGCTGGCAAGCAGCTTCTTGGCCTGGTCGAAAGTGCGGTTGAACAGGCGCTGCTGAGCATCCACCACCTTCACCACATTTCCCTTGTAGTCATTGAAATACTGATCGTCGCCCTTGGGCACCGGACCAGAGATGATCAGAGGCGTGCGTGCATCGTCGATTAGCACTGAGTCGACCTCATCGACGATTGCGTAGTAATGCTTGCGTTGCACCAGGTCCTCAGGACTCATGGCCATGTTATCGCGCAGATAGTCAAAGCCGAATTCGTTGTTGGTACCGAATGTGATGTCGCACTGATATGCGGCACGGCGCTCGGGGGTATTGGGCTGGTGCTTGTCGATGCAGTCGACAGTAGCGCCATGGAACATATAGAGCGGGCCCATCCACTCGCTATCGCGCTTCGACAGATAGTCGTTGACAGTGACCACATGCACGCCACGCTTGGAGAGTGAACGCAGGAATACCGGCAGCGTAGCCACCAGGGTCTTACCCTCGCCAGTGGCCATCTCAGCGATCTTGCCATGATGCAGCACGGCGCCGCCATAGAGCTGCACATCGTAGTGCACCATGTCCCAGGTGATTTCATTGCCAGCGGCCATCCAGTGATTCTTGTATATTGCCTTGCCGGTCTCTGGGTCAATGCTAACGAAATCCTTGCCAGCGGCGGCCAAGTCGCGGTCCATCTGGGTAGCGGTCACCTCCACTGTTTCGTTTTCGGCAAAACGGCGAGCAGTTTCCTTTACCACAGCAAACACTATGGGCAGATGCTCGTTGAGCTTGTCCTCAAGAGTGTCAAGAATCTTCTTTTCGTATTCATCGACTTGGTTCCACATCGGCTGACGCTCATCGATGGGAGTCTTCTCGATTTCCTTTTTGAGCTCGACGATGGCATCTTCGTCGGCCTTGGTGGCTGCTGCGATATCCTGACGGATCACATTGATCTTCTCGCGCAACTCATCATTGGAGAGTTGCGGCAGACCTTCCTCAGCCTCCTTGATTTGCTTGACAATTGGCCAATACACGCGGTCGTCGCGCTTTTGCTTGTTGCCAAAAAGTTTTTGAGCTATAGAGAGCAATGACATTTCTTCCTTATTTTAATGATATCAATATTATAATACTTAAATTTATATACTATACTTAAATCTTAATTAGCTTTCTAACTGAAGACTGAAGACTATAGACTAAAGACTAAAGACCAAAGACTAAAGATCAAAGACCAAAGACCAAAGACTCAGTCAAGCGAAAGCGGCGGTGTGCTGGCCGCATTTGGCGATCGTATACGCAGCAGACTCGTGATGGTGGGGGCGATTGCCCTGGCATCCACCGGATACTCGATCTTGCGCGCTGTCACATTGGGTGATAGGATGTATACCGGAGCTGATGCGGCGGCTGAGCGCTCCACCAGTTCGGTGCGCAATTTTGGATAATTGAAGTCATCGATGATTTGCCAGCCCGGCATCACCTGCAGCCACACATCGCCTGCATAAGCCAGAGCCGTGGCAGCTCTCAGCGGAGCTGTCTCGGCGCTGCGGCTGTCCACGATTTCATCCAGACTGTAAGCCTTGGTGACACCGGCCATGCGTTCGAGAAAACGCGCTGTCTCGCGACGCAATTCCTCGAGGCTCTGCTTTTTTTCCTCAATTAGTTTGTGATTGAGATAGATTTGGCCGTTGTGATAAGCCTGTGCCCATTCGCCGGTGCCATAGAGAGCCACCAGGTAAAGGTTGAGCAGCGATATGGCTTTGCGCGTGGAAAATTCTCCGTAGGGAAGATTCCACTTTTCATCGTCGCGACGCGTGCGCTGAGCCGGAGGGGTGGCGGCCAAGAACACTAATGCTCGGTCGAGGCCCACAGCCTCGTCAATGGCCGAGAACAGATTGTCGAGATTTCTATCAAGCTGATAGTATGCGTCGTAGGTTTCGTACCTATTGTCAACATTCTTAGAATATGGATAGGGGGCCAGCGTGTAGCTGAGGCTGATCATATCTGTACCCCCGTGCTTGCCAAGGCTTAGCTCCTTGATATTCTCAATGGTGAAATTAGTGACCTCATCGTTGATCTTTGGTGAAGCGCGGAATTGCTTCATGCGCTCGGGACCGGCCTGACGATAGGTGTACTTGAATGGGAAGAGCTTGAGATGCTCAGGCACGAATTCATATTCTTCGGGCTTGAACATCGGCGTCCAGGTCATGGTGTCGATGCGCTCGCGCATAGGCATCAGGCGGTTCTGCACATTGAGCGTGGAGGGCACATCCTTGTAGTAGGTGGTAGTGGCCCAGTTCTCATTGGCATCGTTGAGCCAGAGCGCGCAGTTGCCGGCATGACCGCCCATTATAAGAGCCATGGCGGGATTGGGCGAAATGGCATATGCCTCGGTGATGCCGCCACCGGCCACCTTGAGTTCGTCGGTGATTGTAGTTACAGCTAAGGCGCGGGGCGACACCATCTGGTTGGTGTAATTGCCCATGAAGCTGGGATCGTCAAACACGCCCACCGGTCTCAGTGTGGCCCTCTGCAGCACTTCCGCCGAGGGAATTCCGTTGACCCATGTGGGAGCCCCAGTGTATATGATGGCTGTAGATGCAGTAGCATCCACTGGCGCGCCAAAGTCGACATTTGCCAGGACCACCCCATCGCGCATCAGGCGCTTGAGGCCGCCATCCAGGAATTTGTCCTGCAGCAGGGCCAGATACTCATCTTGGAGTTCTTCCACGATGATGCCTACCACCAGCTTAGGCTGGGCAGTCGCCTTGTTATCAGGCGCGGCCACGGCAGCTACAGTGGCCACTGTGGCTGCCAGCACCAAGATTCCCTGTCGCAGGGGTTTATCTGTTATTCTTCTTATAGACATAAATATAGTTAGCGGCACGCATAGCATCGCACAGAATCAAGGGGACAAACGCTGGATTGCCGCTTTGTCCGATCCAAGGCCAAGCTATGGCTAAGGCCATAATTAATGCAAAGTTAGCAATTTGATATGAATAAACCACAATATTGCAGTTTTTTAACCAAATGAAAATCGGCACAATCAGGCACAAGGGATTGAGCCATAGGTAAAGCCAATTGGGGGAAGTGGCCTCATGAGTTGAAACGAATATCAAAAACGTAAGCAACAGGCCGGTGAGGCCGAACACTGAGAAAATTACGGTGTCGAACCATCGCGTGACCTTGCAGCGGCGCACATCCCTGATGGTAAGCGCAATGCCCAAAGCGAGCACAGCCAGAGCCACAGCCATCGGAGTGAGATACCAGGGCGTAGGGCCCAAGGTAGCGTCATGTCCCTCGTAGATAACGCGCGTGGCCTTTACGAGCTTTTTGCCAGCCGAGGTGGCTCCATCGAGCTGAGTGTCGAGCACCACAGGGGCGAAGGCCATGTCCCAGTCGTTGATCGGCTGGTCGATGCCGCTGCCCAGGGCCAAATCGATGCCAAACTGATACCAGGGATAGTGCTTGTGGTAATAGCGCATCACCTGGCGATAAGTCCGGGCCTTGGCAATCTCTCCCTGGGGCGCAGGGAGCATGATGGAATCGCCCATGGCTTGCTGCAGCACTCTGAGCGGACGCAAGCTGCAATTGTCTTTTACGTAGTTGTATCTATAAACACTGTTTTCGGGCAAAAAGTTTTCCGCCAGGATTGCCTGAAGGCGCTCAATCTGCACTGAGTCCATGTCGATCTGATGCTCCACGATGCGCCGCCCTTGACGCCTATAGGCCTCTTCAAAATAGATCCAGGGCACAGCGCTCACCCAATAGTCGGTCTCCCCTTTCACATAGCGGTACACGAAGTTGGGAGCATTGAAGTCGAATGTGCCATAGCTGATGGCCACATCGCCTGAGGGTCCTGTGAGGCGCAGCACGGAATGGCCTTCGAGTTCGTATATGTCACTTCCGGGGTAGAAGTTGACAAAACTTACCCTCAAAGGCTGGGCCTCACTCATGCACAAGGCCAGGCACCATGCCATCATTATGAAAAAAAGCCTCACTTTCATAAATAATGCGCAAAGTTACGAATTTTTTTGGTGAATTGATGGAAAAGTTTGTACCTTTGTGGATGAATACCATCATAAAGCAAAGAAATTACCCTATGCGATATATAACATTAACATTGATAATCTGCTTCTTGGCCATTGGCGCAGTGCCAAGCCAAGCGGCCAAAGCGCGCAAGAAAGTCGACCCTGCGGCTCTCTTTGATCAAGCCCAGGAGGCTTACGAAGTCTATGATTTTGACACAGCCGTGGATAAGCTTGATCAGGCCGAAAAGGAACTGAAAAGGCTGAAAAAGACAGTCCCCGAGGAATACGACGAACTGAGAAGCAGCATCCTGATGGGCCGCAACATGCTCGACCGCGTGGAGAAGATCCAAATCATCGATTCGCTGGTGGTGGACAGCGAAGATTTCTTCAAATTCTATGAACTGAGCCGCGAGGCTGGCAAATTGATGCCCGGTTCGATCCTGTCATCCACGACTACCCGCAGCCTGCCGGCTGTAGTGTACCAGCCGCAGAGCAACCGCGAGGTATTTTGGGGCGAGGAAGATGCCGACGGCAATATCGAATTGGTGAGCGCGCAGATCCTCGACGACGGCACATTCGAGAAGGCTCAGCCCATGGGTGCTGAATTGGGCGAAGGCGGCGATGCCGACTATCTCTATTTCATGCCCGACGGCATCACTTTCTATTTCGCCAATAATGGCGTCAATTCGCTCGGCGGCTATGATATTTTCCTGTCGCGGCGCCAGCCCGACGGCACAGTGCTGCAGCCTCAGAACGTAGGCATGCCCTACAATTCGCCCTTCGACGACTACATGCTGGTGATCGATGAGACCGCTCATCGCGGTTGGTGGGCCACCGACCACAACCAGATCCCAGGGAAGGTCACCATCTATGTGTTCATTCCCAATGAAGTGCGCCAGAATTACAGCAGCGACGATCCCAACCTGGCCAATTACGCTCGCGTGACCTCGATTGCCGAGACACAGTCAGGCGTTGGCATCCTTACCCCCGTGAACACCCAAGAGGCTGAGGATAGCGAACCTGAATTTCGCATTGCCATCAACGGTAAGATTTACACCCACTATTCCCAACTGCGCAACGTCAACAGCGAAAATGCCATGCGCCAATATCAGGATCGTCTTAAGGATTTGCAAATGATGGAGGCTCAACTCAAGATCTTGCGCCAGCGCTATCGCCAAGGCGACAAGTCGGTAAGCAACGACATCAAGAACATGGAGAAACGCATCTTGGCTGCCCAGCCAATGCTGGTAAAGCTTCGCAATCAGGCTATCATTGCCGAAACGAAATAGGACGGCCACAGAGCCGCCAAGTGTTAAAATCACGATTCACTATTGTTAATGAATCGTGATTTTTTTGTGTATTTGTGATCATCCACTAATTTTGCACTCGATTCAAGGCATTGCGCCTTCTTATAAAAATCAAATCCTGATGATCTGACCACCATTATGCTGGGAATGAGCCATGAGAATATTTTGCATGCGGGAAGATGCCTAATCTTGGCATCGGCCTTGGCGTGTCTTCCCAGCTGCCTGGGCGAGGATCGCAGCAATTGCCCCGATGAGACCCAAGTGGAGGCGACACCCATGAGCAGATTGCATGTGCACATTATGCTCCCAGATGATCAATGGAACGACTACGAGAGTCGCAATGAAAATCAGTTGCCATGCACGCTCGAGCTCTACGACCGCACTACCAATTCCTGTCGGTGGCACTGCGACACCATGGCCGTGGCTGAGAAATACGGCGGGTTCGCCCTCGATTTCGAAATTGAGCAAGGGCATTACGAACTCCTTGCCTGGACCCAGGGCCAGAACCGGGAAATCCTTTACGACACATCCGACCTGCGCATGGTGAAGATGCTGCCACAGGCTCTCGACGGCACCCACCCCTGGGAGGAGCGCCTTGCTTACAGCGCTGGCATGAAGGTGGAGGCCAGCGATGAGGACTGCTATATCGACGTGAATTTGGTCAGGCCTTTCGCCATCTACCGCCTTTTTGTGATCGATGGCGAGGAGTATATCAATCTGGCTCAGGATCACGATTGGCCCCCGATCGACAGAATTGCGGCAAGGGTTCTCTACAATGGGTTCTACCCTACCGGCATGAATGTCAGCACCGGTTATGCCAATGATGCTATGGCGGGTGTCAGTTATGACATTCAACTTGAGTATGACGACATCAACTACATCCTGGTGGGCGAGGACGCTGTGTTGGCGCATGGCGACGACACATTCCTGATGGCATCGCTTGTCATCTACGACAAGGTGACGCATGAGACCGTGACGACATCCTCAGGCATAAAGATCCCCTATCGGCAAGGATGCATCACCACAATCAGCGGCTCATGGCTGTGCTCGAGCGATTCGCAAGGCGGAGTGGGCATCGATACGAAATGGAATGAGATTATTGTGCCGTTTTGAGTCAATGGGATTTGGGATTTAGGATTTGGGATTTAGGATTTAGTCTTTAGTAAGAAATGTAAATTGAGAGAATATAAATATTGAGTGATAAAATATAATATGTATTTACAAAATGTAATGACTTATATGAAGTGTAAGGAAATGATATTGTTGTTGGGACTGGTGCCTGGGTTGTTGAGTTGCGACAATGAGGGGGCCGAAGGACCAACGGTGCAGGTAAGCTTGGTGGCTGATATAGCCAGCACGGAATGCCTGTACTCGCGCGCAGCCAATGCTGAGGGCGACGAGATGGTGACGCGTTGCCTGATGGAGGTGATGCTCGACGGACAGTCCAAGAGTATCGAAACGCTTTCGGGCAACGAACAGGATGGTTTTGCCATCACTCTTAAGTTGCTCAAGGACAAGGAATACCAATTTTATTTCTGGGCTGACCGGGGAAGCGATTATTATGATGCCGCTGATTTTACTCAGATTGCGGTGGCGCAGAATGCCGAACCGTCGGTAGCTTACAGCGGAAGCCTCACATTAACTGCCACTGAGAAGAATCAGAACCAGAATGTGACGCTCAACCATGCAGTGGCAAAGGTGAGCGTGGTCACGACTACAGCGCTTGAAAGCGGCAATGCGTTGTCGATGACTATACCTGAGATTTGCGCAAGTTACAATGCGCGCACGCCTGCGGTTGGTGGAAGCAGCGCTTCCAAAACCTATTCCATGACTCTCAACACCGACATCGCGGCGAATGCGACGGTGATGTCGGCTTACGGTTTTGTCGACGGCAATAACCAGAAAGTCAAGATCAAGTATGCCTATGCTCCGGAGATCGAGGTGACAAATGTGCCAATTGCTCTTAACACTCACACCAAACTTGTGGGCGACATCTCGGGCCAAGCCCAGGTAAGTGTAACCGCCGAGGTTTCGGACACCTGGCTCAATGATGAGCTTGTCAATTACGATCCGGAGGAAGATGAAATCCTTGACACTGATGCCGAAGTCGACCTTGGTCTCTCCGTAATCTGGGCAAAATGCAACCTTGGAGCATTAACACCAGAAGAAAAAGGAAACTATTATCAGTGGGGATCTTTGGACCCTACCGACAATGCCACTCAAAATACTTATACCGGCAATTATAATTATACTGATAATTTACATTCTGAGGATGATGCAGCTACTGCATTGTTAGGTAACGGGTGGAGAGTTCCAACCCTTGCGGAATGGAAAGAACTTATGACATTGCAAAGGTCTATAGACTCAGGTAATAATACTACAATGACAAATCCTACAACGGGCAAATTCATTTATCTTCCCCAAACTTTTACATTGTCTGGCACAACTGAAATAGGTGGAAATTATTACTGGACTGCTAATTCCTATGATGCCACTCAAAAATACTACATTTGTCCGCATCAACCCATAATTAGTTATGAAAAAAAACAAAATTATTTTGCTGGATTCCATATCCGACCTGTACGAGACAAATAACCATTTTATTAACCCAAATACAAATTTAAAAGATGAAAAAATTTCAGTATTTTGTGATTGCGGGAGCTGCAATGGCGCTCGCATCATGCAGCAGCAATGAGCCTGCTCCTGCTGCCAACGACGACATGGTGAATGTCACCATCACCGCAGGCCTCGACCTCACCTCGCAATCCCGTGTTCTTGGTGTCGCTGACGCTGCCGCCTCTCGCTGCTTCGTGCAGATCATCGACCAAGCTTCCGGCACCGAAAAGGTAGGCGACAAGGTGGTTGCTCTAACTTCCGCAGGTCCTAATGAGTTCTCAGCCAATCTCAGCCTCTACAAGCACAAAAGCTACACCCTGCTCTTCTGGGCTGACAACGGTTCGGTCTACACCACAACTGATCTCAAGAAAGTAACACTCGCCGATGGTGCCGATGCTGGCATCGCATGGGCTGCCAACAAGTTCACCGTCAATGGCACAGAAAAGACCACCTACAAATACTCTGATGAAAATGGCGCAGCCATTTCAGCCACCCTCTCCCACGTTGTCGCTAAAGTTACATTGGCCACCACTACCGCTCTACCGGCCCAAACCCTCACCCTCAGCGGAATGGAGGTAGGATCTGTCTATGATGTAAGCACCATGAGCCTTGTTGCTCCCACCGGAAGCAGCAATGTGACCTCCGCTCACTCATACTCCTACGCCATCGCCGAAGTCACCGAAGCCAAAATCAGCACAGCGCAGACAGAAGGCGACAACGGCGTGACCCTCTTCTCATGCTACGCTCTTGTAAACACTACAAGTGATGGCAACCAGGATCTCAAAATCTCAGGCAGCCTGGGTCAGGAAATCACTGTGACCAATGTGCCGGTTAATGTCAACTACCACACCATCCTCCTCGGCGATGTTACCGGAGAGAGCACCGTGGCCTTCAACGTGACCTGCAACACCAACTGGGCCAATAACGATCCCGTAGAAACCCCTATCACCCAATAGCGTGAAATTCACCACGGAGACACGGAGACACGGATTTGATTACGACCGCAGATTTCGCGGATGAACGCAGATGAACACGGATGAACGCGGATGAACGCAGATGAACGCAGATGAACACAGATGAGCACAGATGAGCACAGATGAACACTGATGAGCACAGATGAACACTGATTATTCTTCAATCCGTGTTCATCTGCG